>JARIEX010000003.1 GCA_031127095.1 Gemmatimonadota bacterium
CGAAGTTCACTCACCGTGTGATGCCTGCGATCGCTGCCTTGGCATCACTGGAGTGCTCCCGCCTGTTGCGGCATCACCCGCTGTCCGCAATCAGTCCTGCCCACGTCCGTTCTGACCGTGAAGTCTTCCCATGGATGACAGTCTCTACTTCAACGAACAGCACCTCGCGGTTCGTGACATGGTGCGCAGCTTTGCGCGTGACCAGGTCGCTCCCGTCGCGTCACAACACGACGAAGACTCCTCCTTCCCCTGGGAGAATGTGAAGGCCATGGGCGAGCTGGGGCTGCTTGGCATCCCGTGGTCTGAAGAGATGGGAGGTGCCGGATTCGACACCATCAGCTTCATGATCGCGATCGAAGAGCTCGCGAAAGTCTGCGCGTCGCACTCCATCACGATCAGCGCCCACACCACGCTCGGGACCTCGCCGATCGTGAACTTCGGCACCGAGGCGCAGATCGCGCGGTACGTGCCGCTGCTGGCGAGCGGCAAGGTGCTCGGCGGCTTCGGACTCACCGAGGAAAATGCCGGCAGCGATGCCGGTGGCACGCGCACCACGGCCGAGAAGAAGGATGGCTACTACCTGCTGAACGGCTCCAAGCGGTTCATCACGCACGCCGGTATCGGCGAAGTCTTCGTCGTGACGGCGGTGACCGATCCGTCCAAGGGCACCAAGGGCATTTCGTCGTTCATCCTGAATAAGGAGAGCTGCGATCTCGAGCGGTGTCGCGTGCTTGGCGTCGGCCATGACGACTCGCTGAAGCCCATGAAGGGCTTCACGTCGGGCAAGAAAGAGAACAAGCTCGGCTGGCGCGCGTCGGACACCCGGGAGCTGTTGTTCGACAATGTGGAGGTCCCGGCCGAGAATCTGTTGGGGACGGAAGGGCTCGGGTTCGTGAATTTCATGAAGACCCTCGATGCCGGCCGGATCGGGATCGCGTCCCTGTCGATCGGTATTGCGCAGGGCGCGCTCGAAGAGTCCCTCAAGTACGCCTCGGTGCGGAAGCAGTTCGGTGCCGCCATCGCGACGTTCCAGGGGGTGCAGTTCCAGCTCTCCGACATGGCCACGGAGATCGAGGCGGGGCGCCACCTCGTGTACCACGCGGCCTGGCTGGCTCAGCAGGGCAAGCCCTTCGGCAAGGAGGCGGCCATGGCCAAGCTCTTCTGTTCCGAGCTCGCCATGCGCGCCACGATCAAGGCGATCCAGGTCCATGGCGGATACGGGTATACGAAGGACTACCCGGTCGAGCGGTTCATGCGCGACGCCAAGATCTGCGAGATCGGCGAGGGCACGAGCGAGATCCAGCGGATGGTCATCGCGCGGCATCTCCTGAAGGGTCTGATGGACTGAGCCGTCGAAACGGACGGCGCGGAACGATTGCGGGGGACGTTCGGTCCCGTGTATGCTTCAGGTGTAGTCCGTTTTGGCAGGACCCCGCAGTTTCCGTAGCCGTCGCTTTCGGCGCCGGCGGCCCATGCGACTCACGGGCCGTTTGCGTTCGTGGTGGGGGCGGATCGGCGCCAGCGCGCAGCCATCCGACGCCCACCACACGTCCCACCGCACGACACGCCCTGTGTGTCGATCGCGGGTGATCGCGTTTGTCCTGAGGCCTGCGCCTCCCGCCGCTTACTGAGCGCGGGACGGTCCGCGGTTTCGGGCGCGACTCGCCCGACCGATCAGTTGTGCTGGCTGGGGGAGCCCCGTGACGTCGTCCGTGTCGCCGCCCAGTGGCGCGCTCGGGCAGTCCCTGTTCGATCACCGTGTTCGTCGCCGCATCGGTCCAGTGGAGTCGCCACCGCCGAGGCGCGCGGCACGTCATAATGAAGCGAGAGATCCTGGTGAACGCGACGCCGCGTGAGACGCGCGTCGCCATTCTCGAGGACGGCCAGTTGGTGGAGTTGCTGGTCGATCGGCCCGACGCGCGTCGCATGGTTGGCGACGTGTATCTGGGCAAGGTCGAGGCGGTGCTCCCCGGCATTCAGGCTGCCTTCGTGAACATCGGAACCGAGAAGTCCGCGTTCCTCCATGCCGCTGACGTGGTGGTGGAGGACGCGCCGGTGTCCGATGATGAAGACGACGACGAGGACGAGGCGGGGGACGACGCCGCGAACGGCAGCGCTGGCGGCGGTCGCCGCGGCCGCCGCGAGGTCCGACCGATCCAGGATCTGCTCAAGCGTGGGCAGGACATCCTGGTGCAGATCACCAAAGAGCCCATTTCGACGAAGGGGCCGCGTGTCACCGCGCAAGTCTCGCTGGCGGGGCGCTTTCTGGTGTACATGCCGTTCGCGTCCAAGGTCGGTGTGAGCCGGAAAATCGACGAGCGCTCGGAGCGGCAGCGGTTGCGCGCGATGGTCTCCGAGATGCTCCCGGAGGATGTCGGCGGCGTGATCATCCGGACCGTGTCGGAAGACGCGACCCGCGAGACGTTCGAGCGCGAGCTCAACACGCTGATCAACAACTGGAAGCGCATCAAGCGCAAAACGCAGTTCACGCGGGCGCCGGCACTCGTCCATCGCGAGACGAACGTGACGCGCGGACTCGTGCGTGATCTGTTCAGCGCCAAGGTCGAAGGGGTGACGGTCGACTCGCGTCAGGTGTTCAACGAGATCACCGAGTATCTCACCGGCATCGCCCCCGAGCTGGTGGAGCGCGTGAAGCTCTACGAAGACACGGTGCCACTGTTCGACAAGGCGGACATCGAGACCGAAATCCGTGATCTGTTCAAGCGCCGGTGCGACTTGCCGAGCGGCGGGTACCTGATCATCGAACCGACGGAGGCGCTGGTCTCGATCGACGTCAATTCGGGCCGGTTCACCGGAACGGGCAAGCGCGACCCCGAAAAGACGATTCTCAAGACGAACACCGAGGCCGCCCGCGAAATCGCCCGTCAGCTGCGGCTGCGGGACGTCGGCGGCATCATCGTCTGCGATTTCATCGACATGGAAACGCAGGGGAATCGCGACAAAGTGATTCACGAGCTGCGCACCCACCTCGGGCGTGATCGGGCGCGAACCAAGGCCCACGCGGTCTCGGACCTCGGACTCGTGGAGATGACCCGCCAGCGCGTGCGGCAGAGTCATTGGCAGAGCATGACCGAGTCGTGTCCGACCTGCAGTGGGACGGGCCGCGTGTTCACTCCGGAGACGATCGTTCGCCGGACGGAGCGTGCGGTGCGACGGATGGCAGCGGAAGGGCGGCGCGAGCCGGTCATTCTGCGGCTGCACCCGGAGGTAGCGTTGCACGTCTTGGAGCAGGAGCACGACTTCGTGAAACGACTGGAAAAGCTGGCCGGTTTTCCGCTCGAGTTGCGCGACGATCCGCTGCTGCGCCCCGATGAGATGAAATTGGTAATGCGGGGTGCCCAGCGGGATGTCACCCAGCAGTACGCGTTGGCCTGAAACACGTTCGATCACAACCGTTCCCACTGGCGCCTGAGGCTGGTCTCTGGCGCTTGACAGCTAAAGCGAAGCCGGGTAAGCTTCTAGGCTACGTTTGAAGCCTGCAGAATACGATTTAACAGATAGAGCCATGAGCTACGCGATCATTCGCACCGGCGGCAAGCAGTTCCGTGCCGAGCCGGGCAAGTCCCTCAGGATTCCCTCGCTGCTGGGCGAGGCCGGCACGGCCGTCGAGTTCAACGACGTCCTTATCGGCAATGACGGCAGCGGTGTCCGCATGGGCGTGCCTACGCTCAGCGGGGCCAAGGTCACCGGCGAGATCGTGAAGCACGGCCTCGATGACAAGATCATCGTCTTCAAGTTCAAGCGCCGGAAGAACTACGCCCGCAAGCAGGGTCACCGGCAGAAGTTTACCGAAGTCCGCATCAACGAAATCACCCTCGGCTGATCGCCGGCGGCGTGCCGCTCCGGCACGCTTCCTCTTAGGAGTTACGAGATATGGCACATAAGAAAGGCGTCGGCTCATCACGCAACGGCCGTACTTCGAATCCGAAGTACCGCGGCATCAAGAAGTTCGGTGGTGAGTTCGTGACGGCCGGCAACATCATCGCCCGCCAGTGCGGCACGAAGTGGCATCCCGGCAGCAATGTCGGCATGGGCACGGACTACACGATCTACTCGCTGGTCGATGGCGTCGTGCAGTTCCAGCACCATAACAAGAAAAAGTACAAAATCAGTGTCCTCCCGGTCGAGTTCGTCGAAATCACGAGCGAAGAGACGGTCGAAGCCTGATCGCTGTACCCTGTTGGCACACGAAGCCCCCGCTCAACGCGGGGGCTTCGTGCGTTCCGGCGCGTAACTTCCCGCACGCCGCCCACGTAGTCTCCCCATAGCCAATCACTCGCAGCGGAGGATGTCGTCATGGCGCTCTGGAACAAGGTCAAGCAGGGGATCGACAAGGCCGGGAAGGCCGCGCAGGACGTGTTCGACGAGGGCAAGCTGCGGCTCGACGCCTATCGGGCACGCGAACAAGCCGACAAAGCGGCCGAAGCCCTGGGGTACGCGGTGTTTCGTGCGGTCGAAGCCGGCGGCGAGTTGGCCGCCGACGTGCGCGAGCGGCTCCTCATGACACTGCGCGCGTTGGAGGCCGACGCGCGCCGCCTCGAGGCCGAGCTCGCCGCCGCGCGCACCATGCACGCGGCCGGCGAACCGACGCCGGCACCGGCAACCAGCCCGACCGCTCCTGCGACCGCTCCTGCGACCGCTTCTGCGACCGCTGCTGCGACCGCTTCTGCGGCGGACCCCCGCAGCTAACCCCAACGCGTCCCAGGAACGGGGGCCGGCCTTCACCCGTGAGCGAAGGCGGCCCGCAGCACAGCCGGCACGTCGGTGCAGAGGCCGTCCACGCCCCACGAGGCCAGCGTGCGCGCATGCGCGGGATCGTTCTCGGTCCACGCGATCACCTGGACCCCGTCGGCGTGTGCGGTGCGCACCAGCGCGTGGTCGATAAGCAGCGCATGCTGCCACAGCGCCGTGGGGGCCGCAGGTCGGAGCAGGGCGGACAGGTCGATCGGGTACAGGTCCGAGAGCACCCCGATCGGCGTACCCGGGCGAAGGGCGCGTACCGCGACCGGAATGCGATGATCGAAGGCGTGCACGGCCGCGCGCGTGTCCGGATACCGGTCCAGCAGTGCCGCCACCGCGCGCTCCACCGCGGCCGCCTTCACCTCCACGTAGAGCGTCACGCGACCCGCGACGAGATCGAATACGTCTGACAGCAACGGCAGGGGATGTCCGCCGTCGAGCCGAACGAGGCGAATCTCGTCGAGCGTCATCTCGCGGATGGCGCGCGGGCGGTCGCCTTCTCCGGCCGCGTGGCGGACCATGGGATCGTGGTGGACGACCAGATGGCCGTCGGCGGAGCCGTGCACGTCGAGTTCGATGCCGTCGGCGCCCTGCTCGATGGCCAATGCGAATGCCGCCAGCGTGTTTTCGCGGCACTCGCGCGAAGCGCCGCGATGCGCGATGATGTCGGGAATGTGCACGCCTGATCTCCTCCGGTCGTGAGACGACGCTCGCCCTCGGCCCGCCCCACGGCCGTGCCCGTCGGCCCGTGTACCCCGTGGTGCTCCCCGGGCGGCCCCTTAACAATAAGCGACGGGTCGCGTCCAACCGTTCGGAGCGTATGATCCGTGCCGAACAGCAGGATGATGCGGCGCTTGACGGCGCCCTCATTGACCAGTGGAAGGCGGGTGACCAGCGGGCTGCCACGGCGATCGTGGAACGGCACGCGGGTGCGCTGGCGCGCTTTGCCGGACGACTCGGCGTCGAAGACGACGTGGAAGAACTCGTGCAGGACACGTTCGTGCGCGCCTTCGCGGCCATGTCGTCCTTCCGCGCGGACAGTTCGCTGCGCACGTGGCTCTTTACGATCGAGCGTCGGCTGGTCATCGACCGCCGGCGGTCGAGTGCGAGGAAGGGACGCATCGTCGATATCGATGACACCCATGCGGCATCCGGGTACGATGCCTTGGATACGCTGGTGGCTGACGAGGCCGCCCAGCGGCTCGCGACAGCGCTGGGCAGGCTGACACGGCTGCAGCGGGAGGTGTTCATGCTGCGCGTGCAGGAAGGGCGAAGCTACAAGGAGATCGCGGAGATTCTCGATAGCACCGAGGGGTCTGCGCGGGTGCACTACCACAACGCGATGCGTGCCGTGAAGGAGTTTCTCCATGACTGAGTGCCGAAGCCCGGAGTATCAGGACCTGTTGCCCGATCTGGTGGCCGCCACGCTGAGCGAGGTGGAGTCTGCCGCGGTCGAAGCGCACCTGCGGACGTGCGCCCCGTGTCGGGACGACGCCCAACTCCTGCGGCGCGCACGAGCGCTGCCGTCGCACCGGGTCACCATCGATGTGGCGCGTATCGTGGCCGCGCTGCCGGCGTCGGCGCCGACGTTGCGTCTCGAGCGGGCGCCTGCCGGCGTACGGCGTCCGACCCGGTGGTCGGCGTCGGTGTGGCAAGTGGCGGCGGCCCTCGGCGTGATGGTGGTCGGCGGCGCGTCGCTGGTCGTCACCCGTCAGATGCCCCGGAATCTCGTGGCCGGCCGATCCGGTCCGGCGCAGCTCGCTGAGGTCGCCGAAAGCGCGTTGGCGCGCGCGCCACAGTCGTCAAGCGATCGCCGATCGACACCGGAAATCGTGGCGTCCCGTGCCCCGAACGGGACCGGAGGGGCACGCGCACGTGTCTCGGTGTCGTACGGCGATCTTGGCGACTACTCGACGGCGGAATTGGAGCGCATGCTCGACCGTCTCGAGCAGTGGGATGGTGCGAGTTCGACCGAGCCCTTGCCGACGCTCCCCGTGGTATCCACTCCAGGAGGTACGTCACGATGAGACCGATGCGCTACCGCAGTCTGCTGGTCCTTGGCTGGGCGGTGCTGGGCGTCATGCCGTTGGTCAGCCGTGCGCAGGGGGGGCCGCCGCGCGTCGGGGAAATGCGCGGAGACGCGCGCCGGATCGAGCGCGAGCGGGAGGTGCTGGAGCGGCGCTTCCACGAGCGGGTGGATGCCATCGTCAAGCAACGCCTGCGATTGACGGACGAGCAACATCTGAAACTCCGCGACGTCGCGTCGCGCACCGAGGAGGCTCGACGCGCGCTGCGTCGGGATGAGCTGACCACTCGGATGGCGCTTCGACGCGAACTCGTTGCGAGAGAGCAGGCCGACGAGACCAAAGTGGCTGATCTGCTTGATCAGCTACCACGGCTTGAGCGCCGCAAGCTCGACCTGCTCGAATCGGAGCAACGGGAGCTGGCAAAGTTTCTCAGTCCGGTGCAGCGCGCCCGTTATTTCGGTCTGCAGGACGAATTGCGGCGGGGAATGCAGGAGCTGCAACGGCGACGGATGGGGGGAGTGGACTCCGCGTCGCCCGGGACCGATGGTCGCGGCATGCGGCGTCGTGGTGAGGTACCGCCGGCGGGGTGAACGCGGCGCCCCGTGGCGTCGCCTTCGTCGTTCGTGTACACTTGTTCTTCCTCCGCGATGTGGTCGCGGTGGATCGTGGCCCAGATGGCGGAACTGGCAGACGCAGGGGACTCAAAATCCCCCACTCGCAAGGGTTTCCGGGTTCGACCCCCGGTCTGGGCATCAGAGCACCACCGTTGAGATGGATATCTGTCGGACGGTGCGACAACGGGATGGCGCTGGCGCGCGTAGTCAGCGGGGTTAGAATACGCGGGGTACGCGCTGTTGATGCGGAGGGTGGTGTGACTCCGATGGGGTGTAGCTCAATGGCAGAGCACTCGACTGTTAATCGAGCGGTTGTAGGTTCGACTCCTACCGCCCCAGTTTCTTTTCAAGCACGCACGACGCCCGGCCTCCCCTCGGAGGTCGGGCGTCACGCGTTACGGCGGTCGTCGCTTGCCCGGCCTGACGTCCGGCGCCTAGCTTCACCTGTGGTGCGCCAGGTGGTCAGCGTTCATGACCGCGTGCCGCCGACGTTTCCTCTAGCGCCGAATGTGTCCCATGCCTTTCGCGATCCAGCTCAGCCACGCCTCGCCCGCCGCGGTGGATTCACCGCTTTTGTCAATCGTCATGCCGCAGGACCCGACCCTCGATCCGGCACTCCGTGACATCGACACGGCGCTCGGCGGAGCCATTGCGCGGTCGATCACCCGTCGCGACTTCCGCGGGATGCGCGACGAAACGATGCTCTTCGTCGGCGGGGACACTGGCGCGCAGCGCGTCCTGCTGGTCGGACGGGGCAGCGCTCCGCTGTCGCGCGCGGGCGCGCGCCGCGCGGCGGCGATCGCGGCCCGTCAGGCCGGCAAGATCGGCACGGGTGCGATGCATATCATGCTGCCCGACGCCGACGCGGACGCGATTGAAGGGCTCGCGCTTGGCGCCGCTGCTGGCTCGTGGTCGTATCCGGATCTGCAGACGCAACCTGCGGAACGGGAGCGGCGGGCACGCCTCGAATCCGTCACCGTGCTCGGTGCCGATACGGACGCGGTCCGCGAGGCGTTTGCGGCCGGTGTGGCGGTGGCCGAGGGGCAGGCTATCGCGAAGCGCCTCGGACAGATGCCGGGGAATGTCTGCACGCCGGAGACCTTCGTCGAAGTGGGCCGCGAGATCGCGGCGCGCCATGGCATGACGATCACCGTGCTTGGACGCGCCGAAATGGAAGCCGAGCACATGGGCTCGTTTCTTTGCGTGGCGCAGGGGACGCCGGAGGAGCCGCGACTGGTGGCACTTGAGCACCGCGGTGGCGCGCCGGATCAGCAACCGGTGGTGCTGATCGGCAAGGGGCTGTGCTTCGACACCGGCGGTATTTCGATCAAGCCCGCCCCCGAAATGGAGTGGATGAAGTTCGACATGATGGGCGCTGCCGGGGTGATGGGCGCGATGGAAGCGATCGGCCGTCTCAAGCTCCCGATCAACGTGGTGGGCATCATCGGGTCGACCACGAACATGCCTTCGGGTACCGCCGTGAAGCCCGGCGACGTCGTCCGCGCCTCCAACGGCAAAACCATCGAGATCATCAACACCGACGCCGAGGGGCGGCTGGTACTGGCTGATCTGCTGGTATTCGCGAAGCGTTTCAATCCCGCGCTCGCGATCGATGCGGCCACGCTCACGGGTGCGATCGTGATCGGCCTCGGACATAACGCGGTCGGTGTGTTCGGCGCGCAGCAGTCGGCGGTGGATGAGGTACTCGCGGCCGGTAAGGCGGCCGGCGAACCCGGGTGGCCGATGCCGCTGTGGGATGAGTACAAGGAGCAGATCAAGTCCGACGTCGCTGATCTGAAGAACACCGGTGGCCGCGCGGCCGGCTCGATCACGGCCGCCCTCTTTCTGCAGGAGTTCGTGGACGGGTATCCGTGGGTGCACCTCGACATTGCGGGCACGGCGTATTCGCAGACCGATCTGGGCTGGATTCCCAAGGGACCCACGGGAACGCCAGTCGGCACGTTCGTTGAAATCGCACGGGCGCGCGCGCGACAGTGATGCGTGGCCAGTGGGGAATGATCGCGGCGGTGCTGGCGATCATGTCGGCGCCGGACGCGCTCGCGGCGCAGGTGCGTCCGGATTCGGCTCGCAAGGACACGATTCCGGTGCGGGTCCCGGTCACGGTGCCGGCACCAGCGCGTGCGCCGGTTGCCGGTGACACGACGACGAAGCGGACCGTGGCGAGCGACTCCGCGGTCTTCGCGCGCGAGTCGGCGCGGACGGACAGTCTGGCGCGTCTCATCGCCGCCGATACCATCAAGGCGCCGATCGCGCGTTTCGAACAGCCTGGCGATTTCGAGACGGTGCCGCGGCTGCGGTGGTCGCGGGCGGAGATCCTGTCGTCGGGCGCCGTGAATCTGGTGGATCTGCTGGACCGTATTCCCGGCGTGACCACGTACCGCAGTGGCTGGGTGGCGGGGGTTCACGCGGCGGTGTTTGCGGGTGATCCCGCCCGGCTCCGGCTCTTTCTGGACGGCGTGGAACTCGATGCGATCGAGCCCCGCAACGGCGGCTCACTCGATCTGACCGACATCGCGTTGTGGACGCTGGACGAGATCGTCGTCGAGCGCGCCGCTGGCGAGGTGCGCGTGTGGATGCGAAGCTGGACCGTCGAACGGACCACGGCGTACACGCGCGCCGACATCTTCACCGGCGACCTGAACACGAACGCCTTTCGCGGTCTGTTCGCGCGCCGCTGGCGCAACGGGATGCTGCTGCAGCTCGGGGGCCAGCAGGTTGCCACGCAGAGTGGCCGCGTGAATGCTGTCACCGGTGCCTCCGGTTCTGGTGGCCGTGGCGACGGGTCGGTGCAGGGGTTCATGGCGCGGATCGGCTGGTCGCGACGTCGGCTGAGCGTGGATGTCTTCGCCAATTCGGTGAGCCGCGAGCGTGATCCGCACAGCGCGCGGGAGGGTTTCACCGACCTGCTCGCATACACGGGATCCCGTCGCGATGCGTACCTGCGCGTCGGGTATGGTGATACGCTGCAGGGGCTGTGGTCGCAGCTCATCGTCGGTACGGTACGCACGCGGCTTGAGGGGATCGGCGTTGACGGGACCGGCGACGACGCCATCGAAAGCGACACCGGTGCGGTGGCCGCAACCGATACGATCCGCGGCCGTACCCAACAGCTCGTGGCGGCCGGTTATCGTGGTCGCCGCTGGTCGCTGTCCGTCACGGATCGCGTGCGTGCCATCGAGGGGGTGAGCATGCATGCGCCCGCGCTGCGCGCGCGCGTAGGGAGTGCGCGGTATGCGATTGGCACCTTCGCCGAACGGAACGGCGTCGACTCCACGCAGCGCGTCGATCTGTTCGCCCGCGCACAGCCCTTCTCGTGGCTCGTGCTCACGGCGGCACGCACGACCCGCAATCCGGATTCTGCCACCGGGCGGGATCGCGGCGCCACGGTGCGCGCCGAGGCCGCGCTTCGCTATCGGCGACTCTGGGTCGGCGGCGGCATCATCCGTGACGACGCGAGCCAGTTTCAGTCGCCGGTGATCATACGCACAGCACCGGTGTTGCTCTCCGCGACAGCAGCGCAGGGCGTCCTCGCCTCGGCGGGCGGACAGCTCTACAAGGACGTGCGCCTCGACGTGCAGGCGATCCGCTGGGACGCGTCGCAGTACAATCGCGCGCAACTGCATGTGCGCACCGAGCTGGCCCTGATCAGTGATTGGCGCAAGCGGTTTCCGAAGGGACAGTTCTCCATCAATCTCCGTCTCTGGCACGACGTGCGTGGTGGTATCCCGTTCTTCTATGGCGCCGAAGAGGGCACGGGCACGCCGGTGGTTCGTATCACCGAGGAGGCGCAGGTGATCACGGGGCTGCTGGAGTTGCGTATTCAGCAGGCCACGCTCTTTTACCAGTACCGCAACCTGACCGGCGGTTCGTACGAGCAGATTCGGGGCATCACGATGCCGCCGGCGGTCCAGATGTACGGTGTGCGCTGGGAGTTCTGGAACTGATGCGGTTGACGCACTCCGCCGGTCGCGTTTCATTGCCCGTCACATGATTCGATCGATGACGGGCTTCGGCCAGGCAGAGGGGACGGTCGGCACCGCGCGGGTGCTCGTCGAAGTGCGCACGGTGAACCACCGGTTTTTTTCGCCGAGTATCAAGCTGCCCGGGGCGTTCGGGCGCTGGGAGTCAGAGGTACGCGAGGCGATGCGGCTGAAAGTCAGCCGGGGGCACGTGACGCTGTCCGTGCGCACGGAGCGCCTCGCGTCGCAGGCAGTGTCGATCGACGACGACCGTTTCGCTGCGGTCGTGGCGCAATTGCGGGCCTTGCATGACCGGCACGGGCTCGTGGGCGGCGTAGATCTGGCGACGGTGCTCCGCATGCCCGACGTCATGGCGGCCCCGCGCGAGGACGACGACACCGGCACGGTACTCGAGCTCGTTCCGATCTTGGATCGCGCGCTCGATGCGCTGAACCGGGCCCGCCACGACGAAGGGGTTCGGCTGGTCGCCGTGCTGCAGGAGCGACTGGACTTGGTCGCCGAGGCGCTCCAGCGCATCGCCGCGCGGGCGCCCGAGCGCCTCGTGGCGCAGCGGGACCGGCTGCGCGCCGCCGTTCGTGAACTCGCCGAGGGGCTGGCGGTCGATGAAGTGCGGCTCGCGCAGGAGATCGCCATTCTGGCCGATCGGATGGACGTCAGTGAGGAACTGGACCGGTTCCGCTCACACATCACCGCCTTCCAGAGCGTGCTCGGCGGCGTGGACGGGGAGCCCGTCGGGAAGCGGCTCGGCTTCCTGTTACAGGAAATGCTCCGGGAGGCAAACACCACCGGCAGCAAGGCGGCCGACGCCACTATCCTGCACGACGTGGTTGGCGTGAAGGAGGAGCTGGAACGCATCCGCGAACAGGTTGAGAATCTCGAATGAACCCGTTTCCGGTCATTTTGTCCGCCCCTTCTGGGGTCGGGAAGACCACGATTGCGCGTCGCGTGCTGGAGCGGCGGGCCGATGTGGGTTATTCTGTAAGTTGTACGACGAGAGTGCCCCGGGACGGTGAGGTGGATGGGCGCGATTATCAGTTTGTGGCCCATGACACGTTCCTTGCGGCGCGCGATGCCGGGGAATTCGCAGAGTGGGCCGAAGTGCATGGCAATTGCTACGGGACACTGCGGTCGGAAGTCCGTCGGGTGCTGGACGCAGGGCAGCATGTGCTGATGGACATCGATGTGCAGGGGGCACGACAGTTTCACGCGGCGTTTCCCGAGACCGTGCTGATCTTCGTGTTGCCGCCGTCCGGTGAGGTGCTCAAATCGCGGCTATCGTCTCGGAAGAGCGAGAGCCGCGAGCGGTTGCTGGTACGGCTCCGGAATGCGCGCGCGGAACTCGGTGAAGTGGGACGGTATCATTACGTGGTGGTGAACGACGACCTCGAACGTGCGGTGGATCAGGTCAGCGCCATTATCGATGCCGAGGGACTCCGCCACGATCGCGTTCACGAGGTCGAGGCTCAGGTCGAGGCGCTCATTGCGCAGCTCGAACAGGAAATTCACGTTTACAGCCAGGGCGACTGACGCATGCAGGTTTTCACTCCGTCCGACGTGTCGAAGCACGCGGCCAACAAGTATTTGAGCGTGCTGATCGCGGCCAAGTTTGCGCGCGTGCTCAACGAGTTCCCGCGCGACCGCTCGGCGCATGAGAAGAAGCTCACGACGCGCGCGCTCGAAGAGTTGGCGCACGGTGAGATCGAGTATCGCGTCGTGCCGCGTCGCCGTCCGGCCTGAGGTCACGTACCTCGCTGGACCCTCTGCCGCGCCGTGACGATCGTCCCGGCGCGGCAACTTTTCTCACCCCACCGCACCCACGACTGTTCCTGTGCGTCCCTTCGACCGTCAGCGCATTCTGCTCGGGGTCACCGGTGGCATCGCGTCCTATAAGGCCGCGTGGCTGGCGCGACTGCTCACGCAGGCTGGTGCCGAAGTCGATGTCGTGCTCACGCGGGCGGCCGCCGAGTTTATCGGCGCGATCACCTTTGAAGCACTCACCGGCCGACCGGTCCACACCGCGTTGATCGCGCCAGGGCACGCGCTCGATCACATCGCGCTCGCGCGCGCCGCGCAGTTGGTCGTGGTAGCGCCTGCGACCGCGGATTTTCTGGCGCGTGCCGTCGGTGGGCACGCCGATGATCTGCTCTCGGCCTGCCTGCTGGCCACCACGGCGCCTGTGCTGCTCGTGCCTGCCATGAACGACCGGATGTGGGCGCACGCGCAGGTGGTCCGCAATACCGAGGCGGCTCGCGGGATCGGCTATCACGTGCTCGATCCGGATGACGGGGCGTTGGCGGTGGGGGAGGGGAGCGGCCCCGGACGTATGCCGGAGCCCGAGACGATCGTGGCGCATTGCGCACGGCTCCTCGAGCCGCGGGCGGCGCTGGCGGGCCGTCGCGTGGTCGTCACAGCCGGGCCGACGCGCGAACCACTCGATCCGGTGCGCTTTCTTTCCAATCGCAGTAGCGGAAAGATGGGGGTCGCGCTGGCGGCGGCTGCGTGGCGGCGTGGCGCCGAGGTCACGCTGATCGCCGGGCCACTCGAGGTGCCGATTCCCCGTGACATTCCAGTCGTCCGCGTGGAAACCACGGCGCAGATGCAGGAGGCCGTGGCGCGCGCACTGCCGGGAGCCGATGCCCTGATTATGGCCGCCGCCCCTGCTGATTTCACCGTCGCGACCCCCGCGTCCGGCAAGCTGAAGAAAGCGGGCGCGCCCGATGCGCTCGCGCTGACCGAAACGGCGGACGTGCTGGTGACGACGCGCGCGCTGCGGTCGCCGTCGTGCGTCGTGGTGGGTTTCGCCCTGGAGACCGGCGACGCGCGGGCCGAGGCGAAACGCAAGCTCGCCGCCAAGGCGCTCGACCTCGTCGTGGCGAATGATGCGCTCGAGCCGGGGGCGGGTTTTGGTGTGGACACGAATCGCGTGACCATCATCTCGGCGGACGGAGGCGAGGAAGCGCTGCCGTTGCTCAGCAAGGCTGCGGTCGCCGATCATGTGCTCGATCGCGTGGCGGACGTTCTCGGTGGACGCTAAGGAGCGCCTGCGCCGATATCTCGAGCAGCGACGCGAGCTCGGTGAATCTGAGCTCGTGCTCGACGGTCTTGCCGTTGACGAGGTGCTGTCGTTGATCGGTGCGAAGTCTGTTGCGCCCCCCCGTGCCGCCGGCGGCGCAACTCCGGCGGGTTCCCCGCCACGCCCCAAGTCGCCGCAGCGGGCTGACCGCGACGTAGACGCGTCCGCGCTACACGGAGAGTCGCCGCCGTGGCCCGATGCCGCTCCCGACATGGATGCCGGGCAGTTGGCCCCCTCGGCCCCCGCCATCCCGCCGCCCACGCCAGAGGTGCGCTTCGACCGCGGAGCGTCGACCGACTGGCGTGAAGCACTACGCGGTGCAGGGGCCGCGCGCCCCAACGAACCGGTGCCGCGTGGCGCAGCACCGATCCCGTCCGCCTCCAGTGCTACGCCCGAGACGGGGGCGCGTAGTCCGGACGCTGCACGCCCGACGGTTCACGTGACAGGCGCCGAGGCAATGCCACGAGCGCTGCCGGCGTGGTTGGCGGCGTTGGATCTCCCCGCGGGAATTGACGCCGACCGGCTGACCGTACCCGAAACGGCCCGCGACATCACCGCGCTCCCAACGCTGGACGCTCTCGGGCGCCATGTGGCCGGCTGCAACCGATGCAGCTTGCACGCCACGGCGAAGCACGCCGTGCCGGGGGAGGGGAATGCGTCGGCGGAACTCCTGTGTATCGGCGAGGCACCCGATGCCGACGAGGACGAGTCCGGCCGGCCGTTCATCGGCGAGGCGGGGCAGTTGCTCACGAAGATTCTTGGCGCGATTCAGTTGACGCGCGACGACGTCTATCTCTGCAACGTCCTCAAGCATCGTCCGCCGGGGACTCGCGACCCGTTGCCCGAGGAGGTCGCGGCCTGTCAGCCGTACCTGCTGCGGCAGATCGAACTCGTGCGGCCCCGCGTGATTCTCGCGCTTGGACGCGTGGCCGCGCAGACGCTGCTGCACACCGCCACCGGCATCGGTGGACTGCGCGGGCGCGTGCACCGCTCTCATGGGATCCCGCTCATCGTCACGTATCATCCCGCAGCGCTGCTGCGTAACGAAGCGTGGAAGCGCCCCACGTGGGAGGATGTCAAGCTTGCCCGCCGCATTCTCGACGCGTCGCGTGCCGCTCACGCGGACCAACCCGGATCATGACCAGCCTCGCCGTTTCAAATACCGCCGCACCCGCTGTGCGCGACCCGTTCAAGGAGCGTCGGCCGCCCTGGTCTGAGGAAGCCGAGCAGGCCGTGCTGGGCGCCATGCTGCTCGACGCCGACGCGATTATGCGCGCCGCCGAGCACGTGGATGACACGATGTTCTATCGCGAGGGACATCGCCGGCTGTTCCGCGCGATGGTCTCGATCACCGAGCGCGGCAGCGTGGTCGATCCGCTCACGCTCGCCGATGAACTCGAGCGTCGCGGGGAGCTGGAGCACGCCGGTGGTCGCGAGTACCTCGGGTTCCTGCTGGATGCGGTGCCCACGGTGGCGAACGTGGAGTACCACGCACGCATCGTGAAGGAGCGCGCGCTGCTGCGGCGCCTGATCGAGGTCTCCACCGAGATCGTGTCGGAGGCCTTCGAAGGGCGCCTGCCGGCGTCGGATCTGCTCGATTCGGCGGAAACCCGCATTTTTTCGCTGGGGCAGTCGAGAGAGCGGACCGGGTTCTCGCGCATCAAAGAGCTGTTGTGGCCGGCCATGGAGAAGCTGGAGCTGCTGGCCCAGCGTGAGGCGGCGATCACCGGCGTGCCGAGCGGTTTCAACGAGCTCGATTTCATGACGTCGGGTTTTCAGCCGGCGGACCTCGTGATCGTCGCCGCACGCCCGTCGATGGGCAAGACGGCGTTCACGCTCAATATCGCGCAGCATGCGGCCATCACGGCCAAGGTCCCGGTGGCGTTCTTCTCGCTCGAAATGAGCAAGGAGTCGCTCGTGCAGCGTATGCTCGCCTCGGAGGCGCTGATCGATGCGCAGGCGCTGCGTAAAGGGGGGCGGGCTCTCGACGAATCGATGCCACGTCTGGCGCAGGCTGCCGGTATCCTGAGCCATGCGCCCATCTTCATCGACGACACCCCCGGTATCACCATTCTCGAGATGCGCGCCAAGGCGCGACGGCTCAAGTCGGAACACGACCTGGGGCTCATCATCGTGGACTACCTGCAGCTCATGACCGGCCCCGCCGGCGTCGAGAACCGTCAACAGGAAGTCTCGCAAATCTCCCGTGGCCTGAAGGCACTGGCGAAGGAGCTTGGCGTGCCGGTTGTCGCACTGTCGCAGCTCTCGCGTGCGCCGGAACAGCGTACCGGCGACGATAAGGGCCGTCCGCAACTCTCCGACCTGCGTGAATCGGGCGCCATCGAGCAGGACGCTGACGTGATCATGTTCATCTTCCGGCAGGAAGTGTACGCCGAACGTGACGAGAACGGTCGCTTGAAGGATCCCGATCTCGAAGGCAAGGCGGAGATCATCATTGGCAAGCAGCGAAACGGCCCCATCGGTAGTGCGCGGCTGTACTTCCACAAGCAGTACACGCGGTTCGACAACTTCTCCGCGCGTCAGGCCCCCTCTGATTTCGGTGGCCCACGCTTGGTGAAGGGGCCCGATGATTTCGGTGGCACGCCATTCTGACGGTCACATGATGGCCAAGGCCAAGACGGTGTACCGCTGCGCGGAATGCGGGGCCGAGAGTCCGAAGTGGGCGGGGCGCTGCGAAGGCTGCGACGCGTGGAACACGCTCGGTGAGGAGATCGTCTCGAACGTCCCCACCAGCAAGCGTACGGCCGCGCGCAGCGTCGCCGGGGTGGCGGGCAGCACGGTCACACTTGGCCGCGTGACCGCGGCGGACACCCCGCGCTGGACGACGCACCTGAATGAGTTCGATTTTGTGCTCGGCGGCGGCATCGTGCCCGGCAGCATGGTACTGGTGGGCGGGGAACCCGGCATCGGCAAGAGCACGCTGTTGCTGCAGGTCGCCGCGCGGCTCGAAGCGGCCGGATTGGCCACGCTGTACGTGTCCGGTGAGGAAAGCGCGCTGCAGGTGCGGCTACGTGCCGATCGCCTCGCGGAAGATGCCTCGTCGGTGTCGCTGCTCACCGAAACATCGCTCGAAACCATCCTCGCCACCGCGGCGCACCCCGCCGCTGACGGTCGCCGGATCAGCGTGCTGATCGTGGACTCGATCCAGACGGTGCACACCGAACTGCTCGAGGGAGCGCCCGGCAATGTGGGACAGGTCCGTGAGTGCGCGGCGCGCCTGATGCGCTTCGCGAAGGATTCCGGCACAGCCGTGTTCGTGATCGGCCACGTGACGAAAGGCGGCGGGATCGCGGGTCCGAAGACGCTCGAACACATCGTGGACACGGTGCTGTATTTCGAGGGCGACGGCACGCTCGATCATCGCGTGCTGCGCGCCACCAAGAACCGCTTCGGGTCCGTGGACGAGATCGGCGTCTTCCGCATGGTCGAGACGGGGCTCATTCCCGTCGAGAATCCGTCGGCGCTGTTTCTGGGCGATCGGCGGGACGTGGCCAGCGGCAGCGCGGTGTGTGCGCTGATGGAAGGGACGCGGCCCGTGTTGGTCGAGGTGCAGGCCTTGGCCGCGCGGGCTGGTTTCGGGACGCCGCAGCGCGTGGCCAACGGCCTGGATACTCGGCGATTGGCGCTGCTGCTGGCCGTGCTCGACAAGCGCGGCGGTTTCTCGTGCGCCCAGCTCGATGTGTTCTGCAACGTCGTCGGCGGCATGCGCGTACGCGAGCCCAGTGTCGATCTCGCGATCGTCGCCGCGATCGCGTCGAGCGTGGTGGATAAACCACTACCGGCGCAGGCGATCTTCCTCGGCGAAGTCGGTCTGGGCGGTGAAGTGCGTCCCGTGTCGCAGGTGGAACGGCGACTGGCCGAAGCCGCCAAGCTTGGCATGACGCGGGCGTATCTCTCGGACCGGGCCATTCCGCGCAAGGTGTCCGGCGATATCACCCTCGTTGGGGTGCGAACCCTCAACGATGTCCTTCAAAAAACCGTCGGCGCGGATGCGAAATGACTGACGCACCTGTCCCTCCGCGGCGTGTGATTCCACCGCCCGTCGTCGCCTCCCGGTCCGACGAGTCCCGGCCCATGGCTGGTGTCACGCGCGACGTGGGCGTCGTCATCGTGGCCGGTGGATCTGGATCGCGATCAGGGAGCACGGAGCTCAAGCAGTTCCGATGGATCGCCGGCAAACCGGCGCTGCTGCACAGCGTGCAAACCTTCATGGCGCGTCCCGATGTGGCCTTGGTGGTGGTCGTCCTGCCGAAAGCCTACGCGGCCGATCCGCCGCCGTGGCTGTTTCAGTGCGATGTCGATCGGCTGCTCGTCTCGGTGGGCGGACGCGAACGGCATGAAAGCGTCGTGAACGGTCTCGAGGATCTACCCGAATCGGTGGCGATCGCGGTCGTGCACGATGCGGCGCGCCCGCTCGTCACCGACGCGACCATTGACCGCGTGATCGCGGAAGCACGTAAGGGGCACGGCGCTATCGCCGCGTTGCCCGTTGTGGACACGCTCAAGGAAGTCGATGCCGACGGTCGCATCGTGCGGACGGTGGACCGCACTGGCTTGTGGCGCGCGCAGACGCCCCAGGCGTTTCCCCGGGTCATGCTCGAACAGGCGCACATCGCGGCGCGGCGCGACGCGATCGGTGCCACCGACGACGCCGGCCTGCTGGAACGGCTCGGCCTGCCGGTCGTTGTGGTGCGGGGCAGCGAGCGGGGGATGAAGATCACCGACGAAACAGACTTCGCGCGTGCCGATGCCCTCAGCATGCTGCCGGAGTAGCGGCCGGCCGCCATGCGTCACGATGCGCTCACCGTGCCCTTCTGGTCGCCGGTCGAGGTGGAGTCCGCCTTGCGCGAGGCCCTCGCTCACCTGTCGGCGCGGCGTGTGCTCGCCTATCCCACCGAGACGGTGTACGGGTTTGGCACCGCGGTCGATCACGAGTCGGTCGAAGCACTCGTCCGGCTGAAGGGGCGCCCACCGGGGAAGCCGTTCCTGCTGCTGATCAACGATCCGGCGCAAATCGCCCGGCTGGGGTTGATCATGCATACCTACGCGTCTGATCTGGCGGCCCGCTTCTGGCCCGGTCCGCTCACGCTCGTCCTCCCGGGCGGTGACCAGCGCGTGTCGGCTCGGCTGCGCGGTCCGGAAGGGGGCGTGGCGGTGCGCTGGACGCCGCACCCCGGGCTGCAACGCCTGCTCGCGGCGTACGGGGATCCCATCACCAGCACCAGCGCCAACCGGCCCGGGGTTCCGCCAGCAATGACCGCTGAAGAAATTGTCTCCCAGTGGCCTGAGGCGATTCATAGCGGGCTGTTGCACGTGCTCGACGGCGGCCGCCTGGCGCCGTCGCGCTCATCAACCGTGGTGGACTGTACGGGCCGGCGTCCCCGTGTGATCCGCCCCGGTGTCCTGACGGCGGTCCAGCTGCGCGAATGCGTGCCGGGACTGGTTGGCGACACCTGACAACGACGAGGCCCGCGCTTCATATGCACCTGCTCTTCGTCTGCACAGGCAATACCTGTCGGAGCCCGCTCGCGGAGGCCATCGCGCGGCGTCTGATCGCCGACCGTGCTATACCAGATCTCACGGTCGGCAGCGCTGGCACGAGCGCCTGGCCAGACGCACCGGCGTCCGACGGCGCGATGCTCGTCGCCCTCGAACATGGCATCGACATCGGTGAGCATCGCGCGCGTGCGCTGGGCAGCGAGCTGGTGGAGGGGTCGCGACTGATCCTCGCCATGGGACCGCATCATCTCGACCGTGTCGAGGCGCTCGGCGGCGGCGGGCGGTCGTGGCTCCTCACCGAATACGCAGGCGGACCGCCGCGGCCGGTCAGTGATCCCTTCGGTGGAGACCTCGCCGTGTATCGCGCGACCTACGCCGAGTTGGAGCACGAGATCCGCGCAATCCTTGACCGTATCGTGGCTGAGCGTGGCCGACTGGCCCCCTGACGGCCCGCCGGGTGCCGCGCGGGCTCCCGATCACGCCAGCGCGCCACCCTCGGCGCTGGTGATCATCGGGCAGCCGGTGGCGCACTCCCTTTCACCGGTTTTTCAGAACGCCGCGCTCGCGCAAATCGGCAGTGCGGTTCACTACCGGCGGCAGGAAATTGCACCGGAGCACGTTGCAGCGTTCCTCACGGCGTGCGCCGCCGAGCGGGTGGCCGGGAACATCACGCTGCCCCACAAAGAGCGCGCCATGGACTGCGTGCAGTGGACGACGGCTGTGGCGCAGCGCGTCGGCGCCGTCAACACGTTCTGGACCGAGGCGGGGACGCTGGTCGGACACAACACGGACGTGGCCGGCGCCGCGGCGGCGCTTGGCGCGCTGGTCGGCCGCGCGCCGGTGGTGTGGCCGGAACTTCCGGTCGTCATGTTCGGCGCAGGTGGGTCGGCGGCCGCCACGTTGGTCGCCTTGCACGACGCGGGCGCCCGCGCCATCACGATCGTGGCTCGCACACCCTCCCGTGCGGTGGCACTGCTCGAGCGCTTGGAGATCGACGCGCGTGTCGTGGCGACACACGAGGCGAAGGACGCGCTTCGGGACGCCGGACTCGTGATCAACGCCACGCCGATCGGGTTGCGGGACGACGGCTGGCCGGTCGAGGTGGAGCTGTTGCCTCCCCGTGCGGCCGTGTTCGACCTCGTGTATCGCCACGGTGAGACGCCGTGGGTGCTCGCGTGCCGCGCCGCCGGGCATCGGGCGGAAGACGGCCTGCGCATGCTGGTGGAGCAGGGGGCGGCGTCGTTTGAATCCTGGTTCGGCGTGCCGGCTCCGCGCGACGCGATGTGGGCCGCGCTGGGCACCCGTCCGGTGGCGCACCCCGATCCGGTCTGATGCGCTTCGGGCTCGCGGTGTCGCGTACCGGCGCCCTGTTCCGGGGGATGGCTCGCGGAGCGGTCGAGTTGTTGATGCCATCGGCCTGCGCAGTTTGCGGTGCACCGCATCGCGTCGAGGCTGGTGGGGTCGTGTGTGGGTTGTGCCTCGCTCGGCTGGTGCCGCTCCCGTGGCCGCAGTGCCGGCGTTGCGGACAACCGCAGCTGTCGGTGGCCCTTCCGCCGCCGCCGGAGATTGAGCCGTCCAGTGGGCTTCCGCCATGCCGCTGGTGTCCGCGGCTGCTCCCCACCATCCGCGCCGTGCGCTCATACTGCCGGATGGATGAAGGGACGGGCACCGCGCTCGTGCACGCCCTCAAGTACGACGGCTGGCACGCTGCTGCGCAGCCGATGGCGGCGCGCATGGCACGGCTGGACTGGCCGGACGATGTGCGTAGTGAGCGCACCGCGCTGGTGCCGGTGCCGCTGTCCCGCGACCGCTACCGCACGCGGGGCTACAACCAGGCGGAACAGCTCGCCGTCGCGCTCGGGGCTGCATGGGGGCTGCCGGTGTGGAATGACGTACTCATGCGCCGGCGCGACACGTCGTCGCAGGTGCGGTTGACACCGTCCGAGAGGGTGACCAACGTTGCCAGTGCGTTCGTGTCGCCAGTTGGCGCGCGGGCGCGTCTCCGCGGGGCGCACCTCGTGCTGGTGGACGATGTGATCACCACGGCGGCGACCCTGAACGCGTCCGCCGAGGCACTCGCCGAGGGGGGTGCCCGCATCGTTTCTTGCGTGACCTTTGGACGGGCGCCCGAACCGGGCGACCGAGCCGTTTCTGACCACGACTTCCTCCGGAACTGACACGAATGGCTATTCGCGTAGGCATCAACGGCTTCGGCCGCATCGGCCGCCAGGTGCTGCGTGCCGCAAAGCAGCAGGGCGTCGCCGACCTGGACTTCGTTGCCATCAACGACCTCACCGATACGGCCACGCTGGCGCACCTCTTCGAATACGATTCGGTGCATGGGCGTTTCGACGGCCAGGTCGGGCACGATGCCGACGGCATTACGATCGACGGCGATCGGATCCGCATCCTCGCGGAGCGTGACCCGTCCAAGTTGCCGTGGGGCGACCTCGGCGTCGACATCGTGCTCGAATCCACCGGCCGGTTCACCGTCGCGGCCGATGCGAAGAAGCATATGGACGCTGGCGCGAAGAAAGTCATCATCTCGGCCCCGGCGACCAATGAGGACATCACGATCGTGATGGGGGTGAACAGCGACAAGTACGATCCCGCCGCGCACCACATCATCTCGAACGCCTCCTGCACGACGAATTGTCTCGTGCCGATGGTCAAGGTGGTCCGTGACAACTTCGGCTTCGTGCACGGCTCGATGGTCACGATCCACAGCTACACCAACGACCAGTCCATCCTCGATCTGCCGCACAAGGACCTGCGCCGCGCGCGCGCGGCGGCGGTGTCGATGATTCCGACCACGACGGGCGCCGCCAAGGCCACGTCACTCGTGATTCCGGAAGTGAAGGGCAAGATTGACGGGATCGCCGTGCGCGTGCCGACGCCCGATGTGTCGCTCACCGACCTCACGTGCGTGGTCGAGCGCAAGGTCACGAAGGAAGAAGTCAACGCCGCGTTCAAGGCCGCGTCCGAGACGTCGCTGGCCGGCGTGCTCGGCTACAGTGAAGTGCCGCTTGTGTCCATCGACTACGTGGGTGATCCGCACTCGTGCACGCTCGACGCGCTCAGCACGATCGTCATCGACGGGACGCTGGTAAAGATCTCCGGCTGGTACGACAACGAGTGGGGCTACTCGTCGCGGTGTGTGGATCTGCTACGCTTCATCGGCGCGCGTTTGTAGTCGTCCCCGCGTCCGCTGCAGCCGCCTGCCAGTGTGTCCACGAGCCCCGGTACCAGCGTGCCGGGGCTCGTGCACAGGAGGCCGTCCCGCGTGGGACGTTCCTGTTGAAGCCTCACTCCCGTCGCCTCTCTTGCCATGATGACCCGCACCATCCGCGATCTCTCTCCTGCTGACCTTGCCGGCAAGCGCGCGCTTGTCCGTGTCGATTTCAACGTCCCGCTCGATGCCACGGGTGCCGTGGGCGACGATACGCGGATCGCGGCGGCACTGCCGACGATCACGACGCTGCTCGATCACGGCGCGAAGGTCGTCCTGCTGGCGCACTTCGGTCGTCCCAAGGGCGCGCCGGAGGCCAAGTATTCGCTGGCGCCGGTCGCGGCGCGCTTGAGCCAGCTGCTGCCGCGGCCGGTGCACTTTCTGGGCGAGACCGTGGGCGCCGCGGCCGTCGCGGCCACGCACGCGCTGCCCGTCGGCGAGGTCCTGCTGCTGGAGAACACACGTTTTCTCCCGGGCGAGGAATCGAATGACGACGCGCTGTCGCGGCAACTGGCCGAGCTCGGCGACCTGTATGTCAACGACGCCTTCGGCGCGGCGCATCGTGCGCACGCCAGTACGGCGGGCGTCGCGACGTACTGCCGGCCGGCGGTGGCTGGGCTCTTGATGGAGAAGGAGCTGGCGTATCTCGGCGGCGCTCTGGCCGCCCCGCAGCGGCCGTTCGTCGCGATTCTTGGCGGCTCCAAGATCTCGGGCAAGATTGACGTGGTGGAAGCGCTGCTGCCAAAGGTCGACCACTTGCTGATTGGCGGTGCGATGGCGTGCACCTTCTTTCGCGCCATGGGCTTCGAAACGGGGACCTCGTTGGTCGAGCCCGATCGTCTGGTCATGGCGGCGGACTTGCTCGCGCGGGCAGGGGACAAGCTTGTGCTGCCGGTGGATGCGGTGATCGCGCCGGCCATGGACGCCGGCAGCGCGGCACGCGCCGTCGCTCGTGACGCGATCCCATCCGGCGAGGCGATGTTCGACATCGGGCCGTCAACGGTCGCACACTACCGCACCTTGATTGAGTCGGCGCGGACGGTCCTCTGGAACGGTCCGATGGGCGTTTTTGAAAAGCCGCCGTTTGACGTCGGGACGCGCGCCGTGGCCGATGCCATGGCGATCGCCACGGGGCGCGGGGCCACCACCATCATCGGCGGCGGCGATTCGGCGGCTGCCGTGGCGGAGGCCGGTCTCGAGGCGCAGATGTCTCATGTGTCGACCGGTGGCGGGGCATCACTCGAGTTCCTCGAGGGGAAAGCACTGCCCGGCGTGTCTGCCCTCGACCGACGCTGATCCACGCCCGCTGTACCTTCACCACTCATTCCGACATCTACCGCCCATGCATCATAAGCCGGTCATTGCCGCCAACTGGAAGCTCAATCACGGCCCCACCGACGCGAGGGCGTTTCTGCAGCGGTTCCTGGCGCAGGCGCCGAAGATGAACGACCGCACGCTGGTGTTCTTCCCGTCGGCCATCACGATCACGACCGTGGTCGATGGCCTGCGCGAGCGTCCCGACGTCTGGGTCGGCGTGCAGAATGTGCACGCCGAAGCGCAGGGCGCCTTTACCGGCGAGAATTCCGTCCTGATGGCGCGGGACGCCGGGGCTCGTGTGGTCCTGGTCGGTCACTCTGAGCGTCGGCACGTATTTGGCGAGACCGATGCCGTGACGACCAAGAAAATGGCGCTGGTGTGTCAGGCGCGGCTCACGGCAATGCTGTGCGTGGGCGAAACGCTGGCCGAACGTGAGGCGGGGCAGACCGCGTCGGTGGTTGAGCGTCAGCTGGCGGCCGGACTTGCGGAGCTCGACGACGCGCAGGCGGCCACGATCATGCTGGCCTATGAGCCGGTGTGGGCGATCGGGACCGGGCGGACGGCGACGCCCGAGGACGCCAGCGCCATTCACGGGGTACTGCGCTCGGCGCTCATCAGCCGCTTGGGTGAGCGGGCGGGCAACGGTGTGCCGATCCTGTACGGTGGCTCCGTCAACCGCGGGAATGCGGCGACGCTGCTGGCGGCGCCGGAGGTTGACGGGCTGTTGGTTGGCGGGGCGTCGCTGGACGCCGACAGCTGGGCGAGCATCGTCCGCAGCTGATTCAGGTCGGCAACCTTGCCGGCCTCGCGCAACTGTTGGGCAGGGAAGGACTTGCCTCGGCAGAATCCCCCTGCCATGTTAGAAGGCTGGCGCGCCTTTCGCGCATCTCTGAACGCACTCGATTCCGGCTTCGTGACATGTACACGTTCCTGCTCACTCTGCTCATTCTCGACGC
The DNA here is from genome assembly GCA_031127095.1 of Gemmatimonadota bacterium. GTDB lineage: Bacteria > Gemmatimonadota > Gemmatimonadetes > Gemmatimonadales > Gemmatimonadaceae > Gemmatimonas. The sequence goes on from JARIEX010000003.1 coordinate 25,499, forward strand.
GCTGATTCTCGCAGCGGCCGTTCTCCTTCAGTCCGGTAAGGGCGGCGGGCTCGCGGCCAGCTTCGGCGGGGCCAGCTCTTCGTCCGACTCGGTGATGGGCACCCGACAGGCCGGGAACCTGCTCACGAAGGCCAGCTGGTGGTGCGGTGGTGTGTTCCTCGGTCTTGCGTTCATCCTGCAGATGATGTCGTCGCGGTCCACCGCGCCGACATCGGTGCTCGACAAGCTGGCCGCCCCGGCGGCGGCGCCGACGGCTCCTGCCGGTGGCGCGGCCCCTGCCGCCCCGCTGACCCCGCAGCCGGTGGCCCCGGCCGCGCCCGCCAAGCAGCCGTAATCGACGCGTGAGCACGTTGCCTCCCAAAGGGTTCCTCCTCCTCGAGGACGGAACCCTTTTTCTCGGCCGCCTGGTCGGGACGACGACGCCCACCGTGGCGGAAGTGGTGTTCACGACCAACATGACCGGCTATCAGGAGGTGTTCACCGACCCCTCCTACCGCGGCCAGACCGTCGTGCTTACGGCCCCGCAAATCGGCAATTACGGCGTCAACACGGAAGACCCCGAATCCTCGCGCCCACAGGTGGCGGGGGTCGTGGTGCGCGAGCTGTCGCCGACCTATTCCAACTGGCGCGCCACCGGCGGCCTTCCGGAGTGGCTCGCCGAACATCAGGTACCGATCCTCACCGAAGTGGATACGCGGCGGCTCACGAAGCACCTGCGGTCGGTCGGCGTCATGCGTGGCGTGATCGGCCTCGGGGAGACGCCCGGAGCAGAGGCACTGGCCGTACTCCAAGGCTGTCCCAGCATGGAGGGGCTCGACCTCGCTACGGTGGTGTCGACGCGTGAGGCGTACTCGTGGGGGCGCCCCGATGCGACCTACCATGTGGTGGCGTACGACTACGGCATCAAGCGCAATATTCTGCGTCTGTTTGAGGCCCACGATTGCCGCGTAACGGTGGTCCCGTCCGACACCGCGGCCGACCGCGTGCTCGCCATGAATCCGGACGGGGTGTTCCTCTCCAACGGCCCTGGTGATCCGGACGCCGTCACCTATGCCCCTGCGGCTATCCGGGAGATCGCGGCCAGCGAGATGCCCATGTTCGGCATCTGCCTGGGTCATCAGCTGCTGGGCCTTTCCTTCGGCGCCCGGACGGCCAAGATGCCGTTCGGACACCGCGGCGGAAACCAGCCCGTCAAGGATCTGGCGACGGGGAAGGTGCTCATCACGTCGCAAAACCACGGTTTTGCCGTGGTCGGCTCGGCCGACGGCGTGGAGGGCGCACCGGATCTCGCCGTCACGCACATCAATCTCAACGATGGCACGGTCGAAGGGCTGCGCCACCGGACGTTGCCGATCTTTGCGGTCCAGTATCACCCCGAGGCGGCGCCGGGCCCGCATGATGCGGTTCCCCTGTTCGATCAGTTTCTCGGGGCGCTCAGAAACCGCCGTCACTCAAGTCACCCAAACGCTTGACTGATAAGCACTAAGGTCATACGTTCGCTGTCTTCGCTTGACCTTCGATGCGTGCCGGGCTCCACCGAATCAGGACCGGCACGTGGACATTTTGGTAGAGCCTATGACGAAAGCCGATCTGGTTGAGAACGTCACGGCGCGTATCGCGCGGACGGCCGGACCGACCATCTCCAAGAAGGACTGTGCCAGAGTCGTCGATGCGTTCCTCGACGCCATTAAGGACGCCCTTCAGGAACAGAAGAACATTGAGGTGCGGGGGTTCGGCACCTTCAAGATCCGGCAGCGCAAGACCCGCATGGCCCGCAACCCGCGCACAGGGTCGCCCGTCGAGGTGTCCGCGCGTCCGGTGCCGGTGTTCAAGCCCAGCAAGGAGTTGCGTGCGATGGTGGCCGGCGTCGACGAGAGCATGCTTGAGGACGACGACAACGAGGAGTAGGGACCGCTACTTGGTCGCCTGTCGTAAGCGCCCCGCCCCGCGGGGCGTTTTCGTTGGCGTGACGGTCGATCCAGACGGCGCGCCGTACGCTACCTTTCCAGCACTATGAGCATTCCCGTCCTGCTGTTCGCCTCGTACGCCGACGCCTTCGGCACACGCCGTCTGGATGTGCCGATTGAGGCCCCCTGCGCGGTCGACGACATCGTGCGCGTGATCCGTACGCTCCCAGGTGGCGCGCGGCTCCCGGCGGAGCCGCTCGTGGCGGTGAATCGCACTTGGGTGCGCGGAGATACGCCGGTCGTTGCGGGAGACGAAGTGGCGTTGATTCCTCCCGTGGCTGGAGGCTGATGATGACCGCGAGTGTGGGCGAGCACGGCGGGTCCGGCACGGAGCACGGGGTCCTTCACGTGGCGATCGTGACGGCACCGATCGACGTGGCGGCGCTGCTGGCCGTGGCGCAGGCGCCGGGGGTCGGCGCCGTGTCACTCTTCCTCGGCACCGTGCGCGACCTCAACGATGGCCGTGCCGTCAGCGGCATGGACTATGAGGCCTATGAGTCGATGGCTGAGTCGGAGCTACGTGCCATCGCGTTGGAGACGTGCGGGCGCATCCACGGGCTGCGGCTCGTGGTGGAGCATCGCACGGGGGCGTTAACGATCGGTGACGCGAGCGTGGCCATCGTGGCTTCGCACGCGCACCGGGCTCAGGCCATGGACGGTGCCCGCGAGGTCATCGAGGCACTCAAACGACGGGTGCCCATCTGGAAGCGCGAGCATTACCTGAGCGGGGAGCGCACGTGGATCGATCCGACGCAGGGGAGCGCGTGAGCGCACCAGCCGATGCCAGCCAGAGCGGTGCGGCTCTTGGCGAATCACTCGATCAGTTTGGGCGGAAAATCGAGTACCTCCGCATTTCCGTCACCGATCGCTGTAATTTCCGATGCCAGTACTGTATGCCGCTGGAGGGGCTGCCATGGCTCCCGAAGTCTGAGATCCTGCGGTACGAAGAGATCGCGGACGTGGTGCGGCAGCTGGCACCGCTGGGGCTGCGGCGGCTCCGCATCACCGGCGGCGAGCCTACCATCCGGCCGCAGCTGCCCTCGCTGGTGCGCATGCTGCGCGAGATCCCCGGGATCGAGGATATCGCCCTCTCCACGAATGGCGTGAAGCTGCCGCAGATGGCAGCCGAGCTCGCCGATGCGGGGCTGGATCGCGTGAACATCAGTGCGGACTCCCTGCGCCCCGATCGGGTCGTACAGATCGCGCGGCGTGATCTCCACTTCGATCTCGTCACCGCGGCGCAGGCCGCGCAAGCCGCCGGTCTCGGCCCCATCAAGATCAACGTGGTCGTGATGCGCGGCATCAACGATGACGAAATCGCCGACTTCGCCGCGCTCACGCGGGACCATCCGTGGCACGTGCGCTTCATCGAGCTCATGCCGGTCGGTGAACTGCGCGAGCTGACCTTCGACCACGTCGTCCCCACGGACGAGGTCCTCGCGCGGATCCGTGCGGTCGATGCCTTGCAGCCCGATGCGGGTCCGGCGCGGGGGAATGGTCCGGCGGTTTACTACCGCTATCCGGGAGCGGCGGGCACGGTGGGGGTGATCACCCCGATGACGCACACGTACTGCGAACGGTGCAACCGGGTACGACTGACCGCCGATGGCCGATTGCGCACGTGCCTCTTCGGCGACCACGAAGTGTTACTTCGCGATGCCATCCGGAACGGAACACCGCTAGCCCCGCTCTTCCGGCAGGCGCTGGCCGAGAAGCCCAAAGAACATGAGTTACTGCAGATGCGGATCGGCGGCTTGCGTGCGCTCAGCCAGGTCGGTGGCTGACGCGGCTCTGCGCTGCGGGGGCGAGGCCACAGGTGGATACCGGTTGTGTTGCTCGGCTTCGTGCAGCGATCTATGTTGCCTTCGCTGCTCTCTTCGCAGTAACGGCGCGCGGGTAACTGCCTAACAGCATGTTTGCTGGTGCGTCGCTCTCTGCTCTCATCCACTTCGCTCGGACATCCGTTCGGAGAACCGGCACAACATGGTCAACAAGATCACGGTCGTTGGCGCGGGCAACGTCGGCGCCACGACGGCGCAACGCATCGCCGAAAAGTCCCTGGGACGCACGGTGGTGATGGTCGACGTCGTCGAGGGCATTCCGCAGGGCAAGGGCCTCGATCAGTGGGAATCGGCGCCGGTCGAAGGGTTCGACACGCGCGTCATCGGGACGAACGGCTACGAGGAAACGGCTGGTTCGGACATTGTGGTGATCACCGCCGGCATCGCCCGCAAGCCGGGGATGTCGCGTGACGACCTGCTGAACACGAACGCCGGCATCGTGAAGTCGGTGTCGGAGCAGATCAAGGCGACGTCACCGAACGCGATCGTGATCGTGGTGTCCAACCCGCTCGACGTGATGTGCTACGTCGCCAAGCAGGTCACGGGCTTCCCGCGCGAGCGCGTGATCGGCATGGCCGGCGTGCTCGATACCGCGCGGTATCGCTCGTTCATCGCCGAAGCCCTCGATGTGTCGGTGCGCGACATTCAGGCCATGGTCCTTGGTGGGCACGGGGACACCATGGTGCCGCTGATCTCGTACACCACGGTGAGCGGCATTCCGGTGACGCAGCTCATGCCGCGCGAGCAGCTGGACGCCATCGTACAGCGCGCACGGGACGGCGGCGCCGAGATCGTGAAGTATCTCAAGACCGGATCGGCGTATTACGCGCCGTCGGCCGGTGCGGTTGAGATGGTCGAAGCGATCGTGCACGATCGCAAGCGCATCCTGCCGTGTGCCGCGTGGCTCGAAGGCGAGTACGGCCTGTCGGGGCTGTACCTTGGTGTCCCGTGCAAGTTGGGCCGCAACGGTCTTGAGCAGATCCTCGAGATCGAGCTCACGGCCGACGAGCGCGCCGCGCTCGAGCGTTCGGCGCAGGCCGTGCGCGAACCGATGTCCGTAATCGCTCTCTGACTCTGACGGGACCGGCGCTGTCACTACGGTGAGGGCGCCGGTTTCTTCTTCTTCCCCCGCCTATGTACGTACTCTCGCGTTTCTGGCAAAGCACGATCGGCAAGAAGATCGTGATGGCGGTGACCGGGATCATCGGGATCCTGTTCGTCATCGGCCACATGTCCGGCAATCTGCTCATGTTCAAGGGGCAGGACGCCATGGCGCAGTACGCGCTCCTGCTGCGCACGAGCATGCCGTTGCTCTGGGCGGTTCGCGTCGGCCTGATCGCCGCCGTTGTCCTCCACGCGGTTGCCGCGTATCAGCTCACCATGCTGTCGCGCGCCGCGCGCCCGCAAGGGTATGCCGAGCGTCGTCCGCAGGTCACCACGTTCGCCGCGCGCACCATCCGCTGGGGCGGCGTGCTGATTCTGGTGTTCATCGTGGCGCACCTGCTGCAACTCACCATCGGCGCGGTGCATCCGGATTTCACGCACCTCGATCCGTACAACAACGTGCGCATCCTGCTGTCGAATCCGCTGATGGCGGCGTTCTATGTGCTGGCGATGGCGGCGCTCGGTCTGCACCTGTACCACGGCAGCTGGGCCGTCGTGCGGACACTCGGCGTGGCCCGACCGTCGGCACAGCCGCTCAAGCGTCGCCTGGCGCTGGCCATTGCGATCATCGTCGCTGCCGGTTTCATGATCATCCCGATTGCCGCCGTGCTCGGCACGTTCGCGCCGGCACCACCGCTTGCCGAATCGTCGGCGGCCACTGCGCTGACGACGCCCGTTGCGGAGACCCACTGATATGCTCGACCTGAACGCAAAGACTCCGAGCGGTCCCCTCGAGCAGAAGTGGGACCAGCATCGTTTCTCGATGAAGCTGGTGAACCCGGCGAACAAGCGTCGGCACAGCGTGATCGTTGTCGGCGCCGGCCTGGCCGGAGCGTCGGCTGCGGCCAGCATGTCGGAGATGGGGTACAACGTGTCGTGCTTCGTGTACCACGACACGCCCCGCCGGGCGCACTCGATCGCCGCGCAGGGTGGTATCAACGCGGCTAAGAACTACCAGAACGACGGCGATTCGATCCGCCGGCTGTTCTACGACACCATCAAGGGCGGCGACTTCCGCGCCCGCGAGGCCAACGTATATCGCTTGGCACAGCTGTCGGTGAACATCATCGATCAGTGTGTGGCGCAGGGTGTACCGTTCGCCCGTGAGTACGGTGGCCTGCTGGCCAATCGTTCTTTCGGCGGTGCCCAGGTCTCGCGCACGTTCTATGCGCGTGGACAAACCGGACAGCAGCTGCTGCTCGGCGCGTACTCGGCCCTCGAACGTCAGATCGCGCTCAAGGGCGTGCAGATGCACACGTTCGAAGAGATGCTCGATGTGGTGGTGGTGGATGGGCATGCGCGCGGGATCGTGACGCGCAACCTGCTCACCGGCAAGGTCACGTCGCACGCGGCGGATGCCGTGGTACTCGCGACGGGCGGGTATGGCAACGTGTTCTACCTCAGCACGAACGCCATGCTGTCGAACACGACGGCCACGTGGCGTGCGTATAAGAAGGGCGCGGCGTTCGCCAACCCGTGCTATACGCAGATCCACCCCACGTGCATTCCGGTGAGCGGCGACCACCAGTCGAAGCTCACGCTCATGTCGGAATCGCTCCGGAACGACGGACGCGTGTGGGTGCCGATCAAGCGCGGGGACAATCGCGCACCGGCCGCCATCCCGGAAGCGGAGCGCGATTACTTCCTGGAGCGGAAGTATCCGAGCTTCGGCAACCTGGCGCCGCGTGACATTTCGTCGCGTGCCGCCAAGGAAGCCTGCGATGATGGTCGCGGTGTCGGCCCGGGCGGGCTGGGCGTGTATCTGGATTTCGCGGATGCCATCAAGCGCCTCGGCAAGGACACGATCGCCGAACGCTACGGCAATCTGTTCGACATGTATCAGCGCATCACGGATGAAAATCCGTATGAGCGGCCGATGCGTATCTACCCGGCGGTGCACTACACGATGGGCGGCTTGTGGGTGGACTACAACCTCATGAGCACCATCCCCGGCCTGCACGTGGCTGGCGAGGCGAACTTCTCCGATCACGGGGCGAACCGGCTCGGCGCATCAGCGCTGATGCAGGGCCTGGCTGATGGGTACTTCGTGTTGCCGTACACGATCGGAGACTACATCGCCAGCACGAAGCTCGCGAAGGTCGACAACACGCACGCCGAATTCAAGGCAGCGGAAGAGTCGGTGCGCGCGCAGACGAAGCGCTTCCTGGATATCAAGGGCAAGCGCACCGTCGACTCCTTCCACAAGGAGCTCGGGAAGATCATGTGGGAGTACTGCGGCATGGCGCGCTCGAAGGAAGGACTCACCAAAGCGCTGGAGCTGATTGCCGCGCTCAAGGGCGAGTTCTGGAGCAACGTGAACGTGCCGGGTAGCGGCGACAATCTCAATCAGGCGCTCGAAAACGCGGGACGCGTGTCGGACTTCATCGAACTCGGTGAGCTGATGTGCCGCGACGCGCTGGCGCGCGAAGAGTCGTGCGGCGGTCATTTCCGCGTGGAATATCAGGACGCCGGCGAAGCGCAGCGCAACGACGATGACTTTGCCTACGTCGCCGCGTGGGAGTTCGCGGGCGAGGGCAAGGCGCCGATTCTCAACAAGGAACCGTTGGTGTACGAGAACGTGCACCTCTCCACCCGGAGCTACAAGTAATGAAGCTCACTCTGAACGTCTGGCGTCAGCCGGCCTCGCAGTCTCCGGGCAAGCTCGAGACGTACACGCTCGATGGTGTCAGCGCGGACATGTCGTTCCTCGAGATGTTCGACCTGCTCAACGAGCAGCTCACGATGGAAGGGAAGGTGCCGGTCGCCTTCGCCCACGATTGCCGCGAAGGCATTTGCGGGTCGTGCTCGATGATGATCAACGGGCAGGCGCACGGGCCGTGGGCCGGGGCCGCTACCTGCCAGTTGCATATGCGCGCGTTCAAGGACGGCGACATCATCACCGTCGAGCCGTGGCGTGCGGCGGGCTTCCCGATCGTGAAGGATCTGGTGGTGAATCGTGGGTCCCTCGACCGCATCATCCAGGCGGGCGGGTACGTGTCGGTGAACACCGGCGGTGCGCGCGACGCCAACTCGATCCTGATTGGCAAGGACACGGTGGAAGAGGCCATGGACGCCGCGGCGTGCATCGGCTGCGGCGCCTGCGTGGCGGCGTGCCCGAATGCCTCGGCGTCGTTGTTCACCGGGGCTAAGATCACGCACCTCGGCATGTTGCCGCAGGGGCAGCCGGAGCGGGACACGCGTGCACTGGCGATGGTCGAGCAGATGGATATCGAGGGCTTCGGACACTGCACGCTGGTTGGTGAGTGTCAGGAAGCATGCCCGAAGGAGATCAGTATCGACGTCATCAAGAAGATGAATCGTGATTATCTGGTGGCGACGGCCAAGCGGCAGGAGCCCCGGCAGGCGAGCGGCGGCTGACCGCGCAGCGGCGACTGATCAGGGGGAGTGTTGCTTCGGCAACGCTCCCCCTTTTTTTGTCGTATCTTTTCCACCATGAGACATACCATTCGCCTCGGCGTCGTTGGTCTGATCCTGTTCGCCGCATCGTCGGCGACGGCACAGTCCGGTGATGCGACACGTGGACTCGCGCTGATGCAGTCGTTCCGGGACTCCCTGCCAGCGAACAGCGGAAACGGGCTGCGCTGCGTGAGTTGCCATCTCGACAACGGGACGCGGGCCACCGCCATGCCGTGGACCGGGAGTGCGGCGCGGTATCCGCGCTACCGGGCCCGCCCTGGCTACGAGGAGACGCTGGCGCGCCGCGTCAACGAGTGCATCGCGCGCAGCCTCGCGGGGCGCATGCTCCCTGAGGCCGGGAGCGACATGCGCGACATGCTCGCCTACCTCGAGACACTGCGTACCCTACCGCGTCCGGCGGGAGTGGATTCCGTCAAGTTGGCGGGACGCGCGGTGCCGGGGCGCCGGGGGTATGCGGCGCAGTGCGCCCGTTGTCACGGTGCGAATGGCGCAGGGTTGCCGATCGCCCCGGCGGTCTGGGGACGCCAGAGTTTTTCCGTCGGGGCGGGCATGTCCCGCCAGTTCACGCTCGCGACCTTTCTGCGGCACAACATGCCGTTCGATCACAGCATCACGCTCGACGACCGCCAGGCCGCGGACATCGCGGCGTTCGTCCTCGCGCAGCCCCGGCAGGATCATCCCGGTAAGGAGCGCGACTGGCCGAAGGGTGATGCCCCACCCGACGTGGCATACGCCACCGCGGCCGCCAAGGCGGCCGGCACGCCGCTCCCGCCGCGACGGCCGCTTCTTCCCCGTCGTGTCTCTCCCGATTCACTTGCCACCCGCCGAGCGCCACGATGACGTACGACACCACTCCCGCACCGGGCCGCCGGTCGTTCCTGTCCAGACTGCTGGCCGCCGGCGCGGCCATCGGGATGGGTGCCCCGCGCGCCGTTCAGGCGTTGGCCCCCGTGCGGCCGGACACGACCGCTGACGACCCGTGGACGACGCGCCTCACGGGCACGCAGCGCGTGGTGTTCCACTCGCATCTGGCGAGCGATGGGATTGCGTTGCGCTGGGCGCAGACCTACCTCGACACGCAGAAGAGTGCGTACGGCCTCACCGATGCCGACAGTGGCGTGGTGATCGGGTTGAACGGCCGCGCGATCGGCCTGTTGTTCAACGACGCGATCTGGGGGAAGTACCCGATCGGCGAGACGCTTCAGATGCCGGGGGCACGGAATGCGAACACCGCGCTCGTGGCTCAGCTCGTTGCGCGCGGTGTGATCATTCTGGCGTGCAATAATTCGATCCGTGCGGCGGGGCAGCGCTTCTTGCCCGAGGCCCAGCGCGGCGATGCCGCACTGCGCACGGCGTTCTCCGACGACGTCCGAGCCAATCTGTTGCCCGGCGTCGAGGTCGTGCCGGCGATGATCGTGACGCTACAGCAGGCGCAGGACCGGGGCTGCCGGTACATCTACGGCGGCGGCTGAGAGGGCGTTTGGTGCGGCGGCGGCTGATCAGTCCGTGAGTCAGCCGCCGCCCGGATAGGTCAGATGCGGGGCAGCGTGACGCCGTGCTGGCCCTGATACTTGCCCTTCTTGTCCCCGTACGACACCTCGGGCGGTTCGTCCCCGGTGAAGAACACCACCTGCGCGATGCCTTCGTTGGCGTAGATCTTGGCCGGCAGCGGGGTCGTATTCGAGATCTCGAGGGTCACGTACCCCTCCCATTCCGGTTCGAAGGGCGTGACGTTGGTGATGATCCCGCAGCGGGCATAGGTGCTCTTGCCGACGGTCAGGGTCAGCACGTTACGCGGAATCCGGAAGTACTCGACGCTCCGGGCCAGCGCGAACGAGTTGGGCGGGACGATACAGACGTCCCCTTCAAATTCCACGAAACTCCTCGGGTCGAACGCCTTCGGGTCGACGATCGAGCTGAGCACGTTCGTGAAGATCTTGAATTCACGCGCGACGCGCATGTCGTAGCCGTACGAGCTGACGCCGTACGAAATGACGCCCTCGCGGACTTGGCGATCCTCGAACGGTTCGATCATGCCATGATCCCGCGCCATGCGCGTGATCCAGCGGTCTGAGCAGAGCCCCATGAGGCAGATGGGAAAGAGGTGAGCCATGCCGGGGTCGGACCGCCCGGTCCTGCCCGTGGGGCACGGCGTGGTGCAAAGATACTGCGAATCCGGCGGGAAACTACGGATCTGCGCCGCCCCGTGTGAAACGCGCTTCGCCGGTTACTTCCGTCGTCGGGTGAGGCGGTGGGCGTTGAGCGTTGATGGTCCCGCTGGTACCTTCCGCATGCTGCATTGTGAATTCTTTCACGAGGACTGGCCGCGCCCCGGCGCGGCGATCCGTTCGCCTCTGCGATGCTACGAAATTATCTGCCGGTCCTGCTGCTCCTGGGCTTCGTCGTTCTCAACGCGGTGCTGATTCTCGGCATCGCGCATCTCACCGTGCGCGCACAACCCACGCCGGTGAAATCGCAGCCGTACGAGTCGGGGATGAGCCCCCTCGGCGATGCCCGCGACCGCTTCTCGGTCAAGTTCTACCTCGTCGCCATGCTGTTCATCGTCTTCGATATCGAAACGGTGTTCATGATTCCGTGGGGCGTGTATTACCGGCAGCTCTCGTGCCACGTGCCGATGGTGGCCGGCGCATGTCCCGCCGGCCAGCTGTCATTCTTCGGTCTCGGTGAGATGCTCGTCTTTGCGGCCATTCTCGTCGTGGGGTTTGTTTATGTCTGGAAGAAGGGAGCGTTGACGTGGGACTGATTTCCCCGGCCGATCACCGACTCGTTGAGGTCGATCCCGGCGCACAGGATGGCTGGGTGACCACGCGGCTCGATTTCCTCGTGAACTGGGCACGTGCTGGGTCGTTGTGGCCGATGCCCTTTGGGACCGCCTGCTGCGCCATCGAGTTCATGGCCACGGCGGCAAGCCGATTCGATCTGGCGCGGTTCGGGATGGAACGGCTGAGCTACTCGCCGCGTCAGGCCGACGTGTTGCTGTGCGCAGGGCGCGTACCGCTGAAACTCGCGCCGGTCCTGCGCCGGATCTATCAGCAGATGCCGCAGCCCAAGTGGGTCATTTCCATGGGTGCGTGCGCCTCCACCGGCGGCATGTTTGACAACTACGCCGTGGTGCAGGGCATTGACACCATCATTCCGGTCGACGTGTACGTGCCGGGTTGCCCGCCGCGCCCGGAAGCGCTCATGCACGGCATCATGATGCTGCAGAAGAAGGTGATGCAGGAGCGGTTGCGCGACACCACGCGTCACGTCGAGATCGTGCCCGACCCGGAGAGTCAGCTGTACATCCCGCCGTCCCGCATCGACGAGCTGTCGGAGCCGTTCGGCAACTCCGTGCATCAGACGCGGTCGGCGCCGTGACGACGCCGATCGTTTCCACAGGTGGTGCGACCGACGTGGCGGTCATCGTGCAGGCGGCCGTTGCATCGGACAGCAACGGGGCACCGATCACGCCCACGCATATCGTGCACCACGGCGGGCCCATCAACCCGACGGCCGACACGCTGCACGCTCGCTTCGGCGCGGCGATCGTGCGGACCGAGGTGACGTGGGGGGAAACCACCGTGTTCGTCGACGGCGCCGCGCTACACGACATCGTGCGCTGGCTGCACGACGAACCGTCGGAGCGGTACGACTACCTCGTCGACATCACCGCGGTCGAGTATCGCGACGCCGATCGCCCCATCGAAGTGGTCTGGCATTTGCGCGCGCTCGCGCACCGTCGGTTTCTGCGGCTCAAGGTCGAGCTGCCGAAGCGACGCCTGCTGGCGGTGGCGTCGGTGATGGACATCTACTCGGGGGCTGACTGGCTCGAGCGCGAGTGCTACGACATGTTCGGCATCCGCTTTGAGGGGCATCCGGACCTGCGTCGGCTGCTACTCTGGGAGACGTATCAGGAAGGGCATCCGCTGCGGAAGGACTTTCCGCTGCGTGGGCGCTTCAGCCGCGCCGAACAGCTCAAGCAGGCGCTCGCCGCCAACCCTGAGGCGCGGTACTCGAAGGACGAGTTGTCGATTGCCGAAGCGTTCGACTCGCTGCCGGATGACATGAAGCGTCGGCTCGCCGTGCGCGGCGACGACACCGGGATGGTGGGCGAATGAGTGCACGGCGAACGATCGAGGTGGCCCTCGGTACCAGTGGCCTCGACGGACAGGGGAATCCGCTCCGTGCGCCGCTTGTGGCGCAGGGGGGACGCGCGGTCGCCCTGGACGCGCCGGTGATGACGCCCGAGCCGGAGATGGAATCCGACCACATGCTCATCAACATCGGACCCCAGCATCCGGCCACGCACGGCGTGTTGCGGTTGGTGCTCGAGCTCGATGGTGAGACGGTGGTGCGCTGCATTCCGCACATCGGCTATCTGCATTGTGGTTTCGAGAAGATCGGCGAGTACCGCCAGTACAACCAGATCATCCCGTGGACGGATCGCGAGGATTACCTCAACTCGCCGGGGAACAACGTCGCGTTCGCATTGGGAGCGGAGCGGTTGTTCGGCGTGGGAATGACGGAGCGCTGCAAGGTACTGCGTGTCATCCTGATGGAACTGTCACGGATCATTTCGCACCTCGTCTGGCTCGGGACCACCTCCGTCGACATCGGCGCGTTCACGCCATTCCTGTGGTTGTATCAGGAACGCGAGAACGTGTACAACCTGCTTGAGGGATGGGTTGGCGCACGCCTCACGACCACCGCGACACGCGTCGGCGGCATGGCAGCAGACATTCCCGATGGCTGGGTGGATGGCCTCCGGGCGTTCCTGCGCGGCTTTCCGAAGACGCTCGACGAGTCGGTGCGGATGCTGGAAACGAATGCCATCTGGGCCGGGCGTACGGTGGGACTCGGCGCGATGAATGCGCAGGAGGCGGTGAACGCCGGGTTGTCGGGTCCCATGCTGCGGGCGTCCGGCGTCGCGTATGACGTGCGTAAGGATTTCCCGTATCTCGACTACGAGACCTATGACTTCGACGTGCCGGTCGGAACCGCCGGTGATGTGTACGATCGCTTCCTCGTCCGCGTCGAGGAGATGCGCCAGAGCGTGCGCATTCTCGAACAGGCGCTGCAGCGGTTGCCCGGTGGCCCGGTGAACATCGACGATCCGCGGCTCATCCTGCCGCCCAAGCACAAGGCCACGAGCGAGATGGAATCCATGATCCATCATTTCAAACTCGTGATGGAAGGGCCGCGTCCGCCGATCGGCGAGTGCTACGTGCCGGTGGAGAGTCCGAAAGGCGAGAAGGGCTACTACATGGTCAGCGACGGAAGCGCGAAGCCCGTCCGCTGGCGTATCCGCCCGCCGTCGTTCGTGAACCTGTCGGCCATCCCGAAGATGGTCGAGGGGCACCTCCTCTCGGACGTGATCGCGATCAACGCCAGCATCGACATCGTGATGGGAGAGATCGACCGGTGAGTCATGGCCCTTCAGCCAGCGGGGGCGCGCTCGTCGCCGCCCCGCCGCACGGCACGCACCACGGCGAACCGCATGTGCCGGTGTTCGTCGGTGACGCGCGGGACGCGCTCGACCGCATCCTCTCGCGGTATCCCACGAAACAGGCGGCGTTGCTACCCGCGCTGTGGATGTTGCAGGACGCCCGGGGCTGGGTGAGCGACAGTGGCATTGAAGAGGTCGCCGGTCTGCTGGCGATCACGCCGGCCTATGTAAAAGGCGTGGTCAGCTTCTACACCATGTACCACCAGCATCCTGTCGGCCGCCATTTCATTCAGGTCTGCACCACGACCCCGTGCAACGTGTGCGGCGCCGAGGATGTGGTGAAGTCACTGCTCGAGCACACCGGCTGCGGCGACCTCGGTCTGACCAGTGCGGATGGCCGGTTCACCGTGGTCGAGGTCGAGTGCCTCGGTGCCTGCGGGTTCGCCACGCCGATCATGATCAACAACGATTTTGTGGAATCGGTGACACCGGAGTCGGTGCCCCGGATTCTGTCGGAGCTGAAGTAATGGGGTATCCGCATCCGTCTCACGCACGCGAGACGCCGATTCTCTCGAAGTACTTCGGCGATCCCGAAGCACGTACGCTGGCCGGCTGGCGTGCCCGCGGCGGTTACGAGGCGCTCGAGAAAGCGCTCAACACCGATCCGCAGGAACTGCAGACGACCGTCAAGGATTCCGGGCTGCGCGGACGTGGCGGGGCGGGGTTTCCGACGGGCATGAAATGGTCGTTCATGAAGCCCGACGGCAAGACGCACTACCTCTGCTGTAACGCCGACGAGTCCGAGCCGGGAACGTTCAAGGACCGTGAGATCATGCGCTGGACTCCGCACGGGCTGGTGGAAGGTGTTGCGCTGGCCGCGCACGCGATCTATGCCCAGACGGCGTACATCTACATCCGCGGTGAGTTCACGGAGCCGTACGCACGGGTGTGTGCGGCCGTCGAGGAGGCGTACGCGGCCGGCATTCTCGGACCGAATGCGATGGGCTCCGGCAAGCACGTGGATGTACATGTGCACCGGGGCGCCGGAGCGTACATCTGTGGCGAGGAAACCGCGCTGATGAACTCGCTCGAAGGCCGACGTGGGAACCCGCGGATCAAGCCGCCGTTCCCCGCGGTCGCCGGCCTGTTCGGCAAGCCGACGACGATCAACAACGTCGAGACGCTCACGACGGTACCGTACATCATCAAGCACGGCGCCGAGTGGTACAAGCAGTACGGCCGTCCGGACAATCCGAAGAGCATCGGGACCAAGCTTTTCTCCGTCTGCGGCAACATCAGCCGCCCCGGCAACTACGAAGTCGCACTCGGATTCCCGTTCAAGGACTTCCTGTACGATCTGTGTGGCGGGCCGCTGGCCGGCCGCGAGATCAAGGCGGTGATCCCCGGTGGATCATCGGTGCCGATCCTCACGCGAGAGGAGGCTGAGGGCGCCATCATGGACTATGAAGGCTTCGTCGCGTCCGGCACGATGCTGGGTTCGGGCGGCGTGATCGTCTTCGATGACCGACAGGATATGGTGCGCCAGATCGCGCGTCTCACGCGTTTCTATGCCCATGAGAGCTGCGCGCAGTGCAGCCAGTGTCGCGAGGGTACGGCGTGGATCACGCGCATCATGGAGCGCATCCGCGACGGGCAGGGGACGGCCGAGGATCTGGATACCCTGGTGGCGATCGCCGACGGCATGACCGGCAAGACGATCTGCGTATTGAGTGACTCCTGCGCGACGCCCGTCATGTCAGGACTCAAGAAGTTCCGTCACGAATTCGAGGCGAAGATCGCGCAGAACAAGTCGATGGTCACCGTTCCGGGGGCGCTCCGCGCCTCCGCCGCGTGAGGCGCTGATGGCTGACGTGAAGATGGTATCGCTCACGATCGAAGGACGTCCGGTGACCGTGCCGGACGGTTTGTCGATCCTGGAAGCAGCGAAGACGGTCGGCGTGCTGATTCCGCATTACTGCTATCACCCCGGGTTGCCGGTGGCGGGCGTTTGCCGCATGTGCCTGGTCGAGGTGGAGAAGTTCCCCAAGCTGGCGCCGGCCTGCGCCACCACGGTCGGTGAAGGGCAGGTGGTGCACGTGCACTCCCCGAAGGCGCTCGAGGCCCGCAAAGGCGTACTCGAGTTCCTGCTCATCAACCATCCGCTCGACTGCCCGATCTGCGATCAGGCCGGTGAGTGCGAGCTGCAGGACTATACGTTCGCCGAGGGCCGCGCGGATTCGCGCTACCGCGAACCGAAGCGGTTCAACCCCGTCGAGGATTTCGGCGGCGACGTGTTGTATGTCCCGAACCGCTGCATCCTCTGCACCCGATGCGTCCGGTTCATGTCCGACGTCGCGCAGGAGCCGGTACTCAACGTGTCCGAGCGGGGCGATCGCGCGTTTATCGGCAAAGCGGACGGGCACGATCTCACCAATCCCTGGGCCGGTAACGTCGTTGATCTCTGCCCGGTCGGTGCACTGCTGTCGAAGGATTTTCTGAATCGCGCGCGCGCCTGGGAACTCGATCGTGCGCCAACCGTGTGCACTGGCTGCAGTCAGGGGTGCAACGCCGTCGTGGAGACCCGCGACAACGTGGTGGTGCGTATCAAACCACGTGCCAACGATCAGGTCAATCAGTACTACGTGTGCGATGTCGGCCGGCAGGGCTATCGCGAGTTCAACCGGCGCGATCGCCTCGACCAGCCGCTGGTACGGCGCGGGAATGGTCTCACGGTCGTTGAGTGGGACGATGCCGTGGGCGCGGCCGCCCGCGCGTTGTCCGGGCAGCGCGTCGTAGTGCTCGCGTCGCCGAATCTCTCGAACGAATCGTTGTTCCTGCTGGAGCGCCTGGCGGCGGCCACGACCGGCACCGGGGTCTTCCGCCTCGTGCGTGGCGACGAAGTGGTGCTGCCCGGCGCGCCCGACCTCGCGTTGCGCGCCGAGCGCGCAGCCAACGCGACCGGGGCGCGTCATCTCGGGTTCGCCGAGATCGGCGCGCTGGGCAACGTGTTGCTGGACGGCGATGCGCTGCTCGTCGTCGGCGATGCGCTCGACGGTGTGCATGCGGCCGACCTCGACCGGGCCTCGCACATCGTGTTCATCGGCACGGCGCTCCCGGCGGCCCTTGAGGCGAGGGCGGGCATCGTCCTGCCCGTCACCAATGTCGTCGAAGAGGAAGGGACGCTGACGAATCTCCGCGGACGCGTGCAGCGGTTCCTCCAGGCGAAGGCGGCCCCCGGGGTGGCGCGTCCCACGTGGTACGTGCTTGCCGACTTGCTGGCGGCCGTCGGCGGCGACGCGCGCTTCTTCACGCCAGCGGATGTCTTCGCGGCGCTGACGACCACGCACGCCGCCTTCGCCGGCCTGGACTACGAGGCCCTTGGCCTGCGTGGCATGCGGCTCGCCGATGCGGCTCCGGCACTCGCGAGCGGGGTGAGCGCATGATCGCGCCGTTCGTCGCGCCGCTGATCGAGCTCGCCGGTTGGTTTCCGCGGGCTGATCCTCAGCTGCCACCCACGGCGATCGGCACGTATGTGCTGGCCAGCTGTGTCAAGATTGTCGTCGTCTTCGGGCTGTACATGGTGGGTGTCGCGCTGTTGACGCTCGCCGAACGCAAGCTCGCCGCGTGGATTCAGGACCGACGTGGTCCCAATCGCGCCGGCCCCGGTGGCATCCTGCAGCCGGTCGCCGACGGCATCAAGAATTTCATGAAGGAAGAAACCGATCCCGCGCATGCCGACCGGTGGCTGTTCCTCATCGCGCCGGCGCTGGCCTTCATTCCTGCCATGGTCACGTGGGCGGTACTCCCGCTCGCCTCATCGCTACCGACACCGTGGGGACTGATCGATATGGCGATCGCCCCGCTGCCGGTCGGGTTCCTGTTCACCCTCGCGATCTCCTCGCTGGGCGTGTACGGCATCGTGCTGGCGGGGTGGTCGTCCAACAACAAGTACGCCCTGCTTGGCGGGCTGCGCTCCAGCGCGCAGATGATCTCGTATGAAATCGCCATGGGTATGTCCACCATCCCCGTGATCCTGCTGGCGGGGAATGTGTCGCTCACCAGCATTGTGCAGCAGCAGTCGCACATGGGCTGGAACGTGCTCTCCCTGACCGTCGCGTGGTTCACGTTCCTCGTGGCGGCGTTTGCCGAGACGAATCGACTGCCGTTCGACTTACCCGAAGCGGAGTCCGAACTGGTCGCGGGATATCACACCGAGTACAGCGGCATGAAGTTCTCGATGTTCTTCATTGCCGAGTATGCCAACATGGCGACGGTCAGCGGTCTCACCGCCACGCTGTTTTTCGGCGGCTGGGACATTCCGTTCACGCAGTGGGACAACGTGGGCCCGCACTCGCTGCTGAAGACGATGCTGACGCTGGGCATGTTTGCAGCGAAGACTGGCTTCTTCTTGTTCGTCTTCATGTGGGTGCGCTGGACGGTGCCGCGTTTCCGGTACGATCAGTTGATGGCGCTGGGCTGGAGCGTGATGCTGCCGCTCGCGCTGGCCTACATCGTGGTCATTGCCGCCGCGACGCTGGGACTGGATGCCCTTGGTGTGGCACGGGGCCCGCTGTTCTCGCTGTCGTTGCTGGCCATGAATGTGGTGATCATCGGTGTGCTGCTGGCGTGGCTGGACCGCGGGAAGTTGATCAGCCCGAGCAGCGCCCGGGTTGGGCCAACCGACCTGGCGCGGCTACGGGCACGCGGACTCGACCTGTCCCGCCGCCAGCTGGCGTCGCAGCGCACGATTCGCACGACGGCACCACTGACGACCGCACCGATCTCGACCCCGAGTCTCGCTGAGGGAGGCGACTGATGGCCATCGGAGTAAAGGTCATGCACCGCCCGTTGGAGCGCGTGAGCTACGTGCGCGCCACGCTTAAGGGCATGGCCACCACACTGAAGCACCTCGTGGACCCGCACAAGGTCACGATGCAGTACCCGGAAACGAAGTGGGATCTGTCGCCTCGCTGGCGGGGCACCCACCGCATGCTCACCACCGAAGACGGCAAGGCGAAGTGCGTGGCGTGCGGGTTGTGTCCGACGGTCTGCCCGGCCAACTGCATCAAGCTCACGCCGGGTGAGGACGAGCAGGGCAACCGGTATCCGTTGGTCTTCGAGATCGATGAGTTCCGCTGCATCTTCTGCGGCTTCTGTCAGGAGGTCTGCCCTGAGGAAGCCATTCATCTCGGCCGGCACTACGAGAATGCGGAATTCGATCGCGCCTCGTTTGTCTACGACCTGGAGCGTCTCATGGCGCAGACCCATCCGGTGAGCGAACTCTGGGACCCCGCCGACCCGAAGGGCGAATGAACGGTTTCTACGAGTTCCAGTTCTATCTGTTTTCGCTGCTCGCGATCGCGTCGGCGCTGCTGTTCGTGACCCGGAAGAACCCGGTGCCGGCCGCCCTCTGGCTGGTCAACGTGATGTTCGCGCTGGCTGGTCTCTACGTCATGCTGGATGCGCCCTTTGTCGGGGTGATTCAGGTGCTGGTGTACGCCGGTGCCATCATGGTCGTCTTCGTTTTCGTGGTCATGCTGCTCAACCTTGGCCGCGGCGGCGTCTCGGATCTGCGTTCGCTCGGGGCGCGCCTCGGTGCCGGCTTGGTCGGGTTGGCGCTACTCGCCAATCTGCTGGTCGTGCAGCGGCAGCGGTTCCCACGCGTCGACTTGGCGCCGGCGACCGACAACGTCGTCGAAGCCGTCGCCGCCTCGCTTTTCACTGACTATCTCGTGGCCTTCGAGTTGACCAGTCTCGTGCTCCTCGTGGCGGTGGTGGGTGCCGTACTCCTCGCGAAGAAGCGGGTGCGCGCATGATCGCCGAGGCCTTGATCGTCTCCGCGATCCTGTTTGTGATCGGCGTGGTTGGCGTCCTCACCCGACGGAACGCCATCATCCTGTTCATGTGCGCGGAGCTCATGCTCAACGCCGTCAATCTGACGTTCGTCGCGTTGGCGAAGCTGCACGGGGTCACCGGACACGTGTTCGTGATCATGGTGATGACCATTGCCGCTGCCGAGGCGGTGGTGGGGCTTGCGATCCTGATCTCGGTATTCCGTCACTTCGGCACGGTCGACCTGTCATCCCTCCGGACCCTCCGCGGATGATCCCGACTCTGCTCAGTGTGCTGCTCCTGCTGCCGGTCATCGGCTTTCTCGCCAACGGTGCCGTCGCGTTGCACGGCGCCGGTGGCAACGGGAACCGCTCAACCGCCCGACATCCGCTGGTCACGATCGTCGGGCCCGGCGTGATCCTCGCGGCCTTCGGCGTGGCACTCACGATCTTTTTCGACATGCAACGCGCGCCCGAACTGGCGCGGCACATCGTCAGCTTCGGTCAGTGGATGCCGGTGGGCAGTCTGGTGGTCAACTGGAATCTCCAGCTCGATCAGCTGTCGATTCTCATGACGCTCGTCATCACCGGGATCGGGTCGCTCATTCACATCTTCTCCGTCGGCTACATGCGTGACGATGCGAGCTACGCGCGCTACTTCGCGTATCTCAACCTGTTTGTCGCGTTCATGCTGATGCTCGTCCTCGGCGGCAGCTACCCGGTCATGTTCGTGGGCTGGGAAGGGGTGGGGTTGGCCTCCTATCTGCTGATCGGCTTCTGGTTCAGCGACCGGGCCAATGCCGACGCGGGCCGGAAGGCCTTCATCGTCAACCGGGTCGGTGATTTCGGATTCCTCGTGGCGATGTTCCTGATCTGGGTGACGACGCAGCGGCTCGACTACCTCGGTGCGCACGCCGCCCTTGGTGCGATGGCCGGCACACCCGTCGTGCTCGCGATCGCGCTCTTTCTCTTTGTGGGATGCGCCGGCAAGAGCGCGCAGTTGCCACTCTACATCTGGTTGCCCGACGCCATGGCCGGCCCGACGCCGGTGTCCGCCCTGATTCACGCCGCGACCATGGTCACCGCTGGTGTCTATCTCGTCGCGCGCGCAGCCCCGATCTTCTCAGGGGCACCCGAGGCCTCACTGGTCGTCACCGCCATCGGCGCGCTGACGGCGCTGTTTGCCGCCACCATCGCGTTGCGACAGTGGGACATCAAGAAGGTGCTTGCGTACTCCACCGTCTCACAGCTCGGCTACATGTTTGTCGCGGTCGGGAGCGGCGCCTATACCGCCGGCGTGTTCCATTTGGTCACGCACGCGTTCTTCAAGGCGCTGCTCTTTCTCGGGGCGGGCTCGGTGATTCATGCGATGCATCACGCATATCACCACACGCACCGCGAGAGCGATCCGCAGGACCTCCGCAACATGGGGGGACTGGCCCGGTACATGCCCGCCACCGCCGCCGCCATGACGGTGGCCACGCTTGCCATTGCCGGTGTGCCCCCGCTGGCCGGTTTCTTTTCCAAAGACGAGATCCTGGCATCTGTTTTTGCCCGTGCCCACGACAGTCCGCTGGCGGATGCGACGCTGCTCGGCATTCCCGGCAGCGCCGTGCTGTATGCGGCGTACGGCATCGGCGTGGTGACGGCCCTCCTCACCGCGGTGTACATGATGCGCCTGCTCCTGCTCACCTTTTATGGTGAGAATCGCACCGGTGAGGGGGAGCGGGAGATGCTCCACGAGGCCCCGATGGTGATGACGGGACCCGTGCTCATGCTCGGTGTGCTCACGGCGGTGGGTGGCTGGCTCAACTTGCCGGCTCTGCTGCCGCTCGGCCCCGTGGGGCTGCTCGACGCGTGGCTGGCACCCGTGACCGGCGGCAGCGCGGCGCGGCTCGCGGGCGCCGGACATCTCGACCACGGTACCGAGACAGTGCTGGTAGCAGTGGCGACCGGCGTCGCCCTGTTGGGGATTGCCGTGGCCTGGTGGCAGTATCGAAAACCGGTACCCGACAGCGCGCTGGTTCCGAATGAGGGAGGGCTCCTCGCGAACGCGTATTACGTGGACCGCGTGGTCGATGCCGCGATCGTGCGGCCCGTGAGCCTGTTCGCGACTGTCGTGCTCGCGCGTGGCGTCGATACCGGGGTCGATCGCGCCCTGACGGCAGGCGGGGGCGTGTTCGCCCGCACGGCCGCACTCGTCGGCCGCCGACTGCAGGACGGTGACGTGGGCAAGTACGCGTGGCTCCTCGCCGCCGGCGCCATCGCGTTGCTCGCCGCTCTCACCCTGAGCTGACCGATGCGCGAATTCCTTCTTTCCCGTGGCGTGGCGGCGTGGATTCTTCCGGCCATGCTGTTGTGGCCTGTACTCGCTGCAGCGGTGGTTCGTTTCGGCGGCCGAGATATTTCGCGGGACGACGACGGCGTCGAAGCCCCCAGCGGTGGTCCGGACGCCCGTACCCTCACCGTCGTGGCGTTGGGTATCGAAGCGCTGCTCAGTCTGGCACTCTGGGGATTGTACGATCCAGCCGGACGTGGGTGGCAAGCGCGCGTCGACCTGCCGTGGCTCGCGGACTTGGGAGCCACCATCAGTCTCGGAGTCGATGGGCTGTCGTTACCGATGGTCGTCATGACGGCCATGCTCCTGCCGCTCGCGTTGCTGGGCGCATGGGACAACGTGCGCGTACGAACCCCGGCCTTCGGTGCGCTGATCCTCGTGCTCACCAGCGGCCTGATCGGCGTGTTCATCACGCTCGACTTGCTGGCGTTTTATCTGGCGTGGGAGCTGATGCTGATCCCGACGTACTTCCTGCTCGGTATCTGGGGAGCGGCGGGGCAGTCACGGGCCAGCTTACGCTACGTGCTGTTCACACTGGTCGGCTCGCTGCTGATGCTGGTGGCGATCATGGCGCTCTGGTCGATGGGTGGCGGCACGTCGTTCCACCTCGACGACTTGATGGCCATCGCCCTCACACCACGGGCGCAGCTGTGGATGTTCGGCGCCTTCTTTCTCGCCTTTGGCGTCAAGTCGGCACTGGTACCGTTTCACACGTGGCTGCCGGACGCGCAGGGGGCCGCGCCGACCTTTGCCGCCGTGACGCTCGGCATCAAGGTGGGCGCGTACGCGATTCTGCGCTTCGCGATCCCGCTGTTTCCGGCCGCCGCGATGCATCCCGTGGTCCGCGACACCATTCTCATCCTCTCGGTGATTGCGATTGTGTACGGCGCGCTGCTGGCGATGGCGCAGCGTGACCTGAAGCGGATGGTCTCGTACAGCTCGATCAGCCACCTGGGCTTCATCATGCTGGGGTGCTTCGCGTTGACGCAGCAGTCGGTGGAAGGCGCCGTGCTCAGCATCGTGAACAGCGGCATCTCCACGAGCGCCCTGTTCCTGCTCGTGGGCATGCTCGAAGACCGCCGCGGCACCACGGACATGGCGGCGTT
The DNA here is from genome assembly GCA_031127095.1 of Gemmatimonadota bacterium. Taxonomy (GTDB): domain Bacteria; phylum Gemmatimonadota; class Gemmatimonadetes; order Gemmatimonadales; family Gemmatimonadaceae; genus Gemmatimonas. The sequence continues at coordinate 48,633 of JARIEX010000003.1, forward strand.
CGGCGGGATCGCCAAGGTCGTGCCGGTATTCAGCGTAATGCTGACACTAGTGATGCTCTCCACAATCGGCTTGCCCGGCACCAACGGGTTCACCGGCGAGTTTCTGGTGTTGATCGGCACCTATGCGGAGCGGCCGGTCCTCGCGGTGATTGCGACGAGTGGCGTCATCTTCGCGGCAGCCTACGGATTGCGGGCACTGCAGCATGTCCTGTTTGAAGGCATCGATACGGAGCGCAACGGCACGCTGCCGGATTTGACGGGCCGCGAGCGTGCGGTCATGTGCGTATTCGCGTTCATGATTCTCTATCTCGGCGTGGTGCCGCAGCCACTCCTGCAACGGATCGAACGCGCCTCACAAGGCATCATCGAGTCGGTGCGGTTCGGTCCGAACGCATCGCCGTCGCTCTCTCACGTTTCTGTGAATCACTGATGGGCGCTACCCTTTCCGCCGGCGCGCTGTTCCGTGCGCTGGCTCCCGAACTGCTCTTGGCATCCGGTGCCATGGTGTTGCTGCTGGCGTCGGTCTGGAACCGGCAGGGCAACGACGCGGCCATGGCCGAGGGCGCCGAACGGACCAGCGTACTCACCCGATTCGCCATCGTCCTCTGCCTGCTCGTGGCCCTGGTTGTGATGATCGCGTGGGGAGACGGTGTGAGTGGGACGCCTGATCTGCGACTGGCCGGCGACGGCTTTCGCTGGGGCGTCGACCTGGTGATCCTGCTCGGCACCGTGATGGCACTGATACTGCTCGACGCGGACCATCACCGCAGCGGCGCCTTCAGTCCGGAGGTGCCGGTGCTCATGCTCCTCGCGGCGACGGGCATGATGATGCTCACCGCCGCGCGCGATTTGATGTTCGTGTTTCTCGGCATCGAACTCATGTCGCTCGCCCTGTACATTCTCGCCGGCGTGAACCGACGCAGCGCGCGCGGTGCCGAAGCGGCGGTGAAATACTTCCTGCTCGGTGCTGTCGCATCGGGATTCCTGCTGTACGGGATGGCGCTGCTGTTCGGTGCCACGGGGAGCACCCGGCTCGTGGACATTGCGCAGTGGGTCGCCGCGCATCCGACCCTCAGTCCGATGTTCCTCGTGGGGACCGGCTTGCTGCTCGTCGGGTTTGCGTTCAAGGTGGCGGCGGCGCCCTTCCATCTCTGGACGCCAGACGTCTACGACGGCGCCCCGCAGCCGATCACCGCCTTCATGTCGGCGTGCGTCAAGACAGCGGCCTTCGCCGTGTTCGCGCGGGTGATGTTCGAGGCCCTGCCCGGGGCGGCGCCCCGATGGCACTCCGCCATGTGGTGGCTGGCCGTCGTCACGATGGTCTCCGGCAACGTGCTGGCCCTGACGCAAACGAACATCGTGCGCCTGCTGGCGTATTCCAGCATCGCGCACGCCGGCTATCTGCTGGTGACAATCGTGGTGTCCTCCGCTGCGGGCACGACGGCGTTGCTGTTCTACACGGTCTCGTACACGCTCGCGACCATGGGCGCCTTCGGTGTCTTGATCACCGTCAACGGTGGGCGGGATCGTTCACCGACGATCGATGACCTTGCGGGCCTGTGGTTGGTCCGGCCCTGGCTCGCGGTCTCGATGGCCGTTTTTCTACTCGCATTCCTTGGCATGCCGCTCGTCGGCGGCATGGGCTTCTTCGCCAAGTGGTATCTGCTGCAGGCCGCGTTGCAGGCATCCACGCCGCAGTCGGTGCTGGCCGTGATCGTCGTGCTGAGCAGCGCCGTCTCCGCAGCGTACTACCTTACCGTCATCTCCGCGATGTTCATGCGGCCTCGTCCGGAAGGCCATCCCGTACCGTCCACCATTCCCATGGCGCAGTCGCTCATCACCGTGTCGGTGATTGCCCTGCTGGTGCTGGGTGTGTATCCCACGCCCATGATCGAATTGGCTCGCCGGGCGTCCATCGGTCTCGCGACCGATGCGGTGGCACCTGGTGCGAGCAGTGGACCGCGCCTGCAGGCGGCCAGTCTCCGGCGGTGATCCCGCAACCACGCCTGTCTCCGTCACTTCTTTCAGCAGCTGAGTGCTCTCGATAATGTCGATCAGTCAGACGATCTTCCGGCAGTATGATGTCCGCGGCATCGTCGGTCACGACCTCACGGAGGAAGTGGCCTACGGCATCGGGCGTGGGTATGCGGCATACCTCGACAGCCATGGCATCACCGGTGCCGTGGCTGTCGGGCGTGACAATCGCCCCAGCGGAGACGGGCTGCGTGATGCGCTCGTCCGCGGGCTGACCGAGTGTGGCGTCGATGTGATCGACATCGGCGTCGTGCCGACCCCGCTGTTGTACTGGGCGTTGCATCACGAGCCCGTGGTTGGCGGCATTCAGATTACCGGATCGCACAATCCTGCGGAGTACAACGGGTTCAAGATGTGCGTGGGCACCGGGTCGCTGCACGGTGAAGAGATTCAGGTGCTGTACCGCTTGATTACGGGGGGTGTCTTCCCCACGGGCGCGGGCACCGTGCGGTCCGTGCCGGTCATCGACCGGTATGTGAGTGATATCGCGACGCGGGTGGGGCGCATCGCGCGTCCGGACGGCTCGCCGCTCAAAGTGGTGTATGACTGTGGGAACGGGGCCGGGGCGCTGGTGGCGCCGCAGCTGTTTCATGCGCTCGGGATCGATGGCGTCGGGCTATTCACCGAGAGTGACGGGACGTTTCCCAACCATCATCCGGATCCAACGGTCCCGGAGAACCTCGCCGACTGTATCGCCGCAGTGCAGGCGAGTGGTGCCGAGATCGGCGTGGCCTTCGACGGTGATGCGGACCGGATCGGCGTGGTCGATGGCCATGGGCGGATCATCTGGGGTGATCACATCCTCATCCTCTATGCCCGAGACGTGCTGGCGCGCACCGGACCCGGGCAGCCCATCATTTTTGACGTGAAGTGCTCGCAGGCGTTGTCCCATGGCATTGCCCAGGCCGGTGGAGTGCCGGTCATGTGGAAGACGGGGCACTCCCTCATCAAGGACAAGATGAAGGAGACCGGTGCACCGATCGCTGGCGAAATGTCGGGACACATGTTCTTCACCGAGAGTTTCTACGGTCACGACGACGCGCTGTATGCGGCCGCCAGGCTGCTGCGCATCATCGCGGACGCGGGCCAGCCGATCGACGCGCTCCTGTCGGATGTGCCCCACTATGTGTCGACGCCGGAGTTGCGCATCGATACCGATGAGGCGTCCAAGTTCGCGATCGTGGCGCGTGCGGCGGCCCATTTCGCGGCGACGCACGACATCATCGATGTGGACGGGGTCCGCGTCCTGTTCGGCGACGGCTGGGGATTGCTGCGCGCCTCGAACACGCAGCCGGTCATCGTGGCTCGCTTTGAGGCGAGCAGTGCCGAGCGATTGGCCGAGATCCGAGGCGTCATGGAATCGTGGTTGCACACGCAGGGCGTCTCGCTCTGAGCGCGGACACGGGTCGCTGACGTGCGCACTCGCGGCTGGCTGATCATCGGTCTGGCGCTCGCGGCCGCGTTGCTGCTTATCGGGCGCGCGGGTACCGCGCTGGTCGTCGATCATGCATGGTTTGCCGCGATGGGCGTCCCCGTCCTCTTCTGGGAGCAGGTCGTCGATACCCTGATGCTGCAGGGCGGCGCGTGGGTGGTGGGTTCGGGGTTCGCGGTCGTCAACCTGCACGCCGTCCGCCGCACGATTGTCGCCGTCACCGTGCCGTCGCGTGTGGCGAATCTGCAGGTCACGGCGATGATCTCCGGCCAGCGCCTGTTGGCCGTCACCCTGGTGCTTGGGACGCTCGTCGGCGCGGCGCTCGCGGTGCCGTTGTCGAATTGGGCGGATGTCGCGGTCGTCCGGCATGGTCTGGCGTTCCGCGAGATCGAGGGCATCTTCGGCCGGGATCTTGGCTTCTACGTCTACTGGTTGCCCCTCGAGGAAACGCTTTACCTCTGGGCGTTAGTCAGCGTCGTCGCCATCACGGCGCTCGTGGTGGTGTTGTACGCCCTCACACGCAGCCTGCGCATGGAGGGACGACGCGTGGCGGCCTCCACGCATGTCCGTCGACACCTGAGCGTGCTCGGTGCGCTCGTGCTGCTGCTGCTGGCGTGGAGCTACCGACTGGACGGCTTCGACCTGTTACGGCAGGGGAGTGGTGCCGACGGCACGTTCCTGATGGTCGATCATCGCGTCACGCTCCAACTCGATACGTTCCTGTCGTTCGGGAGCGCGATCGCCGCGCTGGTCGTCCTACGGTCGGGATGGGTGGGGCAGCTCCGGACAGCGTTTCTCACGCTCACCGTGATCCTGGTGTCAGCGATCGGGCTGCGGCAGGGCCTGCCCGCGGTAATCGCCCGTACCAGCCTGCTGGGTGATCCGTCGCGGCGCGACGTCGACTACCTCGCCACCCGCGCCCTCTTCAGCCGGCGGGCGTTCGACGTGGACGGGATTCGACCACGGTCCAGCGGCCGCCCTGCACGTGCACCGCAGCGCCTCAGCGCCGCGGAGCTGCCAACGCGCGTGAGCCTGTGGGATGCGTCGGCGCTGACGGCTGCCCTGGCTCCCACATGGGGGGCAACGACGGGTGCCCCGCTCCCGGATGGGCAGCGCGAGGCCGCACGATCCGAGAACGCCGGCGGCAGTGCAGGGACGTGGTCGAGCGTCGACGCGGTGTCCGTTGGTTGGTCGGTGATGCGCGAGCAGCTCACGGCCGTCGTCGCGCGTCGATCGGGCGCGGGGCGTGACGGGTGGGTTGTGTCGGCCGTGGAGGTCACCCGCCCGACCGTGCGCGACAGCCTCATCGAGTTCGCGCCCGCCGGCGATGCGCCGGCCGGCGACGAGGCCATGGTTGGCCCCAATCTGCTGGGGACGCGCCTGATCACGGACCGACGTTCCCAGCCCATCCCCGGCGTGTCACTCGACTCATGGCGTGCGCGGGCCGCGCATGCGTGGGCGCTGCGGGACGTGTCGCTCCTGCGGGCCGGGGCGGGGACCGCAGCGCCGATGCTCATCAGTCATCGCGACGTGCGCGAGCGTGTGGCGCGGCTCGCACCGATCTTTGTGCAGGGCACCGACGTACTCCCGCTTGTCCATGGCGGGAGGCTGTATTGGACGCTGCAGCTGTACAGCGCGTCGGACCGATACCCCCTGAGTCAGCGATGGCAGGTCGCGGGCGGCATCTTCAGCTATTTCCGGTTGGCGGCAACGGCGGTCGTTGAATCCGCCACGGGCCGTGTCGCCCTGGTGCTTGCGACCAGACCGGACGCGCCCACGCGAACCTGGCGGGCCGTAGCGCCATCGCTGTTCTCGGCGGCCGATGATTTGCCGCCCGGGGTGCTCTCGCAGTTGCCTGTGCCGAGCGAGGGGGCGATCGCCCAGATCAAGACGTTCGCGCGGTATGGCTCACGCGTCGCGGGGGCCGTCACCCGCCAGCTACCGGACAGCGCGCTGGTGGGCGGGACACCGGCCCCCCACGCGATCATCGACGGCGCGGACGGCCAGGTTGGCTGGAGTCTGCCGCTGCTCGACGCGGGGGACCAGATCGACGGGATCATGACCGCGACGGGCGGACCGTCGCGCCAGACGTGGTGGGATTCCACCACCGCGCCGCGACTCCGGTGGCGGACCGTGACCGACCGGTTGCGAACCGCGCTCGACAGCGCGCAGTCCGGGACGCAGGTGGATACGGGGACTGGGCCGCGATCCGGTACCCGACTGCGCGCGGGGCGAGTGTCCGCGATGATGACGACACGTGGGCCACTCTTGATCCAGTCTCTGCGCCCGGCTCGTGGTCAGGGCGGCATCATGATGGGTCACGTTGCCGCGTCGGACGGGACACGCATCGCTGTGGGAGGAACGCTCGCCGACGCGCTGCGTCAGATGGGAGATATTCCCATTGCGCCGGTGTCGCCGCGGGGAGCCGCGGGGAGCCGGCCGGACGCATTGTCTGCGCGACAATGGTACCGCACCATGCGCGAGGCGCTGACGCGGGGGGACTGGATGAAATTCGGCGCAGCGTTTGACAGTCTGGGCCGCGTATTGGAACGACCGCCGCAATGAACGCGGCCGTGCCCGACATCGCCGGTTCACGATGTCAGGCACGTACGGGCGCGCTTCGCGCGACAGGCGGGTTGCTGTCGACGGGCACGACCACCTAGCATTGAACCAGTGACATTCCTCGATTCGGAGAACGCGTGAACCTACACGAGTATCAGGCGAAAGAACTGTTGCGGGCGGCCGGTGTGCCGATCCCGCCCGGCGAAATCGCGACGACGCCGGAACAGGCGGAAGCCATCGCGCAGCGCTACGGCGTGGCGGTGATGGTGAAGGCGCAGGTGCATGCCGGTGGCCGCGGCAAGGCCGGTGGCGTGAAGTTCTGCCCGACCCCGGAGGCGGCCAAGGAGAAGGCGACCGCCATCCTCGGCATGACGATCAAGGATCTCACGGTCGAGAAGGTGCTCGTCACGGTCGCGGCCGACATCGGGTCGGAAGCGTATGTCGGGATCATCGTCGATCGCGCGACCAAGAAGCCGGTGTTCATGGTGAGCGCGGCCGGCGGCATCGACATCGAAGAAGTCGCGGCCACCACGCCGGAGTTGATCCTGTATCACCCGGTCGACACGCGCTACGGCCTGCTGTCGTTCGAAGCGATGCGCATGGGCTTCTTCCTGTACAAGGACGTCAAGCTGGCGCGTCAGGCGGCGAAGATCATGCAGCAGCTCTACACGGCGTTCATGAATGCCGGCTGCTCGCTCGCCGAGATCAACCCGCTCGTGCTCACGCCGACGGGCGAACTGATCGCGGTCGACGGCAAGATGGTCATCGACGACAACGAACTCGATCGCCGCCCCGAGATCGCCGCCCTGCGCGATGAGTCGTCGGAAGCGCCGAGCGAAGTCGACGCGCGCAATTCGAACCTCACGTTCATCAAGCTCGACGGCAACGTGGGCTGTGTCGTGAACGGCGCCGGCCTCGCGATGGCGACGATGGATCTCGTGAAGCACTACGGCGGCGATCCGGCCAACTTCCTCGACATCGGTGGTTCGTCGAACCCGGAGAAGGTGGTGAATGCGCTGCGCATCATCACGTCCGATCCGAACGTGAAGTGCATTCTGTTCAACATCTTCGGCGGCATCACGCGCACCGACGACGTGGCCAATGGCATCGTCACGGCGACCAAGGCGAATCCGCTCAAGGTGCCCATCGTTATCCGTCTCACTGGCACCAACGAGGAGATCGCCGTGAAGATTCTGCAGGACAACGGCTTCTCGGCGTCGAACGACATGGATGCGGCCGTGCAGCGTGCGGTCGAACTCGCGACGAAGGGAGGTGCCGCGTGAGCATCTTCATCGACAACGAAACGAAGCTGATCGTGCAGGGCATCACGGGCCGCGACGGCTCGTTCCATGCCAAGCAGATGATCGAGTACGGCACGAAGGTCGTGGCCGGCGTGACGCCGGGTAAGGGCGGCCAGACGTTCGAAGGCACGGTGCCCATTTTCGATACCGTGTACGACGCGGTGCAGGCCACGGGTGCCAACACGTCCGTCATCTATGTGCCGCCGATGTTCGCGGCCGATGCGATGATGGAAGCGGCGGCAGCGGGCGTGAAGCTCATCGTGTGCATCACCGAAGGCGTGCCCGTGCTGGACATGACCAAGGTGTATCCGTACGTGAAGGAACATGGCGCGCGTTTGATCGGACCGAACTGCCCGGGGCTCATCACGCCCGGCCAGTCCAAGGTCGGCATCATTCCGGGCCGGATCTGCATGCCCGGCAACGTCGGCGTCGTCAGCCGCTCCGGCACGCTGACCTATGAAATCGTGAACCAGCTCACGAAGGCCGGGATCGGCCAGAGCTCGTGCGTCGGCATCGGTGGCGATCCGATCAACGGCACGAACTTCATCGATTGTCTCGCGGCATTCGAGGCGGATCCGCAGACGAAGGCCATCGCGATGATGGGCGAAATCGGTGGAACCGACGAGCAGGAAGCCGCCGCGTTCATCAAGGCGCACATGAAGAAGCCGGTCGTCGGCTTCATCGCCGGGCAGACCGCGCCGCCGGGCCGCCGTATGGGCCACGCCGGTGCGATCATCTCCGGTTCGGAAGGAACAGCCGCGGAAAAGATCGAGTCGTTCCTCGCGGCCGGCATGGGCGTCGCCCAGCGTCCGGTCGACTTCGTCGATCTGATCCGGGCTCGCCTCGGATAATCGCGACGACGCGAGGCAGGGGAGCGGGGCCGGACACGATTGCGTGGCCGGCCCCGTTTTCTTGCGCCGGCCCCTGCGATCCCGGGCACCGCGTGGGCAGATTCAGCGCATGCCCACCCCACCGCAACGACTGCGCGACGTGTTGATCGCATCCCGCGTGCTTCTGCCGCTGGACGCGGGCACCGTGGCGGACGCCGCCGCGGCGCTCTGCCGGTGTCTGGACGACAGCGGGGCGCTGTCGAATGCGGACCTGCTCCGCGAACGCATTGAGGAGGCCCGGCCCGAGGACATCGTCGG
>JARIEX010000085.1 GCA_031127095.1 Gemmatimonadota bacterium
TGTGGACCATCGATGCCTGCCATCGGGTGGATGCCGCGATCGCCGAGCTGCAGCAGTCGTTGCTGATGCAGGCCGAAGCGCTCTCCGATGCCGTGCTGCCGGCCTACACGCACTTGCAACGCGCGCAGCCCGTCAGTGGTACGCATTGGCTGCTCGCGCACTTCTGGCCGCTATCGCGCGACCGCACGCGCTTTGCCAACGCCGAGCGCGGCACGTCGGTGATGCCGTTGGGCTCGGGCGCGATTGCCGGCTCCGCGTTCCCGGTGTCGCGCGTGCTGCTCAAGGAATCGCTCGGCTTCCACGCCATCTCGGCCAACAGCATCGACGCCACCGGCGACCGTGATTTCGTGGCCGAAACGTTGTTCGCCTGCGCGATGACGGCGGCCCACTGCTCGCGCCTGGCTGAAGACATGATCCTGTACGGCACGAGCGAGTTCGGCTTCGTAAAGTTCGGCGACGGCTTCTCGACCGGCAGCAGCATGATGCCGCAGAAGCGAAACCCCGACGTGTTCGAACTGGCCCGCGGCTCGGGCGCCCGTGTGCTCGGCGACCTCGTGTCGATTCTCGGCACGATCAAGGGCCTGCCCAGCGGCTACAGCAAAGACCTGCAGGACGACAAGCGTGCGCTGTTCAACGCCGTCGACTTGTTGTTGCTGGTACTGCCCTCGATGGCCGGCGCGATTGCCGAACTGCGGTTCGAGAAGGCGCGCATGCGCGCTGCCTGTTCGAGCGCGATGATGGCGACCGACCTGGCCGACTATCTGGTGAAGAAGGGCGCCACGTTCCGCGAGGCACACGGCGCCGTGGGTTCGCTCGTGCGTCAGGCGGAAGAAGGCGGCATTGAACTCGACCAGCTGCCCGTCGATGCGTTCACCGCCGCGCACGCCCTGTTCGGTACCGATGCGCGCGATGCCCTGGGCGTGGATGCGTCACTGGCCGCCCGCAACATCGACGGCGGCACGGGCCTCGACGCCGTGCACCGTCAGCTCGCGCAAGCCCGCGCCAGTCTTGCAGCTGCTGACCCGTCACTCGGCCAATGAACGCACCCGCCGCTGAAGTGCTCCGCCACGCCGTTGGCGCTGCCATCGATGGGGTGATCTTCGATTGCGACGGCGTGCTGGTGGACAGCGAACGCATCTCGAACGGCACGTGGGCGCTGTTGCTCACGGAGATCGGCCTGCCAATGACGATGGAGCAATCGCTCAGCATTTTCATGGGCAACTCGATGGCACGGTGCGTCGAGATCGTGACCGAGATGATGGGCCACGCGCCGCCCGATGACCTGCTGGCGCGCTTCACGGCGAACGTCACGGTCGCATTGCAGCGCGATCTCGAGCCGGTGGCCGGCATCGTGGCACTGCTCGATACGCTCGACGCCGCCGGTATGCGCTACGGCGTCGCCTCGAACGGTGAGCACGAGAAGATGCGCACCACACTCGGCAAGACCGGGCTGCTCGCTCGCTTCGAGGGGAAGCGCTTCTCGGCGGTCGATGTGGGCAAGCCCAAGCCAGCTCCCGATCTGTTTCTGCACGCCGCGCGAACGCTGGGCTTCGATCCAACGCGAACGGTCGTGGTGGAAGACAGTCCACTCGGCGTGCAGGGGGCGACCGCCGCCGGTATGGCGGTGATCGGTTTCGCAGAAATCGTCTCGTCCGAACGACTGCACGCCGCCGGTGCCGTGGTCACGGTCGATCGGCTCGCCGATGTGGCCGCGTTGCTGGGCCTTCGCTAGGAACGACTAGAACGCGTAGCCGATCGTCAGACGCAGTGTGGGCGTCACTCGCGAAATACCGATCGCGCGCTCGTCCGACAGATAGAACCGCTTCGCTCCGCCGCCGATGGCAACCGCGGTGTACCGACGTGCGCCAAGCAGCCACTGATATTGCGCCTCCACGGCGAAGGTCGGGGCGGAAACGGCGGCGTTGACGTCGTTGCATGAGGTCGGATCTATCGGATCGCAGGAGATGAGCTCCCGGCGCTGCACCCGACCGTAGCCCAGGCCAGCCGATATCCCGAACTTTTCAAGAGCGCGCTCTTGCGGATACAAGCGCAACTTCACGTCGACACTCGTATACAGGTGTTCAAACCGGGTATGTGAGCCGGACACCGCAATGGACGCCTGCGGCGCAACCCGCTGCTCGTACTCCCCTTGGAAGTAACCGAACAGGGGGAGAAACGGATTGACGGAAATGATGTGAGTCGGCGCCGTGGTGCGCAGTTCGCGGGTCTGCTCGCGCAGGGATTGTGCGGAGAGTGTCGTGGCGCCGACGACGAGCGCACCGAGGAGTGCAGTAACACGGACAAACGAGGGGCGCATAAGAAAACCGAGAGGTCAGTGAGAGTGCAGCACGGCCCGCGCGGCATCCTGCCCGCCGCGCGCCGCACCTTCGAGTGAACTGGAGTGCAACACTTCACTGGCACGCCAGAGCCCGGGGATACCACACGCGACGGTGGGACGGTGGTCCTGCCATCCCGGTGGCTGGGCGAACTGGGCATACGGCACCCGCCAGATGGCCACACGCGACAGCGCGGCGGTTTTCATTTCGGCGCCGGCATCGCCGGCGGCGATGGCCATCGCGGCCAGCTCGCGACGGGCGGCCGATTCCAGCTCGGCATCGGATCGATCGGCTGCGTCGCCCACCGCACTCGCGGCAATCAGCGACACACCGCGCGGTGCGTAGTCCGGCGCGACGTCGGTGATTGTGACCGCATGACTGATCACGGCCGCGGCATCGGCGTTGAGCCACAGCGCACGACCCGGAATCGGCGAGACGCCGCGGGTGGTGAAATACAGGGTGGTGGTGCCGCGTGCGCCCGATGGCGTGGCGATCTGCACACCGGCCGTGGCGGCCAGGCGCGCCGCCGCTGGTGCATCGGTGGCGATGATGACCTGCGCGGCCGGCAACACCTCGCCACCGGCCAGCACGACGCCCGTGGCGCGACCTTCGCCCACGGTGAGTGATTGGACCGCCACACCCGTCCGCACCGTCCCTGCCACGAGCCGCGCCGCCAGCTGCTGCGTGAGCGCACCCATCCCGCGGGCAGGGACCACGGTCTTTCCCTCGGCCAGCATCTTGAACGTGAACAGCAACACCGACGCGCTGGTGGCGAGCGTGCGATCCAGCAGAATGCCGCCGTAGAACGGCGCGAAGAATCCGTCGATCACCGACGCGCTGAACCCGCGCGACGCCAGAAACTCACGTGTGCTCACGCCAGCGAAACGCGCCGTGAAGCACTCGTCGATGGAGAGCCGCTGGGCAAACCGGCGTAACAGGAGCAGCCGCACCTTGTCACTCAGCGGTACGGCGCGCGCCATGATGGTATCGATCAGCAGCGACGGGTCGCTGAGCGCGTCACCGATCAGCGACGCCCGACCACCCTGCACGATACGGGCGGCCGGCCGGAACACGCGCGGCGCAAGGGCGTCCAGGTCGAGGTAGCTGCGCAGCGTGGGATACGCCGTGAACAACACCTGGAAGCCGTGGTCGAACGCGAGGCCGTCGCGGGTCGTGGTACGCACCCGTCCGCCCACCTCCGGCGCGGCCTCGAGCACGACCACCTGACGGCCGGCGCGCTGGAGTTCGATAGCGCACACCAAGCCGGCCACTCCGGCACCGACGACAATGATGGGATCCGTCATGGTGCAGAATACTGCAGCAGAGCGGGCCCGTGGTGTATCCCCATCACTGGAAAAGGGCCCGGTCTCCATGAAGAGACCGGGCCGTGGGACGGCGAACGCTCAGAACTTCACGCCAAAGGTGATCGGCAGATACCCCGTGCTGTTCGGGTCCGAAAAGACATTGACGTACTTCGCCTCCAGGAACGTCGCGAATCCCGACAGCTTGAAGGTCAGCCCCGCCCCCACCTGCAGGCCGACGTCGGTGCTGCTGCCGTCCGACCCGGAGGTCTTGCCGCTGTAAACGCCGAGCCCACCCACGAGATACGGCATCACGCTGCTGCTCCCCGACGTCAGGTCGACCATGGCATTGGCCACGAAGCCAAGACTGCGGAATGATTCATCGGACAACGACGAACCCTTCTTGTACGAGAACTGATCGTAGCTCACATCGCCGCGGAAGCGCACCGACGGGAGTGCCGCGGGGGCAAAGAACACGTGACCGGCCACGGAGTATCCCGCATCGACGGAATTGCGGAGGTCGCCCGTGGGCACCGACACGCCGCCGCTGACCCCGACGGTGAGCGGCTTCTCCTCAGACTGGGCGTGAGCGATGGTCGGGGACACAACCACGGCGGCCATCAACAGACATTGCGTCAAGCGATTCATGGGCTTCTCCAGAAAGTGTGCGGGTCGCGGCACGCGTCGTGGCGCCGGAACCGACTCGCGTAAGTGGAGAAATAGGCCCTGCCGGCGCGTGGGGTGCCATTGGCGGGATAACTGACACGAACCCGGCTGTACGGACGCGTGGCGTTACTCGGGCAGCGCCTGGACGCCGACAACGAAGTAGTCCGTGTCCCCGAAGCAGGAGGTGGGTACGGAGAGATGCTGCTCGTAGTCAACCGCCACCCGCCGGCCGCTCAGCGACTCGATCAGATGGGCGATGGAATCGTTGCGGACGGTGAACGAGAAGCTGTCCGACCGGAAGCCGCGGGCGATATCGGTGTACAGCGTCCCTTCCCACGTTTTGCAGAGGTATCCCTTCCGCGAGATCTTCTGCACGTAGCCGGCCCGCTTCCCGGTGGAGTAGCTCCAGTTGAGCGCCACCGTGGCCCAGAGCGCCAACCCGAGCGCTGGGGCCCCAAGGAGTCCGAACAGGGTCACGGCCAGCCAGTGGCGGCGGGCAAAGGACCGACGGGGGCCGGTTGGCGCGGGGGACGCATGGTCCGCCGGGTGGTCAGCCGGGGTGGGCGGCACAGGATCGGACACGGCAGCGGGGTGATGAGAGCGACGGATGTCCCCGGCCCGATCGGGAGGCCGCAGACTGCACAGAACTTGGGCAGGCGTCCCCGCCCGCGCTACCTTACGGCCACCACACTCAACCGGGTTTCATGGTGTCTTCCGCTCACGGTTTCCACGCCCGTCGTCCCTCCGTCACCGTCAATGTCGGCGGTGTCCCAGTCGGCTCATCCGCACCGATCGTGGTGCAGTCGATGACGAACACCGATACGGCCGATGCCGCCGGCACGGCGGATCAGGTGGCCGCGCTCTTCGAGGCCGGGTCGCAGAAGGTGCGTATCACGGTCAACAACGATGAAGCCGCGCAGGCCGTCCCGGAAATCCGGCAGCGCCTGGTTGACCGTGGACTCGACGTGCCGCTCATCGGGGACTTCCACTACAACGGGCACCTCCTGCTCACGAAGTACCCGGCCTGTGCCGCCACGCTCGACAAGTACCGGATCAATCCGGGGAACGTGGGCACGAAGCACCGCGACACGAATTTCACGACGATTGTGCAGGCGGCGATCGATCATGACAAGCCGGTGCGCATCGGCGTGAACTGGGGATCGCTGGATCAGAACCTGCTCACCGACATGATGGACGCCAACGCGAAGTCGGCCGAGCCGCGCGACGCGAAAGACGTCTACATGGACGCCATGCTCGAGAGTGCGCTGCGCTCGGCGGCACTCGCCGAAGAAGTCGGACTCGGCCACGACAAGATCATCGTGAGCGCGAAGATCTCCGTCGTCCCCGATCTGGTGGAGTGCTACCGTCGGCTCGCCAAGCGGTGCGACTACCCGTTGCACCTCGGTCTGACCGAAGCGGGCATGGGGGCCAAGGGCATCGTGGCATCGACTGCGGCGCTGGCGATTCTGTTGAGCGAGGGGATCGGTGACACGATCCGCGTCTCGCTCACGCCCAAGCCCAACGGCGACCGTCGCGAAGAAGTATTTGTGGCCCAGCAGATTCTGCAGTCGCTTGGGTTGCGCTCGTTTGCGCCGCAAGTCACGGCGTGCCCCGGCTGCGGTCGCACGACCAGCACCTTCTTCCAGCACATGGCCGAGGACATCCAGGGCTATCTGCGCGAGCAGATGCCGGTGTGGCGCGCCTCGCGCCCGGGTGTGGTGGAGATGAAGGTCGCCGTGATGGGCTGCGTGGTGAACGGCCCGGGTGAATCCAAGCATGCCAACATCGGCATCTCGCTGCCGGGCACCTTCGAGGAGCCCAAGGCGCCCGTGTATGTGGACGGCAAACTCTTCACGACACTCAAGGGCGACAAGATCGTGGAAGAGTTCCTGGTGATTCTCGAGAACTACGTCGAGACGAGCTACGGCGCGACCGCCAGCGTGTAAACGTGTGACACCGTGTTGTCGGAAAGATCGTTACTGCCGGAACCACTCTCAGATCAGATCCGGCCCAGCTCCGCGGCGGCGTGCGCGAGTTCGTCCACAATCGGCGCAGTGAAGCCGATCTCGCGCAGTCGTTCACTCACGCGGGCGTACCAGCGCACGGTGCCTTCTCGTCCGGCCGAGAATCGTCCCCACACGGTTTCCGGAAACGACGTGCGGCGCAGGTCAGAGAGAATCGAGTTCGCGTTGTGGACTTTGTCGGCGGCGCATACCCATCGCGCCTCCTCAGACGCCAGTGCGAGACGGGTCACGTAGTCGTCCTTTCGCTCATCCCATGACAGGTCGACCCCGTCGTTGTCGGTGCGACGTTCGGTCACCGCCAGCACGGTCTGGAGTACGGTCTCGCCGAACTTTCTGCCGATACGCTCCTCCAGCATTCCGCGTGTCCAGCCGTCGCGCACACAATCCTCGACGACGTCGTGCAGGATGCCCGCCACCACCGTGTCTTCCGCGCACCCGTACCGCGTGAGGATCACCGCCACGTTGGCTGGATGGGTGAGATACGGGAGCCGCGTGCCTTTGCGGACCTGCTGATCGTGGTGCTTCGCCGCGAAAGCGAAGGCGTGGTTGATCCGATCGGAGTAGCCGGTCATCGACGGGGCGACTGGGGGTCAGGCGGGGACGGGAACATACGTCGTCCGGGCAAACCAAGCCACCAGACGTTCGAGACCGTCGCGATCGGCATCACCGAAGGCGTCGGGCACCGCGGAGTCAATATCGAGCACGGCCATCAGCGCACCGGTGGCATCGAACACCGGGACCACGATCTCGCTGCGCGATCGCGGATCGCAGGTAATGTGTCCCGGAAAGGCATGCACATCAGCCACGACCACGGTGCGCCGCTCCGCGGCTGCCGTGCCGCAGACGCCGCGACCAAACGCGATGTCCTGACAACCAAGCGATCCCTGATAGGGCCCCACCCGCAACAGACGACCGGGCTCGACCACGCGATAGAAGCCGGTCCACAGATGCCCGAACGCGTGATGCAGCATCGCGCTGAGCGTCGCCATGCCGGCAATGGCATCGTCGCTGCCTTCAAGCAACAACGCCTGCATATCGCACAGTTGCGCGTAGGCGTGGTCACGCGGCACGGCACGCAGATCGGGGATGACGGGTTCCATATGATCCGAACGAAGAAGGTCGGGTGACCGTGCCGACTATTGCAGCGGTCCGATGACCGCGATGAGCCGCAGGTCGAGCAACGCCAGCGCGACCCCCTGCACCAGCACGCCAAGACCGGCACCCACACCACCCGGACGCGGCCCCCAGCGCCACGCCGTCACGGCCAGCGTGACCCCCACCGCCGCGTACCCGGCATCGAGCCCGGTGTTCAGCCACAGCACGTTCAGCAGACGCTGCGCCGCCGCATAGTCGCGATAGGCGAGCCCCTGCCATGCCCACGCCACGATGGCGAGGTTCACAGCGCCCCAGGTTGCCGTCTGGATGGCAAAGTGGCGCAGCAACGGCGCGGACGTGCGCCGGACCAGCAGCCAGGCCAGCAGCGAGGTCCCGCTCAACGTGCACGCGCCGGCCCAGAGCGCGAGGCGCAGCAGGTGTCCGCGTTCGAGTGACAAGAGGGTATCGGCCCACATGCAGTGGAGACTAGCCGTCGGCAGGGCGGCGCGCCACGACGGGCGTGGCGCGGCGCGGCGTGAGACGCGGTTCCTTCAGCCGCACGCGGTTCACGTCGCGTGCGGCCACTCCGCCGACCACAGGAGCACCGCATGGACGCGGCGATCGGCCGCGTGGAGGGCGCGCACCGTACGCGTCAGCCAGGCCAGCGACGTGACGCCTGGCTGGGCGCACAGCACCACCGCGGTGTCGACGGGCAGCTGTGCGGCGAGGTCGTGATCGGTCGCGAACAGCGCGAGGTCGTGATGTGCCGCCAACCGGCACAGCTCATCCGGCGTGAGCGAGGTGTCGGTCGTGGAAAGCCCCGTGAGACGCGAGCGGAGGCGGCGAGGGAGCACGATGTCCACGAGAGTCTCGCGACCGACCGTAAGTGGACGCGGCGCCTCCCATCGGGACGTGGTCGCTGTCGGCGCACCGTGCCGCGTCGCGTCGACGCCCGAGGACGCCGTGGTGAGCACGGACAGCGGAAGCCATGGCACGAGCGCCGATGTGTGCCCCGCAACATCGACCACCACGGTCGCACGCGACTCATGCGCGGCCACGGCCGCCAGATTGAGCGCAACCGCACCCGCGAACGCCGGGTGATCCGCCACGATTTCCACGTATCGCGCCACGTCACCGATACTGCTGACGGCGAGGTGCAGCAGCGGCCACGCCGGATTGGTGGGATCCAGCACCGGCGAGCGCTGCGCGTCGCCCCGACGCCGAGCCCAGACGCCCCCGGCCACGGGCGCATGGTCGATGACGCGTGTCTGCGTGATCGAGGCGAGTTCCTGTGCATCGCTGACCGTGGGTCGGCGCAGCTCCCGCCAGAGCACGGCGGCGAAGCCGAGGACCACACCGAGCACGAGGGCGGCCAGCAGCCGCACCGCCAGCGGCACCTCGGGCGGCAGCTGGCGGCGCAACGACTCCCGTCGGGCACGCAGCGCGGTATGACCGGCGCGTGCATCGGCGAGGGCGCGCTCCGCCCGTATCATCTGCTCGGCGGCTGCGCGTTGCACCGCGGCCGCGACGCTATCCGCTGCCGGCAGTGCCGACGACACCACGGGCGCTACCGGCGCGGCATCTCCCGGCGTGCCGGCGCGCGCGCGTGCGGTGGCCACGCGAGCAGTCACGGCGCTGGCGTACGCGACATCAGCCACGCGCACGAGCTGCTCACCCAGCTGCGTGAGGTGGGTGGTCATCGCCGCATACCGCGCGTCAGGACCGTTCAGCGCGGCGTAGGCTTCACGCTCACCGTACACGCGTTCGAGTGAGTCGAGCAGACGCCGCGCGCGTGGATCGTCTCGCAGCACACGGGTGTCGGCGAGCGCGCGATAACTCTCGATGAGCGGGGCCTGCCGTGCGCGCGCACGCTGTTGCTGCAATTCGAGGAGTGCGGCGGGGGGCACACCAGCCGGACCGTCAGGACGCGGGGCGGCAGGCACCGTCGCCGGGCGCTGTGGTGCGCGCGCGATCGCGGTCGCGGTCGCGGCGGCGCGCGCCGCCTTGAGGGCGCTCACCAAGGGGAGCGTATCCTGCCCCGCCGGCAATGCCGCCAGCTCCGCGGCCAGCTCCGCGGCGAACGCACGATCCGCCTGACGTGGGGTGAGTTCGAACAGCAGGAGCATTGTCGTGATAATCACCGCGCCGACGACGGCGGCGACCCGACCGTGCGCGGCGGCATTCCGTGTCCGCGCCGCCAGCCAGCGTGCGCGCTCCCCTCGACGGGTGGCAACGAGCGGACGACGCTCGGGGGGTGGCGGTGTAAACCGTCCGGTGTCGGTACTGGAATGCGTGGTCATGGTCCTTGCTCAAACGAACGCGGGGGCTGGCGATGTTCGCCAGCCCCCGCGTGATACCGCAACCGCGATCCTGACTTACTGGACCGTGATCTTGCCCTTCATGTTCATGGCAAGGTGCGGCGTGCAGAAATAGTTGTACTCGCCAGCCGCCACGCCCGCGAACGAGATCGTGTAGTTCTCGTCGGCGTTCAGCATCATCTTGCCCGACAGTTCACCCGCCTGCTCCGGCATGTTGGCCATGAGCTGCGTCTTCGCTTCCGGCGAGAGCGTCGCACCGTCGAACGCAACGTTGTGCGGGCCACCGCTGACCAGCGTGAACTTCACGCCGTCGCCCGCCTTGATCGTGAGCTCAGCCGGCTCGAAACGGTAGCCAGCGCCGTCGCCGATCATCTTCACTTCGTGCGTCGTGCCCGTGATCGGGGCCATCGCACCAGCGGCCGGGGCCGCTGCCGGCGCCGCTGCTGCTTCAGCCGCCGGGGCCGCCGCAGAATCCGTCGCCGCCTTCTCACCACCGCCGCACGCGCCCATCAGAACCGCGCCAGCCACCACTGCAAAGCCGAGGAACCGCATGTCGAAAAGCCTCCAGAGCCTTCGAAAATTTTCCCTGTTCACCAGGATTACTCCCGTACTCGCAGGGCCCTGCGAGCATTGTGAACTTATTCACAAGCGGCCCGTCCGCCAAGGGCCACCCGGGGGTTTCCTCCTTGACGGGGGGGCAAGCCCCAGCTACGCTCCGCACATCATGCACACGCCGCGCCACCACCACCACGCACACCGCAGCCACGGCCATTCGGGCTGGGGCGCTTTGTCCGTGTCGAGGTGAGCAGCGCGCCGCGCTGACCCCGAAGCACCCAAGCGATCCTCGGCCCGTCCCTTCCGGACGGGCCTTTTTCTTGTCCATGCTGTGCGTTCTCCATCCCTACACCGCCATGCTGCGTATCGCGCTGCCCAACAAGGGGCGCTTAAGTGAAGACACCCGGGAGCTGTTCAACGACGCCGGACTCGAGGTCCGCTCGTCAGGGGACCGCGCCCTGACCGCCTCGCTGGGTGGCGAGTTCGAGGCCATTTTCGTGCGCGCCCAAGACATTCCGGAATTCGTCGCCGACGGCGCAGCCGACGTGGGCGTCACGGGGATGGATCTGGTCAAAGAGTCCGGGCGCGACCTGCGCTCCCATCTGGATCTGGGATTCGGCAAGTGTCGCCTCGTGGTCGCCGCCAAAGACGACTCCGGCATCCAGTCGGTCGATGACATCGGTTCCGACGGCACGCCGGCCCGGGTGGCCACCGTCTTCCCGCGCATCACGCGGACCTTCTTCGAGGAGCGCGGCCGCCCGGTCGTGGTGGTCCCGGTCTCGGGGGCCGCCGAAATCGCGCCACACCTCGGGATCGCCGACATCGTGATCGATCTCACGTCCACGGGCTCTACCCTCAAGATGAACGGGCTCCGGGAAATCGAGACGGTCATGCGCTCGAGCGCCCACCTCGTCACCGCAGCCGCCGGCCCCCGCAACGGCGACCCGTCCCGCCTGCAGGAACTCGGCGATCTCGTCACCGCACTCGGGTCGGTCATCCGCGCCCGCGGCCAGCGCTATCTCATGGCCAATGTGCCGCGCGACGCCCTCGATGCGGTCCGCGCCGTGCTCCCTGGACTCAACGGGCCGACGGTGATCGAGATCGCCGACCACGGCAAGTACGTGGCCGTGCATGCCGTCGTCGCCGCCGACACCATCTACCGCACGATTTCGCAGCTCCGGGCGCTGGGCGGCGAAGGGATTCTGGTCACCCGCATCGAAAGGCTCGTGCCGTGACCACCGCCACTGCGCTTGGGCTGCGGGCGCGCGGCCCGTTGTCCGCGCTCGATGCCGAGACCCGCTTGGCCATCGTAGACCGCGCCTCGACGACCGATACCACCGTTCGTAGCCGAACGATGGCGATTATCGCTCGTGTCCGCGAGGAAGGCGACGCCGCGCTCGTGGCCTTCGCCCGGGATTTCGACCGCGTCGAACTGCCGGCCATCGAAGTGCCGCGGGCGACCTGGGACGCCGCACTGGCCTCGCTGGATCCGGAGCTTCGCCGCGTGCTCGAACGGTCGGCGCGGAACATTGCCGCCGTGCACGAGGCCTTCCGCCCGGTGGCCACCGAGTGCTCGCCGGAACCCGGTATTCGCGTGGGACGGCGCCCCGATCCGCTCGGCCGCGTCGGGATCTACGCTCCGGGCGGACGGGCCGCCTATCCGAGCTCGCTGTTGATGGGAGCGATCCCGGCCCGGGTGGCTGGGGTGGGTGAGGTGATCGTCTGTTCGCCGCCGGGGCCCGACGGACTTCCGTCGCCCGTCGTGCTGGCGGCGGCGGCCTTGGCCGGCGTGGATCGGGTCTTCGCCTTGGGTGGAGCGGGGGCGATCGCCGCCATGGCGATCGGCACCGCGACCGTGCCGCGGGTGGATCGCATCATGGGACCGGGCAACGCGTTCGTGGCCGAAGCCAAGCTGCAGTTGGTGGCCGATGTGGCGATCGATTCGCCGGCGGGCCCGAGCGAACTGCTGATCCTGGCCGACCACACTGCCAACCCGACCGCGCTCGCCCGCGAGCTGATGGCACAAGCCGAACACGACCCCGACGCCGCGGTGATCGCGGTGTTGGTGGGCACGCCGGAACAGGTCTCGGCGCTCTCCGACGCGCTCGAAGTCGAAACCCTCGCTCAGATCGCCCAGGCACCGCGGGCGCCGATCGTGCGCGAGTCGCTCGCCGCGCGTGGGGCGATCGTGTCGGTGGGCTCCATCGCCGACGGCGTGGCGTTCGCCAACGAATGGGCTGCGGAACACCTGCTGCTCGTGGTGGCGGAGCCGGTCCGGGCGTCCACGCTCGCCGCGCTGCGGAGCGCGGGTACGATCTTCGTGGGCGAGGCGAGCTCGGTGGCCTTTGGTGATTACATGACCGGCGCCAACCATGTGCTGCCCACGGCGGGTGCCGGGCGCAGCTACTCGGGTTTGTCGACGCTGGATTTCGTGCGGTGGACCACGTGGCAGGAAGTATCGCCGGCGGCCGCCGCCAGTCTCGCGCACGACGTCGGCACGTTCGCTGATGCGGAAGGATTGCCGGCGCACGCCGCCGCCGCGCGCGCATGGAGCAACAGCGCCGGGAGCGTCAACGCATGACGGAACGCACGACCGACAACACCGAACGCTTGGCCGTGGCGCGTGCGGCCTACGACGCCGTGCCGCTGTACGATCCGAAGCGCGCGCCGGTGGATCTCGATCTCACCGACAACACGAATCTGTGGGGCATGCCGCCGGTGGCCGAGCGCACGTGGCGCGAGTTGCCGGTATCGCGCATTACGCGCTATCCCACACTGTACGCAGCGGAGCTCAAGCAGGCGCTGGCCGAGTTCGTGGGCGTGACGCCGGACATGATCGTGACCGGCTGCGGCTCCGACGACATTCTCGACAGCGCCATGCGCGCGTTCGGTGAACCAGGCGATCTGGTCGCCGGCCCGGAGCCGTCGTTCGCGATGATTCCGATTTTCGCGCGGATGAATGCCCTCGCGTATGCGGGGTGCGTGGAGTTGCCGTCGCATCAGCCCGATATCGATGCGCTGCTCGCCACGCGCCCGAAGCTTCTGTACCTCTGCTCGCCGAACAATCCCACCGGTGCGCTGTTGGCCCGCAACACCATCGAGCGCGTGCTGCGCGAAGCGCCGGGCGTGGTGTTCCTCGATGAAGCGTACGCCGAGTTCGCGGGCGTGTCGTCGGTCGATCTGGTCAAGCAATACGATCGGCTGCTGGTGATCCGTACGATGTCGAAGGCCTTCGGACTGGCGGGGCTGCGCATCGGCTACGCCATCGGACAGCCATCGCTGGTCATGGAAGTGGAGAAGTCGCGCGGACCGTACAAGTTGAACGCGATGGCCGAACAGACGGCACTCGCGGCCTTGCAGCACGACATGCCGTGGGTGAACGAGCACATCGCACTGGCCGTCACGCTGCGCGAGCGGCTGGCAAGCGAACTGCGCGCGCGCGGATTCGCTCCGCTGGCGTCGCACGCCAATTTCGTCTGCGTACCGGTGGCCGACTGCGTGAACGTGGGACTCGCCCTGCGTGAGCGCGGCGTGGCGGTCCGGCCCTTTCCGGGGCTGCCGCACATCGGCGACACGTTGCGCATCAGCGTCGG
>JARIEX010000086.1 GCA_031127095.1 Gemmatimonadota bacterium
ATCTTCTGCCAGAGTTCCGGCGTCCGGTAGATGTTCGAGACGGCTTGCGCCGCCGGGTTGGATTGCTGCGCCATGCGCCGGGTCGTCTCCGTCAGGCGTCGACGCGGCCACCGGCCGCTTCGATCTTCGCCTTGGCGCCGGCGCTGACCTTCACGCCGCTCACCGTGAAGGCACGAGAGACTTCACCATTGTTGAGCAGCTTGGCCGGACCATGACCGTCGCGGATCAACTTTGCCGCCACCAGCGTCTCGGTGGTCACGTCGTTCCCCTCCATGCCGGTGAGGGCATCGAGTCGGACGACCTGTGCCTCTTCCCGGAACGGATTGGTGAAACCACGCTTCGGAATACGACGCGTGATCGGCATCTGGCCACCTTCGAAGTGCGGCTTGCCGCCACCGGGACCGCCATGGCCGGACCGCGCCATGGAGCCCTTGTGACCCTTACCGGACGTCTTACCCAGACCGGAGCCTGGACCACGACCCACGCGACGACGGCCGCGGTGTGAACCCGGCGCCGGCTTCAGGTTGTGAAGGCCGATCTTCTCGACGCCTTCGGCGTCTGCATTGTTTGCCACGCGCTTATCCCTCCACCGGCGTCACCGACACCAAGTGACGAACCTGCTTGAGCTGGCCGCGCAGCGAGGCGGAATCCTGCTGCACGACGCTGGCCTGATGATGACGAAGACCCATCGCCTGAAGCGTCAGCCGCATGCGCCACGAATGACCGATCGCGCTACGCACCTGCTTGATGTGAAGCTTGCCGGTGCCCGGCGCTTCGAGCTTCGGGGTCTTGGCCGGTCCCTTCGACGGATGCCACACGAACGTACGCGGCATTATGCCACCTCCGCGGCGTTAGGCGAGGCGCCAACCACAGCGGCCTTGCGAGCATCATGAGTCTCAGTGCGCGACTTGGCGCGCGACCGGTAGCCGATCGCGGACACGTCGACACCACGTTCCTTGGCGGCCTGTTCGACCGTAATCAGATGCGTCAGGCCGTCCAGCGCCGCGAGCACCATGTTGTGCGGATTCGTGGAACCGAGCGACTTCGTGAGAATGTCGTGAATACCCGCGCACTCCAGCACCGCGCGCACGGCACCACCGGCAATCACACCAGCACCCGGCGCCGCCGGCTTCATGAGCACCTTGCCGGCGCCATGCTTCCCGACCACCTCGTGCGGGATCGTCGAGCCGGTCAGCGGCACCTGCACCATCTTGCGACGCGCCGCGTCCACGGCCTTACGGACCGCCTCGGACACTTCGTTCGCCTTACCGGTGGCAAAGCCCACCTTGCCCTGTCCGTCGCCCACCGCGACCAGCGCGTTGAACGAGAACCGGCGACCACCCTTCACGACCTTCGCCACGCGGTTGATCGCAATCACGTTCTCGACCAGATCGCTCTGCTCGCGTTCCTGCGACGGACCACGGCCACCATCGCGACCACGGCCATCACGCGCGCCGCCACCCGGGCCACCACCCTCGCCGCCGGGGCCACGCCCACGACCGCCGGGGGCGCCGC
Source organism: Gemmatimonadota bacterium (assembly GCA_031127095.1). GTDB lineage: Bacteria > Gemmatimonadota > Gemmatimonadetes > Gemmatimonadales > Gemmatimonadaceae > Gemmatimonas. Next base: position 1,516 of record JARIEX010000086.1, read on the forward strand.
CACCAGGGCCGCCACGTCCGCGGCCGGCACCAGGGCCGCCACGACCACCACCCGGTCCGCCACGTCCGCGGCCACCAGGTCCACCACCACTGCGAGCGCTGCCACCAGGCGCGCCACCCGTTCCCGTTGCGTTAGCCATGATCAGAACTCCAGGCCGCCCTCTCGGGCGCCATCTGCCACGGCCTTGACGCGGCCGTGATACTGGTAACCGGCACGGTCGAAGACGACCTTCGCGATGCCGGCCGCCTTCGCCTTCTCAGCAACCTGCTTGCCGACGGCGAGTGCACGCTCCGACTTCGTGCCGTTCATCCCTTCGTCGCCAACGGTCATCAGCGTGCGCTGCGTGACGTCGTCCACGATCTGGGCGTAGATGTGCTTCAGCGAACGGAACACCACGAGACGCGGACGCTCCGCCGACCCGCTCACTGCCTTGCGCACGCGCAGGTGACGGCGCTTGCGCCGCTCCGCATTCGTACGCGGGATCGCGATCTTGGCCATTACTTGCCTCCCGCCTTACCGGCCTTACGCCGGATGACTTCACCCTGATACTTCACGCCCTTGCCCTTGTACGGCTCGGGCTTGCGGAAGCTGCGAATCTCGGCGGCACTCTGTCCGACAAGCTCCTTGCTCGCGCCTTCGATGACGACGAGCGTCGGCGTCGTGGCGCTGATCTTCACGCCTTCCGGCGCCTTGTACTCGATCTGGTGCGAATAGCCGAGCGACAACAGCGCGCCGTACGGCTTGATCTCGGCCTTGTAGCCGACACCCGTGATCTCGAGGACTTTCTTGAAGCCCGTCGTGACCCCTTCCACCATGTTCGCCACGAGCGTGCGCGTCAGACCATGCAGCGCCTTGTGGCGCTCCTCATCGGTCGGACGCTTCACGAGCAGTTCACTGCCCTCGTGCGAAACGATCATGTCCGCGGGGAGCACACGGGACAGCTCACCCTTCGGACCCTTCACACTGATCTTCGACCCGTCGATCGCCACCGTGACCCCGGCCGGAACCGGGATGGGGCGCTTGCCGATACGTGACATCGTTGCGTCTCCTTACCAGACGAGGGCGAGCAGCTCGCCCCCGGTATTCGAGGAGCGCGCATCACGATCCGACATGATGCCCTTCGAGGTGCTGAGGATCGCCATGCCAAGTCCGTTCCGGACCCGCGGGATCTCCTGGGCACCGACGTACTTCCGAAGGCCGGGCGTGGAGACGCGCTTGGTCTGTCGGATCACCGACTGACCGCCATGCGCGTACTTGAGGATCACACGAAGTAACGGCTTCCCGTCTTCGTTCTCTACCGTGCGGAAGTCCTGGATGAAGTTGTTCTCCTTCAAGATCCGGGCGATCTCGAGCTTCATCTTTGACAACGGCATATCGACGCGGCGGTGCTTGGACGCACACGCGTTGCGAATGCGCGTCAGCATGTCGGCAATGGGGTCGTTGAGGCTCATGCTCTCTGAGTTCTCCTAGGGTTTCCGCCGGCCGCGCCGGGGACCTGTAGGAAGTGAATGGAAAAATCGGTGCCACGTACAGCATGCAAGGTAGCGGGTCGGGCCGTAGCCACAACTCGCCACCCGGCATGCCGCACCGGGAACCGACCGCGTCCTGCTACCAGCTCGCCTTGCGGACGCCGGGGATCAGGCCGTTCAGGGCCATGTCACGGAGTGCAATGCGGCTGAGACCGAAGTGACGGAGAAACGCGCGCGGACGGCCGCTCATGTTGCAGCGGTTGCGTACGCGGGTCGCCGAGGAATCGCGCGGCAGCTTATGCAGCGCGTTCACGGCCACCAGCTTCTCTTCGCCCGTGCTCTTCGGGTTCTGGATGATGGCCTTCAGCGCCGCACGCTTGGTGGCATACCGCGCCACCAATTCCTTGCGCTGCGCATTGCGGGCCAGCTTGCTCGTCTTTGCCATGTCGTAGTACCGGGTTAAGCCGCGGCCGCAGGGGCCGCCGGCTGCGTCACCTTGGGAATGACCGGCTTGTCGTCGCCGCGGAACGGCATGCCCAACTGATGCAGCAGCGCCATCGCATGCGCATCCTTGGCCGCCGTCGTCACGAACGTGATGTCCATGCCGTGGATCTGCTCCACCATGTCGTAGTTGATCTCCGGGAAGATCATCTGCTCCTTGATGCCGATCGTGTAGTTGCCGCGACCATCGAACGACTTCGTGCCGAGTCCGCGGAAGTCGCGGATACGCGGGCACGCCACCGTCACGAACCGGTCCAGAAACTCCCACATCTTCGCCCCACGGAGCGTCACCGACGCACCGATCTCCTGCCCTTCACGCAGCCCGAAGTTCGAGATCGACTTCTTGGCCTTGCGACGCACCGGCTTCTGCCCGGTGATCAACGCCAGTTCCTCGACCACGACGTCGAGCAGCTTCGGCTGCTTCACCGCCTCGCCGACACCGCAATTCACCACGATCTTCGAGAGCGACGGCACCTGGTGGCCGTTGGTGAACCCAAACTGGGTCGCCAGCGCCGCACGTACCACGTTCTCGTAATGGGCCTTCAGACGCGGCGCCGCCACCGGCAGCCCCGCACCCGCATGCTCACGCTTGGTGAAGTCGATCGCCTGACGCGGCTGGCCGGCCTTCCCCGCCTTGCCACCCTTGCCGCCCTTCGCGGCCGCGCCACCACCCTTGGCACCGGCACCGCCCTTCGCGGCACCCTTGCCACCTGCCTTCGCGCCGGCCTTGCCGCCGGCCTTTTCCTTGGTCGCCATTTGCTATGCTCCGGTCAGCGCGCGCGAGGGATTACTTCACCGCTCTTCACGCCGACGCGCTCCTTCGTACCGTCGGTGTCGATGCGCTTCTTCGTGCGCGTCGGCTTGCCGGTCTTCGAATCGAGCAGCATCACGTTCGACGCGTGGAAGGGCGCGGCCATCTCGATGATGCCGCTCGTCTCTTCCGCCGTACGCGCCTTGCGGTGCTTCTTCACGATGTTGATGCCTTCCACCTTGATGCGGCCCGTCTTGGGGTACACCTGAAGGACCTTCCCTTCGCGCCCCTTGTCGTCGCCGCGCATCACGCGGACGGTATCACCCTTCGTGACGTGGATCACCTCGCGCGAGGCCTTCAGCGCGTGGCGGCCAGCGCCGAGGCGCTGCCCACGGTCGGTCTTGTAGTACACGTTCTTACGCATCTCAGAGCACCTCGGGCGCCAGCGACACGATCTTCATATACCGCTTCTCGCGCAGTTCACGCGCCACGGGACCGAAGATACGGGTGGCCTTCGGCTCCCCGTTGTCGTTGATGATGACCACCGCGTTCTCATCGAAACGGATGTAGCTGCCGTCCTTGCGACGCGTTTCCTTGACCGTGCGGACCACCACGGCCTTGGCCACGTCGGACTTCTTCACGGCGCCGTTCGGCAGCGCGTCCTTCACCGCCACGATGACCCGGTCTCCCAGGCCCGCATAGCGGCGGCGCGTGCCGCCCAGTACCCGGATCACCAGCGCGCGCTTGGCGCCGCTGTTGTCCGCGACCTTCACGACCGATTCCTGCTGAATCATGGTTTAATTCCCCTTAACGCGCGCGTTCGACGATCTCGACCACGCGCCACCGCTTGTCCTTCGACAAGGGCCGGGTCTCCATGATCCGCACCAGATCGCCGAGCTTCGCCGAGTTCTCCTCGTCGTGCGCTTTCAGCTTCCGGGTGCGTGTCACCATCTTGCCATACTGGGGGTGGGGCATCCGTCGGTCGATGCGCACCACCACCGTCTTGTCCATCTTATCGCTCACGACCAACCCCGTACGCAGCTTCCGCGCGGTGCGGTCGGAGGCGCCATTCTGCGTGGCGCTCGCGTTGTTCATCTCAGCCATCGATCGGATTCCGGTTAGCGGCCACGCGTCGCGAGCTGACGCTCACGCTGCACCGTCTTGAGGCGCGCAATGTCCCTGCGGATGCTGCGCAACCGCAGCGGCTCTTCCAGCGCTTCGGTGCCGCTCCGGAACTTGAGGCGGAAACGCTCCTCCTCGAGTTCGGCGATGCGCGCCACCAATTCGTTCTCCGCCAGCGCGCGGATCTCTTCAGTCTTCATTCGGTCACCGCCTCCTCACGGGCAACGAACTTGGTCTTCACGCCGAGCTTCGCGGCGGCCAGTCCCATCGCCGTTTCGGCGAGCTCGCGGGTCACGCCTTCGATCTCGAACATCACTCGGCCCGGCTTCACCACCGCCACCCACATTTCGGGCGATCCCTTGCCCTTACCCATGCGCGTTTCGGCTGGCTTCTTCGTGATCGGCTTGTCCGGGAAAATCCGGATCCACACCTTACCGCCACGCTTGATGTGACGCGTCATCGCCACGCGGCACGCTTCGATCTGACGGCTCGTCACCCACGCCGGCTCCAGCGCCTGCAAACCAAAGGTGCCGAACGACACCTCCGATCCACGGTGCGCGAGCCCGGTCATGCGGCCCTTGAACATCTTGCGGAACTTGACCCGCTTCGGACTCAGCATCTCTTAATTCCTCAGTTGCCGGTCGAGTAGGTCTTGCCGCGACGATCTTCCACGATCTCACCCTTGAAGATCCACACCTTCACACCAATGGTGCCGTACGTGGTCTTCGCCGTGCTCGTGGCGTAATCGATGTCGGCGCGCAGCGTGTGAAGGGGCACCCGGCCCTCCATGTACCCTTCAACGCGCGCGATTTCGGCGCCACCCAGGCGCCCGCCGGCCTTCACCTTGATCCCCATCGCGCCCATCCGCATCGCGCTCTGCACCGCGCGCTTCATGGCACGGCGGAACGAAATACGCTGCGAGAGCTGCGCCGCGATGTTGTCAGCCACCAGCTGGGCCTCCACCTCGGGACGCTTGATCTCGTCGACGTTGATGCCGACTTCCTTGCCCGTGAGCTGTGCCAGCTCGTCACGCAGCTTGTCGACTTCCGCGCCCTTCTTCCCGATCACCACGCCCGGACGGCCGGTGTGAATCGTCACCACCACCTTCCCCGGCTTGCGCTCGATCGTCACGTCGGAAATCGCCGCGTTCTCGAGACGGGCCTTCAGATACTTCCGGAGCAGCGCGTCTTCCTTCAACAGCGCCGGCATCTCCTTCTTCGCGTACCACGTGGACCGCCAGTTCTTCGTGACACCGAGGCGGAACCCGATCGGATTCGTCTTTTGTCCCATTAGCGCACCGCCTCCGCCACGATGATCTCGATGTGGCTCGTCCGCTTCAGCATCGGCGTCGCACGGCCCATGGCCGCCGGCGTCCAACGCTTCAGCTTCGGACCCTCGTTCACGATAGCCTTCGTGATCACCAGCGCGTCGACGTCCAGCGACGTGTTGGCGGCACGGGCCGCCTGCTCTGCGTTCGCGACCGCACTCGCCAGCGTCTTCTCGATCTGCTTGGCGGCGCCCTTCTTCGAGAACTTCAGAATCGCCAGCGCGTCGTTCACGCGCTGCCCGCGGATCTGGTCGATGACCAGCCGCATTTTGTAGGGCGACTGACGCGCCGTGCGTTGAATCGCCCGCGCCTCAGTGCCGGTCTTCAAAGCCTTGGCCATGGGTTACTTGCCTCCCTTGCCAGCGGGCTTCTTCGCGTCGGTCTTCTGACCCGCGTGACCGCGGAACAGACGCGTCGGTGAAAACTCGCCGAGCTTGTGCCCGACCATGTTTTCCGTCACGTACACCGGGACGAACTTGTTCCCGTTGTGCACCGCGAACGTGTGACCGACGAACTCGGGGAGAATGGTGCTCGCCCGCGACCACGTCTTGACGACCTTCTTCTCGTTGCGGCCGTTCATGGCGATCACCTTGGCTTCGAGGCGCTCAGCGACGAACGGACCCTTCTTAATGCTTCTTGACATATCGGTTCTCGATTCGCCTGGCGGTTACTGCGTCGCCCGGCCGCGCTTGCGGCCGCGCACGATGAGACGCGTTGAAGCCTTCTTCTTATTGCGCGTCTTGACGCCCTCGGGCTTGCCCCACGGGCTCACCACATTCCGGCCGCCGCGCGTGCGGCCACCGTGCGGGTGATCCACCGGGTTCATCACTTCACCACGCACCTTCGGACGCTTGCCCAGCCAGCGGCTCTTACCCGCCTTGCCGTGCGACTGCAACTCATGCTCCGAGTTGCCGACTTCGCCGATGGTGGCAGAGCAGTTGCCGTGCACCAGGCGCATTTCCGTGCTCCCCATCCGCAGCGTCACGTAATCGCCCTCCTTCGCCACGACCTGCGCGAAGGCCCCGGCCGAGCGCGACATCTGGCCGCCCTTGCCGATCTTGAGTTCGATGTTGTGCACCTGCGTACCGAGCGGCACTTCCTTCAGCGGCATCGCGTTGCCGACACGGAAATCGCTTCCCGGGCCCGACACCACGCTGTCACCCTGCTTCAGTCCCTTCGGATGCAGAATGTACCGCTTCTCGCCGTCCGCATACTCGACCAGCGCAATGCGCGCCGAGCGATTCGGATCGTACTCGATTTCCTTCACAACCGCCGGCATGCCGTGCTTGTTGCGCTTGAAATCGATGAGGCGGTACATCCGCTTGTGTCCACCGCCGATCCGGCGCATGGAGATGTGGCCGTGGTTGTCGCGGCCACCCGACTTCTTGAGAGGCTCGACCAGCGACTTCTCAGGCGTCGAACGCGTGATCTCGGCGAAATCCGACACCGAGCGGAAGCGCGAGCCCTTGCTGACCGGCTTGAATTGACGAATGCCCATGCGTATCAGCCCTCGAAGATCGCAATCGAGTCGCCGGCACGCAGCGTCACAATCGCCTTCTTGGTATGTGGACGGCGGCCGATCGACTGGCCGACGCGACGCGACTTCCCGCGCGCATTCGACGTCCAGACGCCGGTCACCTTCACGCCGAACAGCTGCTCGACGGCCGCCTTGATGGCGTACTTGTTGGCGTCAGGCGCCACTTCGAACGTGTACTCGCCGCGATCCTGATACGCAGCCGAGCTGCGCTCCGTGATGATCGGGCGCATGATGGTACGGTGAATCGTGGCCATCGGTTACGCCTCCGCCGAAGACTGGGTGAGCGCCGACGACTCGATCACGACGACATCGGACCAGAGGATGTGGTACGTGCTCACGTCGCTGAACGGCATCACGTGGGCATGTGCCACGTTGCGGGCGCTCAGGTACACGTTCGGCTTCACACCGTCCGTGAGGAGCAGCACCTTCTTCCCCGCCACGCCCAACGACGCGAACAGGCTGAGCATCGCCTTGGTCTTCGGCACGCTGTACGACAGTGAATCCACCAGCAGCACCGCGTTCTCGCGGGCCCGCGCGTTCAGCGCACTCTTGCGCGCCAACGCACGCACCTGCTTCGGCACGATCTGCGTGTACTTCCGCGGCTGCGGGCCGAACACGGTACCACCGCCCGGCCAGTTCGGCGCGCGCGTCGAGCCCTGACGGGCGCGACCGGTGCCCTTCTGCTTCCACGGCTTCTGATTGCCGCCGGTCACTTCACCGCGCGTCTTGGTCTTGGCCGTGCCCTGGCGACGGTTGGCCAGGAACGCCTTCACGGCCTGGTGCATGACCGGCACATTCACCGTGCCGTCGAACATGCCTTCGGGGAGCTGGCGCGTTCCGCCCTGCTTGCCCTGCGCCGAGAACACAGGCGCCTGAAAGGTCTGAGTTTCCGTGGTCATAATCAGCTCTGCTTCCGCACGAAGACGATGCCGTTCGTCGGCCCCGCCACGCTGCCGCGCAGATAAATAAGGTTGCGCTCAGCATCGATCTTCTCGATGCGAATGCCGATGACCGTGTGACGGACGTTGCCGTACTGGCCCGGCATCTTCTTGCCCTTGATCACGCGCGACGGATCCGTGCCCGCGCCGATCGAGCCGGGCTTGCGGTGCTTGGTATTGCCGTGCGTGTTCGGACCGCCGTGGAAGCCGTGGCGCTTCACCACACCCTGGAAGCCACGACCCTTCGACGTGCCCTCGACCTTCACCTTCTCGCCAGGCGCGAAGATGCCGACCGTGATCGTATCGCCCACCGCGTACGTCGGGGCCTCCGGGTTCTTCCCCGGGGCGTCGTCGAGACGGAAGCTGCGGAGCACCGACGGCGGGGCGTCAAGCCCGGCCTTCTTCGCATGTCCGACTTCCGCCTGCGTCGCGCGACGTCCGCGCGGCGTGCGCTCACCCTTCTTATTCTCGCGTGCGACGCGCTGCGCGCCGTATCCGAGCTCCACCGCGGCAAACCCCGCCTGCTCCGTAGTCATCACCTTCGTGACCGGATTGGGCGTGGCCTCCACCACGGTGCAGGGCACTTGCTGCCCCTGCTCGTTGAACAGCTGGGTCATCCCCAGCTTTTTGCCGATAATGCCGATCATGAAAAGTCTACTCCGTACGAGTCGCGGGGGATCCGGGGATCCGCACCGTTGGACTGAGGAGGACAACGCCCTATGCGATGCCCTCTGTACTCACCCTGCGTCCTGCGTGCTGCGTCCTACTCAACCTTGATTTCGACGTCCACGCCCGCGGGCAGATCGAGCTTCGTCAGCGCGTCCACCGTGCCGGCACGCGAATCGAGAATGTCGATCACGCGCTTGTGCGTCTTCAGTTCGAACTGCTCGCGCGACTTCTTGTCCACGTGCGGCGAGCGCAACACAGTCCAGCGCTGCGTCTTCGTGGGCAGTGGGATCGGACCCGACACCTGTGCGCCCGTCTTCTCAGCGGTGCGAACGATGTCAGCCGACGCCTGGTCGATCACGGCGTGGTCAAAAGCCTTGAGGCGGATACGAATGCGGCCAGCCATCTGAATTCCTGGTAGAGAACCATCCGGTGCAGCGCGGCCGATTCATGCGAACCGGCCGCGGCACACCCGATGCTTCTGATTAGGCGAGAATCTTGGTGACGACGCCGGCGCCGACCGTACGACCGCCTTCACGGATGGCGAAGCGAATCGCTTCTTCCATCGCGATCGGGATGATCAGTTCGATCGTCATCTGGATGTTGTCGCCCGGCATCACCATCTCCATCCCTTCGGGAAGCTCGATGGTGCCCGTCACGTCCGTCGTGCGGAAGTAGAACTGCGGACGGTAGCCCTTGAAGAACGGCGTGTGGCGGCCACCCTCTTCCTTCGTGAGGACGTACACCTCGGCCAGGAACTTCGTGTGCGGCTTGATCGAGTTCGGCTTGGCCAACACCATGCCGCGCTCGATTTCCTTCTTGTCGATGCCGCGCAGGAGCAGGCCGACGTTGTCACCAGCCTGTCCTTCGTCCAGCAGCTTGCGGAACATTTCGACGCCGGTCACGATCGTCTTGCGCTCGCTGTTGTAGCCGACGACCTGCACTTCTTCGCCGACCTTCACGATGCCGCGCTCGATACGTCCCGTCGCCACCGTACCACGACCCGTGATCGAGAACACGTCTTCGACCGGGAGGAGGAACGGCTTGTCCACTTCACGCATCGGCTGCGGGATGTAGTTGTCCAGCGCCTCGTACAGCTTCATGAACTCAGCCACCCACTTCGGGTCGCCGTTGATCGCGTTGATGGCCGAGCCACGGATCACCGGGGCGTCGTCACCAGGATAGTTGTACTTCGACAGCAGCTCGCGAACTTCGAGCTCGACGAGGTCGAGGAGCTCTTCGTCTTCGACGAGGTCGCACTTGTTGAGGAACACCACGACCGAGGGCACGTTCACCTGGCGGGCCAGGAGGATGTGCTCACGCGTCTGCGGCATCGGACCGTCGACGGCGGACACGACCAGGATCGCGCCGTCCATCTGCGCCGCACCCGTGATCATGTTCTTCACGTAGTCGGCGTGGCCCGGGCAGTCGACGTGCGCGTAGTGACGGTTGGCCGTCTCGTACTCGACGTGCGACGTGGCGATCGTCATGATCTTCGTGGAGTCACGACGGCCCTGCGACTCGGACGCCTTGGCGACTTCGTCGTACGCGATGTACTTCGTGCCGTAGCTTTCCGCCGAGATCTTCGTGAGAGCAGCCGTCGTCGTCGTCTTGCCGTGGTCGACGTGGCCGATCGTTCCCACGTTCACGTGCGGCTTGTTCCGCTCGAACTTTGCCTTGCCCATGGTTTTGTTCTTGTAATTGGGTAGTGAATGAGTGGGTGAGGCTTACGCCTTCACCTTGCTGATGATCTCTTCGGCCTTCGACTTCGGCACTTCCTCGTAGAGCGCGAACTCCATCGAGTAGACCGCTCGCCCCTGCGACATGCTGCGCAGCTTGGTCGAGTAACCGAACATCTCGGAAAGCGGAACACTTGCCGAGATCACCTGTGCCTCGCCGCGCTGCGTCATGCCGCCGATCTTGCCGCGACGCGAGGACAGGTCACCGAGGACGTCGCCCATGTACGCTTCCGGGCACACGACCTCGACCTTCATCACCGGTTCCAGGAGACACGGATTCGCGAGACGCGCCGCCTCCTTGAACGCCATCGAACCGGCAATCTTGAACGCCATTTCCGACGAGTCGACGTCGTGGTACGAGCCGTACACCAGCTGCACCTTGATGTCCACCACCGGATAGCCAGCCAGCACGCCCGTATCGAGCGCTTCCTTGATACCCGCTTCCGTCGGTCCGATGAACTCGCGCGGGATCACACCACCCACGACCTTGTCCTCGAACACGAAGCCCTGACCCGGCTCGCTCGGCTCCATGTTGATGACCACATGGCCGTACTGACCCTTGCCGCCGGACTGACGAATGAACTTCCCTTCGATCTTTTCGACGCGCTTCTTGATCGTCTCGCGGTACGCCACCTGCGGGCGACCCACGTTCGCGTCGACCTTGAACTCGCGCTGCATACGATCGACGATGATCTCGAGGTGCAACTCGCCCATGCCCGCGATGATCGTCTGCCCCGTTTCCGGGTCGGAGCGCACACGGAACGTCGGATCTTCCTCGGCCAGCTTCTGCAGGGCGATCGCCAGCTTGTCCTGGTCCGCCTTCGTCTTCGGCTCGATCGCCACGTCGATGACGGGGGCCGGGAACTTCATCGCTTCCAGGATGATCGGCGCGTCTTCCGTGCACATCGTGTCGCCGGTGCGCGTGTCCTTGAGGCCGATCGCCGCGGCGATGTCGCCACAACGCACCTCAGGGATTTCCTCGCGCTTGTTCGCGTGCATCTGCAGCAGACGGCCCACGCGCTCGCGCTTGTCCTTCGTGCTGTTGTACACGTACGAGCCCGACGTGAGTACGCCCGAGTAGCAGCGGAAGAAGGTCAGCTTTCCGACGAACGGATCCGTCGCGATCTTGAACGCGAGGCCGGCGAACGGCGCATCATCCGTGACCGGGCACTCCACGAACGTCTCGTCCTGGTGCGGCAGGTGTCCCTTGATGGCGGGGACGTCGAGCGGCGCCGGGAGGAAATCGATGACCGCATCCAGCAGCGCCTGCACGCCCTTGTTCTTGAACGACGCGCCGCACAGGATCGGGATGAACTTGCCGGCGCAGGTCGCGATACGGATCGCCTTGCGGATCTCCGGCACCGTGAGCTCTTCGCCCGCCAGGTACTTCTCCATCAACGCTTCGTCGTATTCCACGACGGTGTCGATGAGCTTGTGACGCGCCGCTTCGACGGCGTCATGGAACTCGGCCGGGATATCCGTGACCGTGAACGTCTTGCCGAGCGTCTGCTCGTCGAAGATGTACTGCTTGCGTTCGATGACGTCGAGGTGACCGGTGAACAGCTCGCCCGAACCCACGGGCAGCTGGAGCGGCTGCGCGCTCTTGGACAGCCGGTCGTGAATCATCGCGACGCACCGCTCGAAATTCGCGCCCACGCGGTCCATCTTGTTCGCGAAAATCATGCGCGGCACGGCATACCCGTCGGCCTGGCGCCACACCGTCTCCGTCTGCGGCTCCACGCCGGCGACGGAATCGAGGAGCGTCACCGCACCGTCGAGCACGCGCAGCGAGCGCTGCACTTCGACCGTGAAGTCCACGTGACCCGGCGTATCGATGATGTTGATGCGATACTCGGGACCGTCGCCCTTGGTGTCGCTCTGCCCATGGCGCTGCCAGAAGCAGGTCGTCGCGGCCGACGTGATCGTGATGCCGCGCTCCTGTTCCTGCTCCATCCAGTCCATCGTGGCGGCGCCGTCGTGGACTTCACCGATCTTGTGCGACTTCCCCGTGTAATAGAGGATGCGCTCAGTCGTGGTGGTCTTACCGGCATCAATGTGGGCCATGATGCCGATGTTGCGATAATGCTCGAGCGGGGTGGTACGCGGCATAGTTGTCGACGGCATCCCGCTTGCGCGGAGCCAATGTGTGACGAGAAGTGGACTAGCAAAAAAACGGCTGGACCTGTCGCCTCGCCTTTGCGCGAGACCGGTATCCATCCGCTGCCGCCGGGTGCA
>JARIEX010000087.1 GCA_031127095.1 Gemmatimonadota bacterium
ACCGGCAAGACGTCGCACATCGCCGTGGAACTGGCGGGGGACAAGGAAGAGACCAATCGCATCCTCGCGAATCTTGGGCTGCCGGTGCCCAAGCAGCGTCTCGTGCAGTCGGCCGAAAAGGCGATCAGTGCCGCCAAGACGATCGGCTATCCCGTGGTCACCAAGCCGTACAACGGCAACCACGGGCGCGGCGTCTCCATCGCGCTCACCACGCCGGAGCAGGTGGTCGCCGGCTTCCAGCGCGCGCAGGAGATTTCGCGCAGTGTGATCGTGGAGAGCTACATCACCGGACACGATCACCGCATGCTGGTGATCAACGGGGAACTCGTGGCTGTCAGCAAGCGCGAACCCGGTAAGGTGACGGGCGACGGCGTGCACAGCATCGCGCAGCTGATCGCCACGGTGAACAGTGATCCGCGTCGTGGCATCGGTCACGAGAAGGTGCTCACGCAGCTCGAGCTCGACGAACAGGCGTTGGGGCTGCTCGCGAAGCTGGGCTACGATGCCACCACGGTCCCGCCGCTCGGCGAGGATGTGTACCTGCGTCTCACGGCGAATCTGTCCACCGGCGGCACCGCCACCGACATGACCGATGTGGTGCATCCCGACAACGCCGAGATGGCGGTACGCGCGATCAAGGCCATCGGCCTCGATGTGGGCGGCGTGGATTTCCTCACCCCCGACATCACCGAGTCGTACAAGGACATCGGTGGTGCCATCTGTGAAGTGAATGCGGCGCCGGGATTCCGCATGCACATGGCGCCCAGCGAAGGGCGTCCGCGCGACGTGGCCGGCAAGGTCATCGACATGCTCTTCCCCGATCGCGCCCCCAGCACGATTCCGATCGCGGCGATCACCGGGACCAACGGCAAGACGACCACGTCACGACTGCTGGCGCACATTCACAAGCTCGCCGGCAAGCGCGTGGGGCTCACCACCACGGATGGCGTGTACATCGACGGCCAGCGCACGGTCGAGGGGGACATGACCGGCCCCACGTCGGCGCGCATCGTGCTGAGTGATCCGGCGGTGCAGGTGGCGGTGCTGGAAACGGCACGCGGGGGCCTGCTGCGCGCCGGCATGGCCATGCGCCATGTGGACGTCGGCGCGGTGCTCAACATTCAGCCCGATCATCTGGGACAGAAGGGCATCGAAACGCTCGAGCAGCTGGCCGAGGTGAAGCGCACGGTGGTGGAAATCGCCACTGATACGGCGGTACTGAATGCCGACGATCCGCATACGCTGCGGATGGCGGCGCACACCAAGGCGAAGCATCTCTGCTACGTGACAATGGACCCCGCGCACGATCTGGTGCGTGAGCACATTCGTGCGGGAGGGCGCGCCATTGCCCTCGAAGCCGGCGTCAACGGGCAGATGATCACGATCTACGATCGTGGCGCGCATATTCCGCTGCTCTGGACGCACCTCATTCCCGCCACGCTCGAGGGGCGCGCCACGTTCAACGTACAGAACGCGATGTTCGCCGCGGCGATGGCGTTTTCGATGGGTGTGCGCCTCGAGGACATCCGGCACGGCCTGCGTACCTTCGATACCACGTTCTTCCAGGCGCCGGGCCGGCTCAACGTGTACGACGAGCATCCGTTCAAGGTGCTCTTCGACTACGGGCACAACGCCCATGCCGTCGCGGCGCTGTGTGATCTGGTGCACCGGATGAAACCGGTGGGGCGGCGCATTTGTGTGCTGTCGGCCCCCGGGGACCGGCGTGATGACGACATCCGCGCGATCGCCACCGTCGCGGCGGCGGGGGCCTTCGAACACTACGTCGTGCGCCGGGACGATGCGCTGCGGGGGCGGCGTTCAGATGAGGTGCCGCGCCTGCTGCAGGAGACGCTGCTGGGGCACGGCATCACGGCCGACCGCATCTCGGTGATCGCCGACGAACAGGAAGCCATCGAGGCGGCGCTGCGCATGGCGCGCGCGGGGGATCTGCTGCTCGTGTTCGCCGATGCCCTCGCCCGCGGGTGGAAGCAGATCATCAACTTCCGTCCCGAGGCCGAACAGCTCGTGATTCCGCCGCCACGGCCCGCCCGCGCGGTGCCGCGCGCCGAGGTGTCGGAAGACTCGCCGGCCGACGATGTGGCACCGGCACGTTCCGCTGCGGCACCCGCCACGACCACCGCGCCGCCGGCGCGGTGGAGCAGCACCACCGACGACGTGGTGCTCATGCGCAGCGAGCGTGGGGTCATGCTGGTGCCTGAGGCCAGCGATTGACCGACGTGCTGGCCGACGAGGCGGAGTACCCGTCGCCGACCATCCAGGACTGCCGGCGCCTGCAAGGGCCGAATCGCTACGGCACCGCGCCGGGGGCGGTCGTCACGGTGGACGTGGTGACGGACGAGGCGCGCCGTGCCGTGGATCATTGGCCCTACGCGGCGCGCCGTCTCACGCAGGCGCTGGGCTGGGATGACAGTGAGTTCGTGGCCCGGCACAGCCTGGGCGACGCCACCTGCTACCTCTCGGCGCCGCTCGACGGACTGATGACCGCCACCGCGGTGGCCGAACAGGCCTGGGTGGAATCGGAGGCGTATGCGGACGGCCGCGACGTGCCCGATGCGGCGCCGGCGTTGCGCGTGCAATACGCCGACGAGTGCGCGAGGCACCCCCATGTGCGCGAGCTGGCGGCCGGTGCGCTCACGCGCGGCTTCGCGTTCAGCATGGACGATGAGGCGGTGAGCGTGGGAAGTGGTTCGGGCGTCCTCACGTGGCCGCACGGCGCGGCGCCCTCGTCGTTGGCGGTGGCGTGGGATACCGTGCGCGACGTGTCGCTGGTGCTGGTGACCGGCAGCAACGGCAAGACGACCACCACGCGATTGGTCGCCGCGATGTGGCGTGCGATGGGGGCGACCACCGGGTGGAGTTGCAGCGACGGCGTGTTCGTGGAGTCCGATCTCGAGACGCGCACGCTGGCGCTCGGGGATTACACGGGTCCCGGCGGCGCGCGGCTGGTGATGCGTGACGACGCGGTGCAGGTGGGCGTGCTGGAGACGGCGCGTGGCGGCATGCTGCGCCGCGGGCTCGGTACCACCACCGCGCAGGTGGCGGTGATCACCAACATCTCGGCCGACCACTTCGGCGAGTACGGCGTGCACACCCTCGACGATCTCGCCGAGGTGAAGGCCATCGTGACCCGCGTACTCGGGCCGGACGGTCGACTGGTGCTCAACGCCGACGATCCCACCCTCGTGGCGCTGGGCGAGCATTTGGCAACGGCGCATGCGGTGCCGATGGTGTGGTTCAGCATGAACGCCGACACCGCACTCGTGGCCGACGGCATCGAGGCGCATGGCGACGGCGCCGTGCTGCACGATGGGCACCTCATGGTGTGTCGCGACGGGGTGTGGGGCGATGCCGGTCGCGTGGACGAGATGCCCGTGACGGCGGGCGGCGCCGCGCGCCACAACGTGGAGAATGCCCTGGCAGCCGCGCTCACCGCGAGCTGCTCGGGCGTGCCGCTGTCGGCCGTGTATGTGGCGCTGCGCCGGTTCGGCGCGGCGCCGCACGACAACGCGGGCCGGCTCGAGCGGTACGCGTTTGGCGGCCTCACCGTGTTCGTGGACTATGCGCACAACCCCGAGGGGATTCGCGCGTTGTGCACCACGGCGGCTTCTTTCGCGGCGTCGGTGGCGGCGTCGCGCATCGGTCTCGTGCTCGGCAACGCCGGCGATCGCGACGACGAGCAGCTGCGCGCGCTGGCCCGTACGGCCTGGAGCGTGACGCCGTTCGCGCGCGTGATCGTGAAGGAGATGGTCTCCCTGTTGCGCGGCCGGCCCGAAGGCGAATTGCCGGCGCTGCTCGTTGACGAACTGCGTCAGTGCGGAGCGCCTGCCGATCGCGTGTCGATCTCCCCCAGTGAGTTCGACGCGGTGCAGGAGCTACTGACTTGGGCGCGGCCGGGGGATGTGTTGGTGCTCCCCACCCACGCCGAGCGTGGGCGCGTGACCGGCTATCTGGAGCGCCTGCGTGTGGAAGAATGGCAGGCCGGCAACCCGCTGCCTGACATCGACTCGGCCTGATCGCCCGGCTTGTGAAGTAGGCAGAAGCGCCAAGGGTCTCCCAAAGCCGTCTCTGCGCGAAGCGCAGCAACGGCGACTGGGAGACCCTCGGCGCTTCACGACCTGTCCGCAAGCACTCCATCAAGCCCAGAACGTCACATCGCGATCTTCTTCCCTTCAAGCTTCTTCTTCTGCTCGCGCAGGTGCTCTTCCAGCTTGAGGCGCGGAATGCCCTTGGCCAGCCACTCCGGGGCCTTCTCACCCTTCAGGTAGCTGTCCCAGTACTCCATGAGCCGCAGGTCGTAGTCCTTGCGGTTCTTGAGCTGCGCCAAGCCGTGATTCTCGCCCACGTACTCCAGCAGGATCACGTCCTTGTCGAGCTGACGCAGCGTGTTGTAGAACGTGATGCCCTGATTGAAATCGACCGCGCCGTCCTTGTCATCGTGCAGAATGATGAGCGGCGTCTTCACCTTGTCGGCGAAGCGGTTGGGCGAGTTGCGCTCGTAGGCCTCCTTGTTGTCCAGGAAGTTGCCCTTGAAGCGCCCCTGTGAGCTCTGGAAGATGCCCTGGTTCGTGCTGCCGGAGTTCCAGTACACCGAGCTGTACATGCTCACCATGTCGGTAAGCGGCGCGCCGGCCACGGCACTCTTGAAGATGTTGGTCTGGCCGATCAGGAACGCCGTCTGGTAGCCGCCCCACGAGTGGCCGTGCAAGCCCACGTTGGCCGAGTCCACGACACCCGTCTTGATGGCCGCCTTCACCGCCGGCACCACGCTCCACACCGCGCTCATGCCCGGATCGTTGAGCTTGTAGACGATGTCCGGCAGGAACACCGCGTAGCCGCGCGAGTTGTGCACGCCGATGAGGGCGTTCGGCGAGCTCGAGAAGTTCGGCGAGTAAAAGCTGTTGAGGTTGTCCGACTGCAGTTCGTAAATGAACACCAGCGTCGGATACTTCTTGCCCTCTTCGTAGCCCGCGGGGAGATACAGCGCGCCCTGCAGCGAGTCGCCCTTCTCGGTCACGTAGTTCACGAGCCGCGAGCCGGCCGACCACGCCACGCCGTTCAGATTCGGGTTCGCATCCGACAGGCGTACCGAGTCGGAAATCGCGCCGTTACCGAAGCTCACGCGCCAGTAGTCGGGGAAGCGCGTGGACGTCTGGATCGACGACACCCACACCTCAGCGTCGCGGGCCTTCATCGGCGCATGACGCGCATCGCGCCAGCCGGTGATCGCCACGGCGCCGGCCTTGGCCGGATCGATGCGCACGATCGCTTCCTTCTTGGTAAGCGCCTGCATCGCGGCCATGTACACCGGCTTGGCGAGGTCGATGTTGCGCTCGCGCGGATCGGTGTTGATCACGCGGGTGTAGCGCGTGCGCGTGGCACGACCGTTCACCGTGAGATTCGCCCAGCTCTTGCCCGCCATGCCGATGCGCCACACGTCGTAGTTGTCGCTGATGAGCGCGAAGCGTCCATCTTTGCTCCAGCCTACGATGTTCGTGCTGGGGCGGTCCACATTGTGATCGTCTTCGGTGTCGATGAACGACACCGGTGCGCCCGCCGTCACGTTGGCGATGGCTTTGGTCGCCACGTCGTACGCGTGGAAGTTGCCGTCGTCCCAGAAGAGCACCGACTTGCCGTCGGGCGACAACGTGGACGTGCCGCGGAGCTCCTTCTTCACCAGCGTGCGCGTACCGGTGCGGGCGTCGATGAGATACAGGTCGCGACGCTGAATGCCGTCGGTGCTGCTCTGGCGCTCGTACGCCTGATTGTCGGTGCCGAGCACGTAGCGATCGCGCGCGCCGAGCGTGCCGGTGCGGACCACGTCATCGGTGAGCTGTACGACTTTCTGCGTAGCCGGCAGGTAGGTGGCTAGGAACGAGAAGCTCTTGTCGGCGTTCTCCTGCACGATCTGCATCGACTGCAGACGCGCGTCCTTGCTGTGCCAGAGAATGAGCGACGGACGATCGTCGTCTTCGAGCTGCTCGCTCTTCGGCACCGGCGGCGTGGCCACGCGGAGGCCGATCGCGAGGCCGTCCATCTGCTCGAGCCAGCGCGGCGTGCGCTCCGGGCTCACTTCCATGCCGTTCGGCAGGGCAGCGGAACCACTATTCCCGACCGAGATCATCTGCTGCGTCGGCGTACCCACGCGGGACACGGCGGCGGCTGACCACGTGGTATCGGTGGCGGCGCTATCGATCGTGCCCTTGAGATACGCGAAGGCGGGGAAGCTGTCGGTCCACGCGAGGCGGCGGTACAACGCCTTGCCGGCGTCGATCGACTTCACCGTGCCCGTTGAGAGATCGCGCAGCTGCACACCGTTGCCGAGCTGATCGCGCGCATCGATGGTGTAGCTGAGCCAGCGGCCTTTGTCGTCGAAGGCAAAGTCGCCCACGTTGCCTACGTTGAAGCTGGCGTTGGTGCCCAGCTCGTGGAGCAACAGGTCGGTGCCTTCCACGCGGCCCGCGCCGCCACCGATCGGGTTCCCGCCCATGCCCGGCGCGCCGGGGCCGGGCAAACCGCCACCGCCGGCACCGCCACCACCACCGCCGTTCGCTTCCGGCGCGTAGGCCTGCATCGCCACCCACTTCGGCGCGTCGCCGCCGAACGCAAAGCGCCGGATCTTGTCGAAGTCGCGTGCCTCACCGGTGGCGAGATTCACCAGCCGGAGCTTGGACTGCACCGCGCGACGTTCGCGGCGCAGGCGCTTCTGGTCGGCCGCCTTGGGATACACCAGCATGGCGGCCCACTTGCCGTCGCCGGAGAGCTGGAGGGCGGCATTCCCACCGCCGCCGGGTCCTCCTGCGGCCGCCGGGGCTTCGCCGATCGGGAAGCGGTGTTCCTTGCCGCCCATCGAGGTCTGACGGATCACCACCTCGGCGTCGCCTTCATTCGGCGCGACGGTGTAGGCAAACCACGCGCCGTCATTGGAGAGCGAGGTGCCGCGGATGGACTTCCACGCCGAAATGTCGGTGGGTGTGATGGCGCGGGGGGTACCGGTGCGGGCGGGGCCCGTGGCCGGCTGGGCGCGGAGCGCGGTCGGGGCGGCGAGCACCAGCGCACCGATGGCGAGGGAACGCCTCGGGAGAGCGAACATCGAAACTCCGGATGTGAGAGGACAGCGAAGAAGCTATGGCCGGGGCCGGAGTCCGCCATAGTGCGGCGTGGCGCGGGGGCAGCGCGGGGGCGGTGCGGGGTTTGCCGCCGCCTTGACCAATTTGGTCAAGTGGCGTAGCCTCCAGCGGGGCGGCCGGATGTGCGGTGCGCCGCCACCTGTTGCTTCACACATGCTGGCACCTACCCGTGCCAGGAGCCCCCGTGCCGAAAAAGGTGGTCCGCGAATCCGTGGCACTCTACGACGCGAAGACCCGACTGTCTGCCCTCGTGGACCGTGCTGCCGCCGGCGAGGAGATCGTGATCATGAAGTCGGGGCACCCGATGGCCCGGCTCGTGCCCATGGAGGACACGCGGCACCTGCGCGTTCCCGGACAGGGGAAGGGGCAATGGACGGTGGCCCGCGGCTTCGACGAGCCGTTGCCCCCCGACGTGCTGGCCGGCTTCGGGGAGGACTGAGCGCGCATGCGTCTCCTGCTCGACACCCATGTGCTCATCTGGTGGGACGTCGGCGCGCGGCTCTCACCGGCGGCCATGCGCGCCATCCGCGGCGCCGACGACGTGTTCGTGAGCAGCGCCTCCGCCTGGGAGATTGCCATCAAAGCCGCCCTCGGCAAGATCAGCGGCGTCCGCACCGTGGCCGCCGCCGTGGAGGCTTCGGCGTTCACGGAGCTGCCGGTGCTCTTTCGCCATGCGGTCGCCGCCGGACAGCTCCCCGCGCATCATCGTGATCCGTTCGATCGCATGCTGATCGCGCAGGCCCAGGTGGAAGGGCTCACCCTCGTGTCCCGGGATGACGCCTTCGCCCCGTACGGCCTCCCACTCATCCGCGCCTAGACCAACGCAACACCCCGGCGCTGCCGCTGTGGCGACGCCGGGGTGTTGTGCGATGCGGTTCCTACCGGTCCACGGTGATCAGTACTGCACAATCTCGAGATACGCGGTACGGAAGGTGTCGACCTGAGGCAGCGTGGCATCTTCCAGCGACGGGGCGTAGCCCACAAAGACATCCCGGCTGGCCACGCGCTTCACGGGTGCATCGAGCCACGCGAAGCATTCGTCGGCGATGCGCGCGGCGATTTCGGCGCCGTAGCCCCACGAGCGTGAATCCTCGGTCGCCACGATGACGCGGCCGGTCTTCTTGACACTGGAGAACACGGCCTCCTCATCCCACGGCGAGAGCGTGCGCAGGTCGATCACCTCCACGCTCGGGCCTCCTTCTTCGGCGATCTGGTTGGCGGCCACGAGGGCGCGCTGCACCGTGGCGCCGTAGGTCACCAACGTGACATCGCTGCCTGCACGCAGGATGTTCGCCTTGCCGAAGGGGATCATGAAGTCGGGGCCCGGGTAGCGACCCTTGTTGTACGTCTGACGGTACAAGTGCTTGTGCTCGAGGAACAGCACCGGATCGTCGCTGCGGATGGCCGTGCGCAGGAGCCCGTTCGCGTCGAGCGCGTTGCTGGGGCACACCACGCGCAGGCCCGGCGTGTGCGTGAACAGCGACGCGCCTGTTTGCGAGTGGTACGGGCCACCGCGGATGTATCCGCCGTACGTGGTACGGATCACGACCGGCGCGCTGAACGTGTTGTTGGAGCGCCAGCGCATCGTGGCGAGTTCATCGCGGATCTGCATGAAGGCCGGCCAGATGTAGTCGAAGAATTGAATCTCGACGACCGGCTTGTAGCCGCGGTGGGCCAGCCCGATGGCACGCCCGATGATGTTGGCCTCGGCCAGCGGCGAGTTGTACACGCGGCCGCCACCGAACTTGGTCTGCAGGCCGTGCGTCACCTTGAACACACCGCCCTTGCCCTTGACCTTGCCCAGATGCTCTTCGCGCGAGACGTCGGCCACGTCTTCGCCGAACACCAGCATACGATCGTCGCGCGCCATCTCGTCACGCATGCAGGCGTTGAGCAGATCCACCATGGTGGTCGGCTCGCCGGTGAACTGCGGATGGTCCTCGGTGTCGAACGCTGCCGCCGTCGGGTCGACATCCGGCGCGTACACGCCATACGTGACCGTGTCGGCCGCCGGCTGCGGCTGTGCCAACGCGTCGTCGGTGGCCTCGAGAATCAGGGCATCGACCACCTCGCGCAGCGCCTCGAGTTCGGCCTCCGTGGCGATCCCTTCGGCCACGAGATAGGCCGGGAACGTGCGGAGCGGATCGCGCGCCGCGTCAACGTCCCGCTCGTCCTGCGGACGGTAGAACACTTCGTCGTCGGACAGCGAATGCGAATACGGGCGGATCACCTTCGCGTGCACGAAAGCCGGTCCCTTCCGCTCGCGCGCGTACGCCACGGCGCGCTCCATCGCCGCATACGACGCGTGGAAGTCGCAGCCATCGACTTCCTCGACGTACAAGCCCGGGAACGACGCCACGAGCTTGGAGATCGAGCCGCCGGCGGTATTCACTTCGACCGGCACGGAGATCGCGTAGCCGTTGTCTTCCACGAGATAGACGATCGGGAGCTTGAGGTTGCACGCGGTGTTCAGCGACTCCCAGAACTCCCCTTCGCTCGTCGTGCCGTCGCCGGTGGTGACCAGCGTGACTTCGTCGCCGGGAAAGCCGTCGGTGATGTTGCCCTGCGTCGCGCGCAGTGTGGCTTCGGCGTTGCCGACCGCCTGCAGGAACTGCGTGCCGGTTGGCGACGAGACCGACGCGATGTTGAGCGCCTTGCTGCCCCAGTGACTCGGCATCTGGCGCCCGCCCGAATTCGGGTCGATCGCGGCGCCGACCGCACTGTACAGCATTTCGGCGGGCGTCATGCCCAGCTGCAGGCACAGCGCGCGATCGCGGTAGTACAAATAGAACCAGTCGTGCGCGGGGCGCAGCACCAAGCCGGCGGCGGCGAGCACGGCCTCGTGGCCAGCGCCGGAGATCTGGAAGAAGATCTTGTTCTGACGCTTGAGCTGAATCTCCTTGTCGTCCAGGCGGCGTGACGTGTACATCACGCGGTAGGCGTTCACCAATTGCTCGCGCGTGAGCGCGGGCTCGGCGGCGGCTCCCTTGCGGGGGCGGCTCGGGCGGGTCGAAGTGGCCATCGGAGTCATCTGGAGGTCAGAAAAAGAGCAACCCCTGAATTTAGCGCGATCCGCGCGGAGAAGGGACTTTTGCGCCGCGGATCGCCGCCTGCTTGCCGGGCGCCGATTCAGCGCGCAGGTTCACGGTTCGGCCCTGACTCTCCCGTTGAAATATTTATGCACGCACCCACCGCACCCATGACGCCGTCCACCGGCCACTGCATCTTCTGCGACCTCATTCGCGGGGCCGCCGAGGTGTCGATCTGCTACGAAGACTCCACGGCGATCGCGTTCCTCGATAATCAACCGGTCAACCCCGGTCACGTGCTGGTCGTCCCTCGTGAGCACTATGAAGTATTGCAGGACATCCCCGGGCATGTGGGGGCCCACCTGTATCAGGTGGCCGTGAAACTCATCCCGGTGGTGCAGACCGCGTCGGGGGCGACGGACATGAACATCGTGGTCAATTCGGGCGCCGCGGCGGGACAGAACGTGATGCATTACCACATCCACCTCATTCCGCGCCGCGACGGCGACGGCTTCGATGTGCCGCTGCCGTTCCCCGGCTCGCCGATGCCGAACCGGCAGCAGCTGGATGCGATGGCCGCCCGGATCGGCAGCATGCTGCGCGATCCGCTCACGAACAGCGGGATGAAGAGCTGATGGTTGTGCACCGGCGCGCCGCATGAGCGGGACGTCGCACGACGGGTACGCGCCGCGCGCGGGCGTGCTGGACGAGCAGACGTGGCCGGCGATGCGCGACGGCGCATGGTCGGTCGCCATGCTCCCGTTCGGCGCCACCGAGCCGCACAACACGCATCTGCCGTACGGCACCGATACGATCATGGCCCGCGAAGTCGCCGCGCGCGTTGCTGCCGCCTGCGCCGCGCAAGGCGTGCCGGTAGTGGCGCTCCCCGCCGTCCCGTTTGGGGTGAACACCACGCAGCTCGACCTGCGCTTCACGATCAACATGATGCCCAGTACGCAGCTGGCGCTGTTGCGCGATGTGGTGCACAGCCTCGAGCCGCACGGCGTGCGCGCGCTGGTGCTGCTGAATGCGCACGGTGGCAACGAACTGCGGGCGCTGGTGCGTGAACTGCAGCCATCGACGCCGATCATTCTGGCGATCGTGAACTGGTGGCAGGCCGGTGATCACGGGGTGTTTGCCGAGGCTGGTGATCACGCCGGTGAGCTCGAGACGGCCGCCATCCTGCACGTGGCGCCGCAGCTGGTGGTGCCCGATCGCGCCACATGGGGCGACGGCCATGCCAAGGCCAGCGTGTTCGACGGTGTGCGCGGCGGATGGGCCTGGGTGCCGCGTCGGTGGACGCAGGTCACGGCGGACACCGGGGTCGGCGATCCGCGTGCCGCCACCGCCGAAAAGGGGGCCGCCTTCGTGGCGCAGGCCGTGGAGCGGATCGCCGGGTTCTGCGTGCAGCTGGCGGACGCGGATCCGCACGCGATGTGGGTATGACCGAGGGGCCCGCGGGCCCCTCGGTCCAGCGTCGGATGCCCCGCGCCTAGTAGTCCACGGGTCGCAGGTACGATTCCCCGATCCCGGAGTGACTGAGCAGCGCCGTGGCCGGCGGACGGCGCTTCCAGTGCGTGCCGTTCAGCCGTCGCGACACCAGCGTGAGCTCGTCCGGGTGATATCCCCGCGCGCGCAGGGATTCATGCGAGAAACCGTGCAGCATGCCATTCAGGATTTCATCGGCGCGCGGGTAGCTGATCCCGAGGTCCCCTTCGTCGGTTTGCCCGGCAATCAGATCGGCCGTGGCCGGTTTGTTGATGATGATGTCGGGCACGCCCAGATGACGGGCGAGCGCCCACACCTGGGTTTTGTAGAGATCCCCGATGGGATTGATCGGCGGCGAGTCGTCGGCGTGCCACGTGAAGTAGCCGAACAGCCGTTCGGTCTTGTTCCCGGTGCCCAAGGGCAGGGCGCGATAGCGGGCCGAGAGGTCGAACAGGGCGATCATGCGCGTGCGGGCCATGATGTTGCCGCGGCGGGAGGCGTCGGCGTCGGGTTCGGCGGTGAGGTAGCCGTCCACGGCGGGGCTGATGTCGACGGTGCGCGACTCGATGCCGAGCGCGTCGATCACCAACTGTGCGTGGTCGAGCGACTCGGCGCTTGACGTGCGGTAGGGGAGGCGTACGCCGATGACGTTTTCACGTCCGAGGGCGAGGACGGCGAGGAAGGCCGTGACGGCGGAATCCACGCCGCCGGAGATGCCGATGACCGCCTTGCCGAAGCCGCGCCGTGTGAGTTCTTCGCGGAGAAACCCGGCAAGCCAATCTTCGGTGAGCTCGGCATCGATGGCGAGCGAGGGCGGCCCCCCGTGGTCGCGCATTTCGTGGCGGATCACCGGGAGTGACTCCGGGATGGCGCGCACCTGCGAATTGGCGCGCACGAGCGCCTGGGTGGGAATGGCGAATTCACCCGTCTCAAACCCGCGGGCGCCGCGCACCAGATCGGCCGCCGCCGGCTCCGGTCCGTCGTAAGAGAGCGCGGGCGTCGTGCCCTCCTGCACGCGCCGCACGTTGTCGAGCACGTGCGGCAGCGCCACGCGCAGGTCGCTGAGCAGCGGGCCGTCGGCCCGCGCGCGGACCAGATCGTCGAGGTCGATCGTGATCGACACGAAACTCTCGTCCCAGACGGGGGCGTGGCCGCGGACGTCGCCCCCGGGTCCCACCAGATGGGAGGTGCCGAAAAACCGCTTGCCCCCCTCGGTGCCCACGAGATTCACGAAGCTCGCGTACACGCCGTGTTCTTCCGCGATGTCGCGGATGAGCCGCTCCCAGCGCGCGGCGCTGTATGGACCCTCCACCCCGTCGTCCCGCGGCCAGATGCCGCGCGCCGGGGCGGCCGACGACACGAACACCACCTGCGCACCGTCGAGGGCGGCGATGGTGCCACTGATGGAATGCCAGGCGTCTTCGCACACCAGGATCGCGGCGCGGCCCCACGGCGTCTCAAAGGCGCGGATGTCGGTGCCGCGTTCCACGAAGCGCTCTTCGTCGAACAGCCCATAGGTGGGCAGGTAGTTCTTGCGGTGTACGTGCCGGATCACCGGCGGCCCGTCGTCGAGGCCGATGGTGATGTAGGCGGCGCTGTTGTGCAGCGTGTCGCGCCAGCGCTCGTAGAAGCCGACGATGACGTCGAGCGCCACGCAATCGATGCCGGCCGCCGCACAGGCGGTGCGGTAGGCATCGTCGAGATCGTAGGCCAGCGCGCCGGCGGTACAGGCGACCTCGCGGACGCCCCCTTCCACGAAGTAGCC
>JARIEX010000088.1 GCA_031127095.1 Gemmatimonadota bacterium
AGTTCTGAGTCAAAGTTCGGAGTCGTAAGTGCCACCACTCGAAACTCCCAACTTCAACTCAAGACTCAGCACTCACGTGAGTCTCGAGTTGCGAGTCGAAATTCAGAGTCATGAGCTAAGGACGGCCGCCCGCGCACATCGCACCGGCGGCCGTTTCGTTTTACCCCGTAAGCACCCGTCGCCTCAGCACAATCAGCATGCGGCGAATCTGGACCACCTCGTCGATCAGCGGCATCGCCACCGCGGCGTCGAGCACCGACGTGCGGACCGCGAGGTCGAGGTGACTCTCGGTTTCCGATGCCGACCCGATCGCGATTTGGAGATACCGGGCGAAATCGCGGGAGCCGGCGGTATTGGCACCCTCTGCGACATTGGCGGCAATCGACTGCGATGAACGTCTGACCTGGCTGCGCAACGACACGACGTCGCGGCCTCGCACGGCGCGCGTCGCCCCGTACACTGCAGCGGCGAAGGCCTGGGCGCGCTGCCAGACCAGCAGCTTCCGGAAGTCTTGCATCGCCCGAATCTGCCCCCGCCCCGGCCCCGCGCCGTCACCAATTCCCTGCCCCCCGCTACATTTCCTCGCGGGCGGAGCGCGTCGCGTCTCCCGACCCCCTGCTCCGTACTCCCTACTTCGTTTTTAATCGTGCTTCAACTCGGCATCGTCGGTCTCCCAAACGTCGGTAAATCGACGCTGTTCAACGCCCTGACCTCGGCCAAGGCTGAAGCGGCGAACTATCCCTTCTGCACCGTCGACCCCAACGTCGGCATGGTGGAAGTGCCCGATGCGCGGCTCGCGAGGCTGGCCGAGATCGTGCAGCCCAAGCGCACGCTGCCGGCGGCGGTCCAGTTCGTGGACATCGCCGGGCTCGTGAAGGGCGCGTCGCAGGGGGAAGGGCTGGGGAACAAGTTCCTGCAGAACATCCGCGAGACTGATGCCATCGTGCACGTCATCCGGTGCTTTGCCGATGACGACGTCACGCACGTCATGGGCTCGCCCGACCCGGCCCGCGACAAGGAAACGATCGAGCTCGAACTCGCGCTCGCCGACTTGGCCGTGGTGGAGAAGCGCCTCGACAAAGTGAAGCGCGCGGCCAAGGCGAACGACAAAGAGGCGCTGGCGGAGTTACCGGCGCTGGAAGCCGCCTTCGCGACACTGTCCGAAGGCATGCCGTTGCTGCGTGGCGGACTGTCGTCGGAGCACATGCTCTCGTTGGCCGGGCTGCAGCTCATCACCGCCAAGCCGGTGCTGTATGCCGCGAACGTGACCGACGCCGAGTTGGCCGGTGACGAAGGGCCGTACCTCAAGGCGCTGCGCGCCGCCGTGGCGGCCACCGGTGAACACGCCGAGATCGTGGCCTTCTCCGCGAAAATCGAGGCCGAACTGTCCGAACTGCCCCCCGAGGAGCGCGTGGAGTTTCTCGCCTCGCTCGGCATCGAGACGGCCGGACTCGACCGCCTCATTCAGGGTGGCTACCACCTGCTGGGTCTGCAGACGTACTTCACGGCCGGCGAGCAGGAAGTGCGCGCGTGGACGATTCACCGCGGTGACACCGCCCCCAAGGCCGCGGCCGTCATTCACACCGACTTCGAGAAAGGCTTCATCCGCGCCGAGACCGTGTCCTATCTGGACTTCATCACGCATGGCGGCTGGAAGAACGCACGCGAAAAGGGGGCGGTCCGGTCGGAGGGCAAGGAGTACGTCGTGCAGGACGGGGATGTGCTCCTGTTCCGTTTCAACGTGTAACGACCCTTTCCGTCCACGTTGGGTAGCACTCCGCCATGAGAACCGTTTTTACCAGGGCCGCGCTCGGCGCCACCCTGCTGCTGGCCGCCGGATCGTCACGCTCCACGGCGCAGGCACTCGACGCCGCCGCGGGTGCCCGCACCGGACAGCGACTGCCCGCCAATGCGATGCCGGTGCCGTTCACCGTGGGCGAGCGCCTCGACTACGATGTGCGCTTCGGCTCGCTCAAAGTGGGCAACGGGAGCATGGAGGTGCGCGAGATCGCCGACGTTCGGGGCCGGCCGGTGTGGCACACCGTGTTCCGCATCAACGGCGGCATCCCGCTCTATCGCGTGAACGACCTGTACGAGTCGTGGTTTGACGTCACCACGCTCAACTCGTTGCGCTACCACCAGGATGTCGACGAAGGGAGCTACGAGCGGACGCGTCGCTACGAGATTTTCCCGGAGCGCGGCATGTTCCGGGAAAATGACCGCCCCGAAGAGCCGACCGTGGCCAGCCCCCTCGACGACGGGTCGTTTCTGTACTTCGTGCGCACGGTGCCGCTGGAAGTGGGAAAGACCTACGAATATTCCCGGTACTTCAAGGCCGCCGGCAACCCGGTGCGCATCCGGGTGGTCCGCCGCGAAACCATCACCGTGCCCGGCGGCACGTTCAAGACCGTGGTGCTGCAACCCACGTTCCAGACCAAGGGCATCTTCAGCAAGAACGGCCGGGCCGAAGTGTGGATCACCGACGACGACCGCCGCCTGATGGTGCAGATGAAGTCGAAGCTCAGCTTCGGCTCCCTCAACCTGTTCCTGCGCAGCGCCACCGGCACGAAGTAGCGCCGGTCAGGCGCCGAAGAACTGCTCGTCGCGGTGGGCGTCCGCCCGCACCAGCGGTGCCGCGCACTCCGCATCGTCGTTCCGGGTGGCGTTGACCCACGTCTTCACCTGATACGCGTGTAGCGGGCCCTCGTACGGACGCAGCAGCGCGGCGGCAGCGGCCGGCGTGGTGTCCGGATCGAGCCAGACATCCACCCGGTCCAGCGGCAGGATCACCGGCATCCGATGATGAATCGGCGCCATCGTGTCGTTCGCATCCGTCGTGATCAGACAGCAGGTGAGCAGCGGCTCGGCGATCGGGTCGTTCCCGGGCTGCCAGGTGTCCCAGAGTGCCGCCATCACGAAGGGTTCGTCGTCGGGTAACCGGATGCACCACGGCTGCTTGCCCTTGTGCCCCGGCACGACCTGCCACTCGTAGAACAGATCGGCCGGCATGAGGCCACGCTGCTGCTTGAACGCCGCCCGGAAGGCAGGCTTCGACCCGATCCCCTCGGCACGGGCGTTGGCCAGCTTGTGCCCGATCCCGGGGTCGTCGGCCCAGAACGGGATGAGCCCCCACTTGGCCATGCGCACCGCCCGCGCGCCGGCGGCCGACAGCACCAGCGGCACCGCCTGGGACGGCGCCACATTGAACCGCGGGGCGAGCGCAGGCAACGTGACGCCCAGAGGGAGCGTCCCGAGCCGCGCGGGGTTGCCGAAACCATATCTGCCACACATCCGGCACAATCTAAGGCAGGCGCGCCCGAACCTCGACGGAGCGTCCCCCCGGCTGAAAGCCGCGCCCTCCCTTCCCTTGGCCGTCGGGCGTGGCTAGGCTTCAAGGCTCATCCGGAACAGCGCACCGTTCCTCTGACCCTCCTCCTGCGGATCGGCACTGCGGGGGGCACCTTAGACCACAGGGAGGATTGCCGAGTGGCAAAGCTCAAAATCCGCCGCAACCCGACGCGGCGCTACGAAGCCGTGTACATCATCGACAGTGCGCTCGAAGATGCGGCGATTGCGGAAAAGCTCGACAAGTTGCAGACCCTGCTCCATCTCGCCACACCGGCGGAGATCGAGCACTGGGGCCGTCGCCAGCTGGCGTACAAGATCGGCCGCCACGAGTCTGGCTACTACGCCATCTCGCGGTTCGAGACCACGACCGCCGTGCTTCCCGAGTTCGAGCGCGCGCTCAAGCTCGACGAGGGTATCATCCGCTATCTCATCTCGCTGTCCGAGCATGAGCTGGGTGCGCCGAAGCTCAGCGATGAAGAGCTCGCCTCGCGCCGCCGCGCGGGTGATGACGACGACGACGACGAGGATTAAACCATGCGCCGCCAAAAGAAGCCCTGCCCGATCACGGAAGCAGGCATCCGCTACGTCGATTACAAGGATGACCGTCTCCTCGCCCGTTTCATCACGGACTACGGCAAGATTCTGCCGAGCCGCCTGAGCGGCGTCGATGCGCGTCACCAGCGCCAGCTGTCCAAGGCCGTCAAGAAGGCGCGTTTCCTCGCGCTGCTGCCCTACGTGAAGGGGCAGACGGGCTGAGCATGACCGGAGCCGTCGCGTCGGAGTCTGCCGCGACGGCTCCGCAGGAGCGCGGGTGGCGGTGGTTCGTGCTGGCGCTGGTGCTCATGGTGCTCGCCACCGCAGCACCGGCCTGGCCGGCTTCACTGTCGCTGGTGTCCGGCGTGATCCGGCTGCTCCTGCCCGTGGAACAGTTCGCCCTGCTCGTCCTCGTCGCGATCGCCGCCTGTGCGATCGTCGGTTGGTGGTCGGGAGGCCGGTTGGTGGTGGCGCTCATCTGGGCGCTGGCGGCCGGCTACGTGATCTGGAAGGTACCGCTGCCCCTCTCGGGGTACGGCGCCTTTGGACGTGGTTGGGCGCTCACCCTCGGCGCGTCGTTCGGACTGGTCTGTCTCGGCTCGCCGCGGAAAGTGCTGCTGACCCGTGGCCTCGGATCCATCGGCCTTGCGGCCGTGGTGACGCTGGCGGGGGTGACGACGCGGACACGCAGTGGGGAGCATGTGCTGGACGGCCCAACGCAGATGCTCTCCCGGGAGTACCAGCGTCGCCTCGGCGAATCGTTGCAAAGCTGGCGGAGTCGGTCCGAAACGGAGTCGTGGCGCGCGTTCGCGCAGCGCTTCCCCGAGGCGGCCGATCGCGCGAGCCGGATGGAAGGGGTGTTGGTGGCGCTGGGCGACCCCATCGCGGGGTCGGGGTCACCGCAGGGCTTGGTCCCGGCGCCGCTCGTGTCCATCGCGCCGGCCTTGCTGGCGCTCGAGTCGTTGTTGGCGCTGGCGTTGGGGTGGGCGGCCTATCACCGCCTGTCGCGGGTCCGAATCGGCCCCCCGGTGGGGGCGCTGCGGGACCTGCGCTTCAACGACCAGCTGGTGTGGGGACTGATCGCCGGCGTGACCGTGCTGCTGCTCCCGACGCTCGCCGAGTGGCGCGCGGTGGGGGCCAATCTGGTCTGTTTCTTCGGCGCGCTGTACGCCTGCCGGGGCGCTGGTGTGCTCACGTGGTGGATTCCCGACCGGCTCGCCGTTCCGGCGTTGCTGGCGTTGCTGGTGCTGGTCCCGATGCTGGGTCCGCTCTGGGTGGTGATGGCGGTGCTCATTGTCACCTTCGGCTTGGGATTGGGAGATACATGGCGCGACTTCCGCGCTGGCGCGCATCCGCGCCGGCCGACGCCGCGCTGACGTCGTTGCTCGCTGTTTCGTCCGTCGTGCGCCCGGCCCGGCCTTGGCCCTCGGGCGCCGAACACTCTTCACTGCACGACCCGGAGTACCCATGGAAGTCATCCTTCGTAACGCCGTCGACAAGCTCGGACATCCTGGTGACATCGTCTCCGTGTCTGCCGGTTTCGCCCGCAACTTCCTGATCCCCCGCGGCTTCGCCTTCGAAGCCACGACGGGCAATCGCAAGCGGATCGCGCTCGAAAAGGGGCGCCTCGAGGCGCTCGAGAACGAGCGCATCGCCGCCGCCCAGACCATCGCCGACAAGCTCGCCGAGGTCTCGGTGACCTTTGCCGCGCGCGTCGGGGAAGAAGGGAAGCTGTTCGGGTCCGTGACCACCGCCGACATCGCCCACCAGCTCGAAGCGCAGGGCTTCCACATCGAGAAGCGTCAGATCGAGCTCAATGAGCCGATCAAGGCGCTGGGCGTCTACCGCGTGGGCATCCGCCTGCACGCCGACGTCAAGCCCGAAATCAAGGTGTGGATCATCAAGCAGTAAGCGGCATCACACCGCCGGCAATGGGGGAGTCCGGACTCGGGCTCCCCTTTTTTTGCCCCTGTCCGAGCAGCCGTCCGACGCGCAACCTTCATGGCGCCGACGGGGTACGCTCTGTCACGGGCCACTCCTGTTCTCGTAATCCCCCGAAATACCGACATGGCAGAACGACCGCCGAGCCCCGGCGAATCCATCGCACTCCGCGCCGCCGCCCTGGCCAACGAGCTCAAGGCCAACGACATCCGCGTCCTCGATTTGCGGGGTGTGACGGATATGACCGACTTCTTTGTTATCGCCAGTGGCACCTCCGACACCCACGTCCGCGCCGTGGCCGAGTACATCCAGGCAGGGTTGAAGGACGGTGGCGTGTCTACCACCATGACCGAAGGTCTCACGCAGGGACGCTGGGCGTTGCTGGACTACGCCGACTGCGTCATCCATGTGTTTCATCCGACGTTGCGGCAGTACTACCAGCTCGAGCGGCTGTGGGGTGACGCAACGCCGGTTCCTCTGAACATTGACGCCACGCAGGGAGCCCGGTAAATGCCGCAGGCGCAGCGCTGGACACGATGGGGAGCGGCTCTGTTCCTCGCGATCACCGCGATCGCGACGCCGCTGCATGCCCAGTACTTCGGGCAGAATCAGGTCCAGTACGATCGGCTGCGCTGGCGCGTCATTGAAACCGAGCACTTTCAGGTCCACTACTATCCGGAAATCGCCGACGTGGCGCCGGATGCCGCCCGGATGGCCGAGCGCTCGTACGCGCGGCTCTCCCGACTCATGGCGCACCAGTTCCGCGAGAAGAAGCCGGTCCTGATCTTCGGATCATCCGGCGACTTCGCGCAGAGCAATGTCTTCGGCGACCTCGGCGAAGGCACCGGCGGTGTCACCGACCCGCTGCGCCAGCGCATGGCGCAGTTCTTCAGCGGTGACTGGGCCAGCTTCGAGCACGTGTTGCAGCACGAAATGGTGCACGTGTTCCAGTTCGACATCTTCTCGCGCGGTCGCGCCGGCGCCGGCCTGCAAAATCTGGCGATGGTCAATCCCCCACTCTGGTTCATGGAGGGGCTGGCCGAGTATTTCTCGATCGGCGAGAAGCATCCGTGGACCGATGCCTGGGTGCGCGATGCCGTGGTCAACAATGCGCTCCCCTCCATCCAGCAGATGACGGAGCGTCCCGACAAATACTTCCCCTACCGGTATGGATTGTCGGTGTGGCAGTACGTCGGGGCGCGGTGGGGCGATGAAGTCATCGGCGAGATCATGAACGCCGTGCCCAGCCTCGGCATTGACCGCGCCTTCCGCCGCGAAATCGGCCTGTCGCTCGACGAGCTCAGCACCGAGTGGAAGCAGGCCATGCAGGCCAAGTTCCTCCCCATGGTGGCCGACCTGCAGCGCCCGCGCAGCTTCGCCGAGCCCCTGCTCTCGCAGAAGCGCTCGGGGAGCATTTCCAGCCTGTTCGTGGCCCCGGCGCTGTCCAACGACGGCAAGTACATCACGTACATCGCGTACGGCAGCTTCCTGCGCGGCGAAGTGTTCCCCGACCTGTATCTCGCCAACGGCGAGACGGGCAAGCGGATCGCGCGTCTCGTCAAGACCACCACCAACCCCGACTTCGAGCAGCTGCGCTTCATCTACTCGCAGCCCTCGTTCTCCCCTGACGCCAAGCTGCTCGCCTTCACGGGCCAGAGCGGCGGTCGTGACGTCCTGTACGTGATGGACGTGAAATCGCGCCGCATCATCCGAAATTTCGACTTCGAACTCGATCAGGTGCTCAGCCCCAGCTTTTCACCCGACGGGCGACGGATCGTGTTCAGTGGCATGCGGCACGGCAGCAGCGATTTGTACGTCGCCTCCCTCGACACGCCCGGCTACCAGCAGATCACCAAGGATCCGTTCGGCGATCTGCAGCCGCAGTGGTCCCCCGACGGCCGCACCATCGCGTTCTCCAGTGACCGTGGCGCGGACACCGATCTCGACATTCTCAAGATCGGCGCGTGGAAGCTGTCGTTGCTCGATCTCGAGACGCAGAAGGTCACGATCATCGACGGCCAGGGCGGCCGCAGCCTCAACCCCCAGTGGGGGCCGGACGGCCGGTCGATCGCGTACATCACCGATCGCACCGGCACCGCCAATCTGTTCCTGTACGATCTCGATGCGCGTGAGCACTTCCAGCTCACCAACGTGCTCGGCGCCGTGACGGCCGTGGCGGAGCAGTCGCCGGCCATCACGTGGGCGCGGGGGGCCGACGTGCTGGCCTTCGTGTACTACGAACAGACCGATCACGCGATCTGGAAGATCAAGAATCCCCGCGCACTCAAGAAGGCCCCGTACCGCGATCCCGTGGTGGTGGCGCAGTTGGGCGCACCGGGCAAGCCGACGGCGGGTCCGGTCACGCCCGTGCCGTCGGTCGCGCCGGTGAAGGCGGATCCCACCGCCCATCTCGGACGGGCGGCGGTGAGCGATACGGCCGCCGCGCGGCAGTCGTTCTACCGCCCCACCGTAGGGGTCAACGCCCGCGCCTCCGACGACCTGCCGGTCGCGGTAGCCGCACGGATGGCCGAAGCCGTGAGCGTTCGCGCGTTGATGGACAGCTTCGACTTCAACCTCCCTGACTCCACCAAGTTTCGCGACTTCCGGTACAAGGCGCGCCTCACTCCGGAGTACGTGGCGCAGCCGTCCATCGGGTATCAGCAGGGCGGTTTCGGTCAGGGGACGTTTGGTGGCACCACGGTCGTGCTCAGCGACCTGCTCGGCGACCGCCGGCTCGCCCTGTCCGGCGCGATCAACGGCCAGCTCAGCGATGCCCAGGTGTTCGTGGGATACACCAGCCTCGGGCGCCGTCTCCAGTACACCACCGGGGTGATTCAGCAGCCGGTGTACCTGCTGTCCAACTACATCCAGGAACCGCTCGGGGACAACAAGTTCTCCGAGTCGCAGGAAATCACGCGCCTGGTAGTGCGGCAGGTGTTCGCGGCCGGCCTGTACCCGCTCAACCGCTTCACCCGCTTCGAGCTGGGCGCGCGCTTCCAGAACATCGACCAGCAGGTGTTTCCGTTCACGCGGCTGGTGGACTACAACTTCGGCTACGCCACCGGCTTCGAGCGCGGCTCCACCCGCAACGTCGCGTCGGCGAATACCATTTCGCCGTATCTCGCGTTCGTCACGGACAACACCCTGTTCGGCTACACCGGCCCCATTTCCGGCCGGCGCCTGCGCCTCGAGGTCGAACCCAGCGTCGGTACGTGGAAGTGGACCGAGTATCTGGCCGACGTCCGGGCCTACTACCCCCTCCTGTTCAACTACGTCACGTTCGCGACGCGGTTCACGGGCAGCATGTCGGTGGGGCGCGACGAACTGCGCTTCCCCAAGTGGATCGGGCGCCCCGACTTCATCCGCGGCTACAACCGCGAGGACCTCGGCGGGATCACCTGCACCGGCCTCCCCACCGACGACGGGACGTCGTGCAGTTCCGTCGAGCTCATCGGGAGCCGTGTCGCCTTTGCCAATGCCGAATTGCGCTTCCCGATCGTGCGCAGTTTCGGGGGCGGCCGGTTGCCCATTGGGCTCCCGCCGATTGACGGGCTGTTCTTCTACGATGCCGGCGTGGCGTGGTCGAAGGGACAGCAGGTCGTGGGAAGCCGCCCCGCGGGCTACGACTTCTCCCGGCAGCGGGCCCTCCTCCAGAGCTATGGCTTCGGGGTGCGCATGAACCTGTTCAACATCGCGATTATCCGGTGGGACTGGGCGGTGCCGGTGAGCCGGCCGGGGACGAAGGGCTTCGGCACCTTCTTCTTCGGCGCCAGCTACTGATCTCCCCCCTCCCAGCGTCACCCTCAGGCGGGTAGTTTTCGCCTGTGCGCACGCTCATCGCGTCGGCGCTCGTGCTCCTTGCGTGCGGTGTCACCGGCGGCTGTGCCGATCGCTCGTCCCGCCCTGCCGGAGCCGACGCCACTCCCAGTATTCCCGGTGGTCCTGACCCGATCGTGTTGCGCGTGTCGCGCGACGGCGGGTTCCTCACGGCTGCCCGCTACCCGGCGCTCGACTCCACGATCTGGCGGTCGAGCGCGCGCGTCCCGGCCCTCGCGCGCATCATCGCATTCGGCGCCGAAGACGGCTATCTGGCCGCAGTGGATACCGGTGGCGCGCCCGTGCGCATCGATCTGCGACTCGGTGCTGTCACCACCTCGCGCACCGACGAGGTGGCACTGACGTCCTCCGCGGACGGTGGCGCGATCTATGCGCTCACGCGACGCGGCGAGATCACCCGCTACACGCCCAGCGGCGGCGACTGGCGCTTCACGCCGTCGTTGCCGGCTCAGGCGCTGTACGCGCAGAGCGACGGCTCGCTCATCGTGGCCGGCTCCACCGGCGACCGCGCCATCGTGTGGCGCGTGCGCCCGCCTGGGCAGAACGTCACCGACAGCCTGTCGTTCGACATCGGTGGCAGCGATGCCACGCTGCGGAGCTCCCTCGGCGCCACCGCCGGTGCCGTGGGTGACCGCGTCTTCTTCAGTGGCAACGAGATGGTGATCGCCGTCCGCACGCGCGATCTCGCCAAGGCGCTCGAGGTCGATGTCGGCGATCCCGTCACAGCGATCGCCGCCACCCCCAGCGGCGATCGGCTGTTCGTCGCGCTCGACAACGAAGAGAAGCTGCGCATCGTGGACCGCTTCGAGGAGGGCGTGAGCGGCACGATCAAGCTGCCCGGCGTCCCACGCGCGCTGCGCATGGACCCGTTAGGGCGCGTGGTGCTGGCGCGCGGTGGCGGGGATTCCGTCTACGTGATCGGTCTGGGCAGCGATGCCGTGCTGGGCGTCGTGCGAAGCGCGTGGCGCGGGGATCTGCCGCTGGTGCTCCCCGACGGTGCCATTGCGACCGCGCGCGGCAACGACGTCGTGCTGGCCCACCCGGTATCGTTGGCCGATATGCGCACCGTCGTGGGCGGCGCCGCGCAGTTCTGGTACACGATGCGCTGGAACGGATTCCGGCCGCGCGCCGCCGGCCTCGATCAGCCGGTGCAGTTCCGCACCAGCGCGCCGCGCGACTCCGTGGACTACGCAGACAGCGCAGCGGCGCGCGGTCCGCAGGTCGATACCGCGCGCGCCACGCTGCGCACCGATTCGGCGTCGGCCACCGCGTTCACGGTCTCCTTCGCGGCAGTGCTCGACGAGCGGCAGGCCCGTCAGGTGGCGGCACGGATCCGCGTGGACGGGGAATCACCGCGCATCACCACCTCCGATCGCGCCGGCAAGACCCTCTATCGGGTGGTGCTGGGCCCATACACCACCCGCGCCGATGCCGACCGGGTGGGCAAAGCCTCCGGACAGAGCTATTGGATCTTCGAGGGGGCCCCGTGACATCAGTCGGCGCATCGGAACAGTGGGAGATGGAGGGGCGCCGCGTGGCGCCGCTGCTGGACGGCCTCTGCGCCGTGGTCATCGCCGCGGTGGATTCGGCGGCCGCCACCTCGCTGGCGCTGGGCGTGGCCCGTGCGCAGGGACAGCGGCGGCGCGTGGCGGTGGCCGATCTCATCGGCGAGGCGCCCGCGATCGAAGCGCTCGTGAGCGGCGACGACCCGCATGGCATCAGCGACAGCTTCCTCTATGGCGTGTCGCTCAACAAGATCGCGCGTCCCATGCGCGATGCCGACAACGTGTTTCTGATGCCCAGCGGTACCGAGGCCGTGGCCCTCGAGACCGTGTACGCCAACGAACGCTGGCGTCGACTGGCCGCTGGTTTTCATCAGGTGGGCGCCCTGCTCGTGGTGGTGGCCAATCCGGCCACGCCCGGCTTTGCAGCACTGTGCGCATACGTGGGCGCACTGATGCCGGTGGGTGGCACGGCGTTCCCCGTGCCGCCCGGCGTGCCGCTGATCGCGCCGCCTTCCAGCCGACCGGAACCGCCGCCAGAGGCCGTCACGGCCGCGGATTCTCGCGCGCCCGAGCCCGACGTCCGCGCTCAGGTGAAGCGCGCGGCCACAGCACGCGCGCGCGCAGCCGCGGCGGAAAACGCCTCGAGCCGCCGCACCCGCCTCATCGCGCTCGTGGCCGTGCTCGGCGCGGTCGCGGTGGCCGTCGGCGCCTTCTATCCGCAGCTGTTGTCGCGACTGCCGGCCCCCCTCGTGGCGCTCATCACCGGCCGCACACCCACTCCGGACAGCGCCGCCATCGTGGTGCCGCCCACCCCCATGGACACCACCGTCCGGATCGACAGCACGGTACCCAGCGCCTTCCCCGTCGACTCGGTGTGGCGCGATTCCACCGGCGCCCCGATGCCCGGCACCACCGCCGACAGTGCACGGGCGCCGAGTGTCCCGCTGGTGCTGGAGAACCCGGCCGACTCGGTCGGTGCGGCCCGCTACGCTGTGTATTTCGCGACCGCCAACACGCGTGCGGCCGCCATGCCGGACGCGCGCATCCGCGCCCTCGATGCGGTGGCGCTCTCGCCGGTGGCCGACGGCGACGAACAGTGGTTCCGCGTGACCGTGGGGGCATCGGCCACCCGTGCCCAGGCTGAGTCGTTGCTCACGAAGCTGCGCACACAGAATATCGTCGGATCGGGGAGCATCGTGTCCGTTCCCTTCGCGTTGCGCCTCGAGCGCAACGTGACGCCGACACAAGTCCCGGCGCGCCTGGCCGATCTGGCCGCGCGCGGGATCATCGCGTATGCGCTGCTCCAGCCGGCCGGTGGCGCGCATGTCTATACCGGCGCGTTTGAATCGCCGTTGCAAGCCACCGTGCTTGCCGATTCGTTGCGCGCTCTGCGCATCGCGCCTGTGCTGGTTTATCGAACTGGGAGAGCGTTCTAGTGCGTCTGACGAAGCTCGAGGTCCATGGCTTCAAGGCCTTTGCCGATCATCTGGAGTTCGTGTTCGAGAAGGGGGTGACAGCCATCGTCGGCCCCAACGGCAGCGGCAAGTCGAACGTCTCCGACGCGGTGCGTTGGGTACTCGGCGAACAGCGCGCGCGCGCCATGCGCGGCGCGAAAATGGAAGACGTCATCTTCCACGGCTCATCGGCCCGCAAGGCCGTGAACATGGCCGAAGTCTCGCTGCACTTCGACAATACGTCGGGTGATCTGCCCATCCCGTTCAAGGAAGTCGTGATCACCCGGCGATTGCTGCGCTCGGGGGAAAGCGAGTACCTGCTCAACCGGGCCCCGTGCCGCCTGCGCGACATTCAGGATCTGGTCCGCGGCACCGGCCTCGGCGCCGATTCGGGCGTCGTGATCGAGAGCCGGATGATCGATGCGCTGCTCTCCGACCGCCCCGACGAGCGTCGTGAACTGTTCGAGGAAGCCGCCGGCGTGGGGCTGTATCGCGATCGCCGTCGCAGCGCCGAGCGCCGCCTCGAGGAAACCACGGTCGATCTGGCGCGGCTCGACGACTTGATCAACGAAGTGCAGAGTCAGGTGCGTTCGCTGGCACGTCAGCGTCGTCGCGCCGAACGGCACGCGGAACTCACGGCGCGCCGCTTTCAGGTTGAGATCTCGTTGGCCACGCGCGAAATGGCGGCGTGGCGCGAGGAGCTCACCGCGCTCGACGGCCGTCTGGAAGCACTGCAGCTGGACGTCCCCGGTGGTGAAGAAGCCATCGCGCAGGCCGAGATGATGCGCGAGCAGGCGCACGGTGCGCG
>JARIEX010000089.1 GCA_031127095.1 Gemmatimonadota bacterium
CAGCGACGGCGGGCTGGCGGTCGCACTGGCCGAATGTGCGATGGCCGATCGCGAACGGACCTTCGGGTTCGAGGTGGATCTGTCCGCGTGGGCGACCCTGCCCCACCGTGCGCTGCTCTTCGGTGAAGCCCACGGCCGGATCATCGTGTCCACCGCCGACAGCGCTGCCGTGCTGCAGATCGCGCAGCGACATGGTGTCCCGGCGCGCGTGATCGGCGTCGTGACGGCCGCCGATGCCGGCGCACAGTTCACGATCTCCGATGACACCTTCTCCGCGCCGGTGACCTGGCTGGCGAAGGCTTTCCACGACGCCATCCCGCTCGCCATGGATGGCGAGACGCCGGCCGAGCATGCGATGGCCTCATCGCACGCTCCTACCAACGACTGATCGGGAGTTTTCCCATGTGTGGTATTTTCGGCGTCTATGGAGTGCCGGACGCAGCAGCACTGACCCAGTTGGGCCTCTACTCCCTCCAGCATCGGGGGCAAGAGTCGGCAGGCATCGTGGCCGTGGACGACGCGGGGCATGCGCGCGTGAGCCGCGCGATGGGGCTGGTCTCGGAAGGCTTCGGCGACAACGAGATGGATGCCTTGCGTGGCCCGATTGCCATCGGGCACACGCGCTACAGCACGGCGGGCGCGTCAGCCATCGAGAACGCGCAGCCGATTCTGGCACGCGTCCGACACACGCACATCGCGCTGGCGCACAACGGCAACCTTACCAACGCCGTTGAGCTGCGTCGGGCGCTGGAAGATGGCGGGGCCATCTTTTCCTCGACGATGGACTCCGAAGCCATCGTGCATCGGATTGCCCGCGCCAACGGCGCGACGCCCGAGGCACGCGTCGCGGAGGCGTTGCAGGGCGTTGAGGGGGCGTACTGTCTGCTGGTGGTGCTGGACGACACAGTCATCGTGGCGCGCGACCCACATGGATGGCGGCCGCTCGTCATGGGGCGGCTCGGCAACGGCTGGGCCTTCGCGTCGGAGACCTGTGCGCTGGATATCGTCGGCGCCACCCTCGAGCGTGAGGTGGAGCCGGGCGAGATCATTGCCGTCGATACACACGGCCTGCGCTCCGTGAAGGTGCTGCCGGCGGCGCCGCTCAACCGCTGCGTGTTCGAGCACGTGTATTTCGCGCGCCCTGACAGCAAAGTGTTCAGCGGCTCCGTTGATCGTTCCCGCCGCGCCCTCGGACGCCGTCTGGCGCAGGAGTGTCCGGCGCCCGGCGCGGACATCGTGTTCGCCGTACCCGACTCGTCGAATTCAGCCGCACTCGGCTACGCCGAAGAGTCCGGCGTATCGTACGAGCTCGCGCTCATCCGGAATCATTACATCGGGCGCACATTCATTCAGCCCACGCAAGCCGGGCGCGATGCCAAGGTCAAGGTGAAGTACAACCCGGTGCGCGAACTGCTCGAGGGGAAAAGCGTGGTGATGGTAGACGACTCCATCGTCCGCGGCACCACGACGCGTGGGCTGGTGTCGCTCGTCCGGGCGGCAGGCGCGCGTGAGGTGCACATGCGCGTGTCCAGTGCGCCGATTATCAGTCCCTGCTACTACGGCATCGACACCCCACGGCGCGAGGAGCTCATCGCCGCGCAGATGACGCACGACGAGATCGTGCGCCACCTGGGGGTCGACTCGCTCGGGTATCT
Source organism: Gemmatimonadota bacterium (assembly GCA_031127095.1). Classification (GTDB taxonomy): domain Bacteria; phylum Gemmatimonadota; class Gemmatimonadetes; order Gemmatimonadales; family Gemmatimonadaceae; genus Gemmatimonas. The sequence continues at coordinate 1,656 of JARIEX010000089.1, forward strand.
GTCGATTGACGGGATGTTGTCGGCGATGCCGACTGGCCCCGCCGGATACTGCCACGCGTGCTTCTCCGGCCAGTACCCCACCGCCACGCCCAAAGAACCGGAGCTCCTCCGGGCGGGCGGAGGCATTGGCGTGCCGATCAGCATCGCAGGCTGACCGCGCCAACTGCTGAACCTGACGATCCTCACCGACACTGACAGGGAGTATTGAATGACCCAATCCGTCTACTTCTTCGGGAACGGCAGCGCGGACGGAACGCGGGACATGAAGACGATTCTGGGTGGGAAGGGGGCGAATCTCGCCGAGATGACGAATCTCGGTGTCCCCGTTCCACCCGGGTTCACCATTGCCGCCCATCGGTGCGTGTCGTATCTCGCCGATGGGCTGGTCGACGACGCCTTTCGTTTGGAAGTGACCACCGCACTCGCGCGTCTCGAGGAGGTCAGCGGCAAGCGCTTCGGCGATGCCTCGAATCCGCTGCTCGTGTCGGTGCGCTCCGGTGCGTCCGTCTCCATGCCCGGCATGATGGAGACAATCCTCAATCTCGGACTCAACGACGAGACGGTCGAAGGCCTGGCGAAGGCCAGTGGCAACGCGCGCTTCGCCTACGATTCGTATCGCCGCTTCCTGCAGATGTACGCCGATGTCGTGCTCGGCGTACCGATCGCGAAGTTCGAGCAGCTGCTCAGCAGCAAGCGCGTCACCAATGGCGTGACGACCGACAGCGAGTTGAGCGCCGACGCACTGCGCGCGCTGGTGCACGAGTACCAGCAGCTGATCCGGTTCACGACGGGACGCGATTTTCCGATGGACCCGCAGGTACAGCTGTGGGGCGCGATCGAAGCCGTGTGGAATTCGTGGACGCTGAAGAAGGCGATCGACTATCGGCGCGTGAACGGCATTTCGCATACCCTCGGCACCGGTGTCAACATCGTGTCGATGGTGTTCGGCAACATGGGCGAAGACTCCGGCACCGGTGTCGCGTTCACGCGTGATCCGTCCACCGGCGAGCGTCGCTTCTATGGCGAGTTCCTGGTCAATGCGCAGGGCGAAGATGTGGTCGCCGGCATCCGCACGCCGCTTCACATCGACGACATGGCGACGATGCTTCCCGGCGCGTATACCGCGCTGATGGCTACGCAGGAGCGCCTCGAGCAGCACTTCCGCGACATGCAGGACATCGAGTTCACCGTGGAGCGCGGCACGCTGTATCTGCTGCAGACGCGCACCGGTAAACGCACGACGGCCGCCGCCCTGCGGATCGCGCTCGATATGGTGGACGAAGGCTTGATCACGCAGCGCGAAGCCGTGCTGCGCATGCAGCCGAATCAGCTCGACCAGCTGCTCCATCCGGTGATCAGTGCGGACGTACGCGCGGAAGCGCTCGCGGTCGGCTTGCCAGCCAGCCCCGGTGCAGCCAGCGGCATCGTGGTGTTCGACCCCGATGTCGCAGAGCGGCGCCACGCGGCTGGTGAGCAGGTGATCCTCGTACGCGAAGAAACGACGCCGGAAGACTTCCATGGCATCGTCGCGGCGCGCGCGGTCCTGACGGCTCGCGGCGGGATGACGAGTCATGCAGCCGTCGTGGCGCGTGGCATGGGCAAGTGCGCCATCGTGGGGTGCACGGCGCTCGAGATCTCGCACGAGCAGCGATCGATGCGCATCGGCGAGCATGTGATCAGCGAAGGCGATTGGATCACGCTCGACGGTGGTACCGGCCGCGTCTTCGCGGGAGATCTGCCCACGCAGCCCAGCGAAGTCATGCGCGTCAACAACGGCACCCTCTCATCGGTAGACGCGCCGACGTATCGGGGATTCGCCACGCTGATGGGCTGGGCCGACGAAGACCGTCGGCTCCGCGTTCGCGCGAATGCCGACACCCCGCGCGACGCGCGGGTAGCGCGAAACTTCGGCGCCGAAGGGATCGGCTTGTGCCGCACGGAGCACATGTTCTTCGAAGGCGAACGCATCACCGCGATGCGCGAGATGATCGTTGCCCGCGATCTGAGTGGGCGTCGGCGCGCACTGGAGAAGCTGTTGCCGATGCAACGTGCCGATTTCGAGGGCATCTTTCAGGCGATGGACGGCTTCCCCGTGACCATCCGGCTCCTCGATCCGCCGCTCCACGAGTTTCTCCCCCATGGGGGCGAAGAATCGACGATGCTTGCGCAATCGCTGGGCCTCTCCCGCCCCGAGTTGGCGCGCATCGTGGCGGCGCTGCATGAAACGAATCCGATGCTCGGCCATCGCGGCTGCCGCCTCGGCATCGTCTATCCCGAGATCACCGAGATGCAGGCGCGCGCCATCTTCGAAGCAGCCGTGCGTGCGCACCGCCGCGGCATCGACGTGCGGCCGGAGATCATGGTCCCGCTGGTCTCCGACGTCACCGAGCTGCGTCATCAGCGGGCGATTATCGAGCGGGCGGCCGAGCAGGTGATGGGCGTGATGGGCGAGCGCGTGCCATATCTCATTGGCACGATGATCGAGCTGCCGCGTGCGGCTCTCACCGCCGACGAAATCGCGACCGAGGCTGACTTCTTCTCGTTCGGCACCAACGATCTCACGCAAACGACGTTCGGCCTGAGCCGTGACGATGCCGGCCGTTTCCTTCCGCACTATATCGAGAAGGGGATCCTGGCCGAGGATCCGTTTCAGGTGCTCGACCGCAAGGGCGTCGGCAAGCTGATCTCCTGGGCGGTGCGAGACGGACGCGCCACGCGGGCCGATCTCAAAGTCGGTATCTGTGGCGAGCATGGTGGAGAACCGCAGAGCGTGGCGTTCTGCCATCAGGTCGGCTTCGACTATGTGTCATGCTCGCCGTATCGCGTGCCGGTGGCGCGCTTGGCGGCTGCGCACGCCGCCCTCGCCTGACCATGCTGTCGCGCAGCGCACGCATCGCGGTGATCGGTGCCGGCCCGTCCGGCATCACCGCCGTGAAGAATCTCCTCGATGCGGGATTCACCGATGTTGTGTGTTTCGATCGCAATGACGCGGTAGGCGGCAACTGGCTGTTCCGACTCGAGTCGTCGCATTCGAGCGTCTTTGAGACGACGCACATCATCAGTTCCAAGACGCTGTCGCAGTACCATGACTTCCCGATGCCGTCGTGGTATCCCGACTACCCGTCGCACGAGCAGTTGGCGCGTTATTTCCAGAGCTACGCCGACCATTTCGACGTCACGCGCCACGTGCGTTTCGGCGTCGATGTCCTGCGCGTGGAGCCGCTGCCCAGCCACCGATGGGCGATCACCGTGCGCACGGGAGCGGACGATTCACACGAGGAGTTCGACGCAGTGGTCGTGGCCAACGGCCATCACTGGCGACCACGCATGCCGTCATATCCTGGCGAGTATACCGGCACGCTGATGCATTCGCACGAGTACAAGCGCGCGACACCGTTCGCCGGTCGGCGTGTCCTCGTGATCGGCGGCGGCAATTCAGCGTGTGATGTCGCCGTGGAGACGGCCCGCGTTTCAGCTACGACGGAGCTGTCGTGGCGACGCGGCTACTGGATCGTACCCAAGTTTCTCTTCGGACAACCGAGCGATGTCGTCGGACAGCGGACGCAGTGGCTGCCACGCGTGCTTCGTTCACGACTCAATCAGTTTCTGCTGCGCGTTCTCCAGGGCGCCAATCGTGATTACGGACTGCCCGAACCAGATCATGCGTTCGGGGCGACGCACCCCACGGTGAACTCGGAGCTCTTCTACGCACTGCGCCATGGGCACATCACGCCGCGTCCGGAGATTGCGCGTTTCGACGGACGCACGGTGCACTTTGCCGACGGATCGTCCGGCGAGTACGACGTGATCATTGCCTGTACGGGGTACTGGATTGCGCACCCGTTCCTCGCGCCTGACGTCGCGGACTTTTCGCGTGGCCCCGTCCCGCTCTACCTGCGCATGTTCCCGGCGCGATTCCCGACCCTGTCGTTCGTGGGGCTGTTTCAGCCGCTCGGGTGTATCTGGCCGGCCGCGGAACTGCAGGCGAAGGTGCTGGCGCGACGGCTGGCGGGCACCTGGAGTCCCCCGGCTGATCTCGATGCCGCGATCGCGCACGAGTTGGCGCACCCCGACTATCCGCAGCTCGATACGCCACGGCACACGATCACGGTGGACTATCACCAGTTCAAAGCGCGATTGCTGCGGCAGCTGCCGGCCGACTGGCAGGCCTCTGCCTCGGCGCCAGCGCCGGTCGGCTAAACAAAAGCGCCCCACCGCGATTGCGGTGAGGCGCCCAAGTGGAGGTGAGGGGAATCGAACCCCTGTCCGAGACTGAATCGACCCCAGCGTCTACGTGCGTATTCTGTTGATTGAGGTCTCTGTCCGCTGGCCAACAGAAAGCCCACGTCCAGACAAGCCTGCTAAAGTTTCGCCCTACGCCCGCAGACGTAACGTCGGACTAGCCCAGATTTTCGATACTCACATGCCGCCCCGGGCGGGCTGCCTTGTGAGCACTGCCGGTAACCCGAAGGTTAGGCGGCGAGCGCGAGGTTGTTGTTCGCGATTGGAATTTTCCCGAGTGTTTTACCAGGTGCTCGAGGACCTGGGCACGCAACCAGAGCTTCACCAACCCCGTCGAAGCCAGTCACCCCCGGCTAACGGTCCTGCGTCCTACAACAGATACACTACCCGGGAACCACAGGTTCCCGCAACTGGCGCGCCCACCCAACGCCAGCGGATCAGGCCGCCTCGCAGGTGAGATCCGACACGTCCGGATCACTCGCCGCCAGACCGCGCGCTCGGCACTCCTCGTAATGCTGCAGGTAGGTCGAGAAAATCCCCTCGACTTCGGCAAAGTCCCGGACCTGATGCAGCAGTTTGCGCAGTTCCGCCGAGTTGGGCAGCCCCTTCACGTACCACCCCAGGTGCTTGCGAAACTCGAGGGCGGCGCCGATGGCGTCGACCTCGTACTCCTGCACCATGCGCGCGTGATCGAGCGCGATCGCGAAGCGCTCGTGCACCCCGGGCGTCTCCGGCATGGGCTGTCCGTCGAACAGCGCGCGCGCCTGCCTGAACACCCACGGTTGCCCGTAGGAGCCGCGCCCGAGCATGATCCCATCCGCCCGCGTGTGATCGAGCATCCGCTTCGCGTCGGCCGCCGTCTTGATGTCCCCATTGCCCAACACCGGGATGTCGAGGGCCTCCGCGACCTTGGCGATTTCGTCCCAGTTAGCGAGGCCGGTGTACATCTGCGTGCGCGTGCGGGCATGCAGCGCGAGCACGCGCGCGCCGGCGTCCTGGCAGCGCAGGGCGATCCCGACCGGGTCCCGCATCTCCTCACTCCACCCGCTGCGGATCTTGCACGTGACGGGCAAATGGGTAGCCTGGGAGACGGCGCGGATGATGGCCTGCACCAGATCGAGGTCACGCAGACACCCCGACCCGCCGTTCCGGCGCACGACTTTCTTGACTGGACAGCCGAAGTTGATGTCCACGAAGTCGGGATGAAACAGATCGGTGACCATCGCGGCGGCATCGGCCATGGCCGCCGGGTCAGCCCCGAAGATCTGGACCCCGATCGGGTGTTCGTCCGCCGAGAAGCGCAGCTTGCTGATGGTCGCGTCGTTTTCCCGGCGGATGCCCTCGGCGGAGAGAAACTCGGTGACGACGACATCGGCACCGTGCGCATGGCACAGGCGCCGGAACGGGGATTCCGACACGCCGGCCATCGGTGCGAGGTATAACGGCACCGAATGCGGCACACGGAACGGAAACGTCTTGCGGGACATATACTTGAAATTAGCCGAGCGGTCTCGGACGAGCAACGCGGCTGTTTGACAGCAGCGCCCCCACGGTTAGGATAGAAGGCTATGGAACTTCGCGAGTTCTTCTCAGAAGACGCCGTCCAGCTCGAGCTTCAAGGCACGAGCAAGGACGAAATTCTCAAGGAACTCATCGGGCTGCTCAAGCTCGATGAGAAATCCGAGGGCATGCTGTTCAAGATGCTCAAGCGGCGTGAAAATCTCGGCTCAACGGGCATCGGTCGTGGGATCGCCATTCCGCATTGCCGCAGTCTCGTCGTCAACCGCCTTCGCGTCGCCTTTGGTCGCAAGAAGGAGGGCGTCGACTTCAAGGCCATCGACGACAAGCCCGTCAACTTCTTCTTCCTCATCGTCGCCCCGCCGCTCGAGGTCTCGAATCAGTACCTGCCGGTGCTGGGCAAGATCGCGCAGTTCAGCAAGGAAGGGGACGTGCCCGGGCGCCTGATGGACATCGACTCGCCAGCGGCGTTCATGGCCTTGCTCGAAGAAAAGCGCGTCTGATCGTCGTGGGGGCGCGCTGGCCTCAGTGGTCGACCATCACGCGCCCGATGTTGCGGCGCAGACGTCCGATGACGCGCAGTGTCTGCAGAATTGCCGCAGCCGCGAGCCCGGCTACGAGCCCCATCCAGAGCCCGCGCTCGCGCAGCGGCGTGTGGAAGCCCAGGTAGTAGCCGAGCGGGATGCCGACGCCCCAGAACGCGACCAGATGTAGTGCGGCCGGGATTCGGGTGTCGCCAACGCCCCGAAGCACCCCGCTGGTCACCGCTTGCAGCCCGTCGAATACCTGAAACCACCCCGCCAGCGGGATCAGCGCGACGGCCACGGCGACCGTGGCGGGCTCCGTGGTATATGCGGTCGCCAGCCACGTGGGCGCGAGGATGAACACCGCGGCGCTCACGCACATGAATCCCACGCCGCACACAATCGCGGCCACAGCATCCCGCCTGGCGGCCGGCATGTCGCCCCGGCCAATCGCGCGCCCCACCACGGCCGCCGCGGCACCGGAGATACCGAGCGGCACCATGAACGTCAGCGCGGCCATGTTCAGCGCAATTTCGTGGCCCGCCAGCGCGGTGGTACCGAGCCATCCCATGAACAGTGCCGTCAGGCCGAAGGCGAAGCTCTCGAAAAACCACTGCACACCGATGGGCACCCCGATTCGCAGCATGCGCGACACGGGTGCCCAATGGAGCGTCTCGCGACGCCAGGGCCGAACAGCGGGGCGCAGCAATGGCCACGCCAGCGCGAGAAGCAGGAGTGCCATGACCCACGTGGAGATCGCCGTGGCGTACCCTGCCCCTTCGACGCCCAGCGCCGGCGCCCCCGCATGCCCGAAAATCAGCACCCAATTGGCTGCGACGTTCACGAGATTCGCAACGGCGACAGCCGCGAGAATGTGGCGCACGGGCCCCATGGCCTGCAACGTCTGCCGGAACACGGCGAAGGCGAAAAACGGCACGACGGCGAGCGCACGACGGCGCGTGTACACGGCCGTCTCCCGCACCACGTCAGCCGGCTGACCGAGGGCCAGCAGCACGGTTTCACCGGGCAGCAGCGCCAGCGTGACCACCACGGCCATGATCGCGGCCAGCACGAACCCACGCTGCACGCCACGCGCAACGCCTTCACGGTCACCGGCACCGACCGCTTGTGCGACCACGGGGTCGATGGCGCACAGCAGACCGATGCCGAACACGCTGACGTTGAAGACGAAGAAATTGCCCAACGCCACGGCTGCAATGGCGGCGCCACCGAGCTTGCCCACCATCAGCGTGTCGACGACGCCCATCGCCTGCACGCCGAGGTTGATGAACACGATCGGCGCCGCAAACCGCGCCATGTCACGCAGATCGCTCGCACGCCCCCTCGCTACCGGCGACGGCGCGCTCGCGTCAGCGCTCACAGACGAGCGCTGACGATCGGCACGACGCGGGCCCTACTCCCATTCAATCGTGGCCGGCGGCTTTGAACTGATGTCGTACACCACGCGGTTCACGCCATCGACCTCGTTGATGATCCGGTTGGAAATGCGGCCCAGCACGTCGTGCGGGAACGCAAACCAGTCGGCGGTCATGCCATCGGTGCTCGTGACCGCACGCAATGCGATGACATGCTCGTACGTGCGGCCGTCGCCCATCACGCCGACCGATCGAATCGGCAGGAAGACGGCGAACGCCTGCCAAATCTCCTGATAGAGGCCTGCCGCGCGGATCTCCTCGAGATAGATCGCGTCGGCGCGTCGGAGGATATCGACGGCGTACCGCGAGACCTCGCCGAGCACGCGAATGGCGAGCCCGGGCCCGGGAAACGGGTGCCGGCCGACCATCTCCTCGGGGAGTCCGAGTTCGCGCCCGACGTTCCGCACCTCATCCTTGAACAGCTCACGAAGCGGCTCGATGAGACGGAACTTCATGTCCGGCTTCAGTCCACCCACGTTGTGGTGCGTCTTGATGGTGGCCGACGGACCACCGGTGGCACTCACGGACTCGATCACGTCTGGATACAGCGTGCCCTGCACCAGGAACTCCGCGCCCTTCCCGGCCTCGGCTGAGGCGTCCTCGAACACGTCAATAAACGTGTGACCGATGATTTTGCGCTTCTTTTCCGGATCGCCCTCGCCCGCCAGCCCGTCGAGGAACCGATCCTCGGCGCGCACCGTGATGAGCTTGATGCCGAGATGCGCCCGCATGGTGCGCTCGACTTGCTCGCGCTCGTGCAGGCGTAGCAGCCCTGTGTCGACGAAGATACAGGTGAGTTGATCACCGATCGCCTTGTGCACCAGCGCCGCCGCCACACTCGAATCGACACCGCCCGACAGGCCACAGATGACTTGCCGGTCGCCGACCAGCGCACGGATCCTGGCGACTTCCTGATCGATGAAGTGCCCCGGTGTCCAGTCCGGCGTGCACCCACAAATGCCGAAGAGGAAGTTCTGAATGATCTCCGCACCGCGCACCGTGTGCGCGACTTCCGAATGGAACTGCACCGCGTGAATGGGACGGGTGGCATGACGGAAACCGGCCAGCGTGTGGCCGCTGTGCGCGGTCGCGACGTAGCCGGGTGGCACCTGCTCAACATGATCGCCATGACTCATCCAGACGGTCGTCCGTTCACCCGCATCGAACCCGGCAAAGAGTCCGGACGGCTCATCGATGGTGACCTCAGCGCGGCCATACTCACGCCGTCCGGCGCCAACCACGGCCCCGCCTTCGAGGTGCGCGATGAGCTGCATGCCGTAGCAGACGCCGAGGATCGGCGCGACGTCGAGTAGGGCGCGGGAAATGGTCGGCGCTCCCTCGTCGGTTACCGAACTTGGACCGCCGGAGAGGATGATGCCATCCGGCTTCCACGCCCGGATCCAGTCCAGCGACTTCGATGCCGGATGAATCTCGGAGAACACCCGCGCTTCGCGCACGCGGCGGGCGATGAGCTGCGTGAACTGCGAGCCACAGTCGAGAATGAGAATACGACTGTTCATCAGACTTTCCACTCCGCACCGGACAGCTTGAGAAACTCGACTGCCTTGGTGTCGAGATCGAGAATCGCGCCGGTCGGTGCGCCGTGCAGCCAGCCGCATCCCTCGCCCGGATTCACGAGCAGTGAATCGCCACGGGACTTCATCTCGGGAATGTGCGTGAATCCATGCACGACGACTTCATGCCCGTCGATGGACCGCTGATGCACCTCGGCCAGATCGTGAATCAGCAGCACGGACTTACCACCCAGATCGAAGCTGTGCGGCGATTCGTACAGCTCGGCCGCGCCGAACCCGGCCTTCGCCGCAGCCAGCAGCGCGTCGCGATCACCATCATTCCGCCCGAATACGCCGAGCAAGGGAATGGACAGGTCGTGAAACGGCTGCAGCGAGAACGGCGAGCAGTAGTCGCCCGCGTGCATGACCAACGAGACGCCCCCCGCGATCATCTGTTCGAGCAGCGCCCGCACCGCAGGAACGCGATCGTGCGTGTCCGAGAGTAATCCGATCCGCATCAGGCAGTTCTCCACTGGAGGTGCGCGCGCTCGAGGCGCACGAGGTCTTCAAGGCGTTCGCGTTCGGTGATGACCGCAAAGCGGTCACCGTCCACCAACACTTCGGCCGGACGCGGGCGGGAGTTGTAATTCGATGACATCGTGTAGCCGTACGCACCGGCCGTCTGCACGGCCAGCAGCGCACCGGCGCCGACATCAGGCAGTTCGCGGTCCTTCGCGAAGAAGTCGCCGGACTCACAGATCGGGCCGACGAGGTCCGCCACGATCGTACCGGCCGCCGACTCGACCGCTTCGATCCGGTGGTACGCCTGATACAACGCGGGCCGCACGAGATCGTTCATGCCGGCATCGGTCACGATGAAATCCTTACCGGCAGCGTGCTTGCGATAGAGCACCTCGGTGACCAGCGCACCGGCCTCGGCGACGAGAAACCGACCCGGCTCGAGCAGCAGCGTCAGCCCGGTCTCACGGGCCGCCGCCAGCACGACCCCGGCATAGTCGGCAATGTCTGCCTCGGGCTCCTCGGCGTGGTACGGTACCGCCAGACCACCGCCGACGTCCATGTACGCGATCGCGTGTCCCTCGGCGCGCGCGGCCGCTATCGCGGCCAACAGTCGCGGGAGTGCATCACGCATCGGGTCGGCGTTGCCAATCTGCGAGCCCAGGTGCATCCCGAGACCACGCAGTTCCACGTGGGGTAACTCACGGACAAGACTGACCAGCCGCGCGACGTCATCGCGGGGAATCCCGAACTTCTGTCCCTTTTCGCCCGTCTTGATGTAGGCGTGCGGCGTGTCCACCGTGACTTCCGGGTTCACGCGGATCGCGATCGGCGCCACCGTGCCAAGCCGCCCCGCGACGGCATCGATGGTCACCAGCTCTGCTTCGGACTCGACGTTGATGAGCAGGACCTGCGCGTCGAGCGCCTGTTCGATCTCCCGCACCGTTTTACCGACGCCGCTGAACACGACGTCGCGGCCGGCAAAGCCCGCTTCGCGCGCCCGGAACAGCTCTCCACCTGAGACGATGTCGACACCAGCGCCAAGCTCCTGCAACAGACGCAGGATGGCCAGATTCGAATTCGCCTTCATGGCGAAGTGAATACGGTGTGGCACGCTGGCGAATGCCGCCTCGAGCCGGGCCAGACGATCACGGATGGTCCCGGCGCAGTACACGTACGCTGGCGTGCCGACCGCGGCCACAATCGCAGGCAACGGCACGTGCTCCGCATGGAGCACACCCGCGCGGCGCACGAATGCCGGTTCAGAGGTGGTGGACGGCATACGGCCGGTCAGTACGAGCGGGCCCACACGACCTCATACTTGGCCGGCTCGCCCGTCACCATGCACGTCGTGGGCGCTTCGGGTGACCGGAACTCCGCGTCTGGTATCACGCGAATCGTCGCCTTGGTCTCTTCTTTAACGCGCTGCTCCACAGCCGGATCCCCGTTCCAGCCGGCATACACAAAGGCCCCGGGGCCTTCCATGACTTCCTTGAACCGGTCGTAGCTGATCCGCTCGCGGATGGTGTTCGCTTCCACCCGCGCGCGGGCGGCAGCGAGCATGTCCGCCTGGATCGTATCCAGCACAACGGGCAGCTCGGTCCGCAGCGTGTCGAAACTGATGGGACGCTTCTCGCGGGTGTCACGGCGGGCCAGCATGCCGCTGTTCGACGCCAGATCACGGGGGCCAATCTCCATGCGCAGCGGAATACCACGCAGCTCCCAGTGGTAGTATTTCGCCCCCGGCTTCACGCCGACGCGGTCGTCAACGTGCACACGGATGCGCTCGTGGTCGGGGCGCTTGAAGCTGCCAAGGTCATCGGCAATCCGCTTCGCCATCTCCACCGTGGCGGCACGCTCTTCCTCGGTCTTCCAGATCGGCACGATCACCAGCTGAATCGGCGTGAGCTTGGGCGGCAGCCGCAGCCCCGCGTCATCGCCGTGCGTCATCACCAAGCCGCCGATCATGCGCGT
>JARIEX010000090.1 GCA_031127095.1 Gemmatimonadota bacterium
CCCACGCAGCGCGACGAAATGGAGTCGCGGGCGCCGATGGACGCGCTGCCGGGGATGAGCTTCACCCCGGATTCGAAAGAGCTCGTGGCGAGCTACGCCAACAAGATCTGGCGTGTGGCGATCGACGGTAGCGGGCAAACAGAGATTCCGTTCCGCGTGCAGGCCTCGCTCGAGGCCGGACCGGAGCTGGCGTTCAAGTACCCGATCTCCGACAGCACGCAGTTCACGGTGCGGCAGATCCGCGACGCGGTGCCCTCGCCCGACGGCAAGCAGCTGGCGTTCATTTCGCTCGAGAAGCTCTACGTGATGGACTATCCCGGCGGGACACCGCGCCGCGTGTCCACGCTGAACATCATTGAATCGGAGCCGGCGTGGTCGCCCGACGGCAAGTCGCTGGCGTGGGTCACGTGGTCCGCCGACGGTGGCCGGCTGTACAAGGCGGCCGTCGCGCCGCGTGCCGCCGCGCCCGTGCTGCTCAGCAAGGTCCCCGGTACGCTGCGTCAGCCGGTGTGGTCGCCGAATGGGGCGCGGCTCGTGCTCACGCAGACGGCAGCGCAGGGTCGTCGTGATCAAACCGGCGTCACGGCACCCACCGATCTGGTGTGGTATCCGGCCACGCCGGCCGCCGCCGATGGCAGCCCCGCCACGGTGATCGCCCGCGCCGCCGGCCGCAGCAAGCCCCACTTCGCGCGCGACACCACGCGTATCTATCTGTCCTCGTCCGCCAACGGACTCGTGTCGATCCGCTGGGATGGCAGCGACGAACAGCGGCATCTGCGTGTGACCGGCCCCGCCGTGGGCGGTGCGGTGGACGATCACGACGTGAACGCGTCGGAACTGCTCCTGCAGCAGCTGAACAATCCCGAGGAGCCCGGCTCTCCCGGCCCGCCGGCCACCCTGACCATGATGTCGCCGAGTGGTGACGTGGCGCTGGCGCAGATCAACGCGGATTTCTACACCGTGGTCGTGCCGCCGCGCGGGACACAGCCGTCGGTGAGCGTGGCCGATCCCAACAGCGCGGCCGTGCCGGTCCGGAAGCTCACCGATATCGGCGGCCAGTTCCCCGCGTGGTCGGCCAACGGCCGTCGCGTGCACTGGTCCATCGGTAACGCGCACGTGGTGTTCGATCTCGACTCGGCCGCTGCGCGTGACGCCGCCCTCGTGGCATCGCGTCGCGACTCCACCGTGGTCGACAGCCTCCGCCCGCGGCCGTACGCTCCCGCCGAGTCGCGCGTGCGCATGCAGGCCGCCCGTGACATCCCACGCGGCACCGTGGTGCTGCGCAATGCGCGCCTCATCACCATGAAGGGCGACGAGGTGATCGCGCGCGGCGACATCGTGGTCACCAACAACCGCATCACCGCCATCGGCGCGTCGGGTACCGTCACGGCGCCCGCCAATGCCACCGAAATGGATCTCGCCGGCAAGACGGTCATGCCGGGCTTCGTGGACACGCACGCGCACCTGCGTGCCGAGCGTGGCACCATTCACGAAGCGCAGCCGTGGGCCTATCTCGCCAATCTCGCGTACGGGGTCACCACGACGCGCGATCCGCAGACCGCGACCACCGATGTGCTGACGTATCAGGACATGGTGGACGCCGGACAGGCGATCGGACCGCGCATCTACTCCACTGGCCCCGGCGTCTTCAACACGGACGACATCCGCGACCAGGAGCACGCGCGCAATATCCTCAAGCGCTATAGCGCGTACTACGACACCAAGACCATCAAGATGTACGTGGCCGGCGTGCGGCAGACGCGGCAGTGGATCATCAAGGCCGCGCGCGAACAGCAGCTGATGCCGACCACCGAAGGGTCACTCGACGTGAAGCTCAACCTCACCGAGACTTTCGACGGGTATCCCGGGCTCGAGCACTCCATGGGCATCGTGCCGTTGGGCCGTGACGTCACCAGCTTCATGGCGTGGTCCAACCGCGCTTACACCCCCACGCTGCTCGTGAACTACGGCGGTCCGTGGGGCGAGAACTACTTCTACACGAAGGAAAACCCGTACGCCGATCCCAAGCTGCAGCGCTTCACCGCCTACGAAGAGCTCGCGCTCAAGACACGGCGCCGCATGGCCTCGATGCCGGGTGGCGGTACGGCCGGCGGCTGGTTCCGCGACGAGGAGTACATCTTCCCGCAGCTCGCGGCGGACGCCACGAAGATTCTGCGCGCCGGCGGCCGTCTGGGCGTCGGGAGCCACGGTCAGCTGCAGGGGCTGGGATACCACTGGGAGCTGTGGCTCATGGCGTCGGGTGGCATGACGCCGCACGAAGCGCTCCGGGTGGCTACCCTGATCGGTGCGCAGGCGATCGGACTGCAGGGCGACGTCGGGTCGCTGGAAGTGGGGAAGCTGGCCGATCTCGTGGTGCTCGATGCCGATCCGCTCGTTGATCTGCGCAACACCAACCGGATTGCGTCCGTCATGAAGAACGGCCGCCTGTACGACGGCAACACGCTGGCCGAACTGCATCCCACGAAGAAGGACGGCCCGGTGGTGCCGAACCGTCCGATCGCGCCGGCCACGAAGGCGGGGTCGAAGTAACCCCTGCCCACCGGCAGGGCATTGTCAGACCCCCTGACGATCCTGGAGTCATGCTGGTGTACGCCGGCATGACTCCGGGGCGTCCGCGGGTCTCCCTCGCATGAGAATCCCACCCATGAATGTGTACATCGCCCCACGGCTGGGGGTGCTGCGCGATCACCTCGTGGCGCGACTGCAGGCCGCCCCACTGCCGCCGCGCGACAGTGAGATCATCGTGGTGCAGAGCCAGGGGATGCGGCAGTGGATCACGCTGGCGCTCGCCGATGCGCTGGGGTGTGCGGGCTCGGTGGAGTTGCCGTTTCCCGCGCGCTTCGTGCAGGCCGTCGCTGAGTCGGTAGGGATGCCGGGTGACGCGGTCGACACCTTCTCGCGCGAGACGATGACGTGGCGCCTCGATGCGCTGCTGCGCGGAATAGATCTCCGCGATCCCCGCTACGCCGCGCTGTCGCGCTATCTGCAACACGGCGACGACCGCATGCGATTCGGCCTGGCCGCCCGCGTGGCCGCGCGCTTCGACGACTATCAGCTGTTCCGGCACGATCTGCTGGAGGCGTGGGAGCGGGGCGAGCCGTGCCTCGATGCGCCGCACGAGATCTGGCAGGCCGCGCTGTGGCGTGACCTTTGCGCGAATGGCGCCGTGCATGGTGCGCGCCGCCTCACGCAGCTGCTGGCGCACATCAAGGCCGCGGCGCCGGGAACGCTGTCGCTGCCATCGCGCGTGTCCGTGTTCGGGATCAGCTCGCTGCCGCCGCGCGTGATCGAGCTGCTGGCGGCCGTGGCACGGCACACCGAGGTCACCGTGTACGCCGCCGTGCTGCCGTTACCCACCACGGCCGACGGACCGCGGCATCCACTCGCCGCGGCGTTCGGGGCGCAGGGACAGGTGCTGCAGCGCCTGCTGGTTTCGCACGGCGCGATCATCGTGCCGCTGCACGATGCCTCGCTCGCGCGTGATGACACGTTGCTCGCGCAGCTGCAGCAGGAGCTGTCCGGCGCCGGCGATGGCACGCACACCCTGGCGCTCACCCCGGGCGACGCCTCGCTGCGCGTGCATGTCGCGCACGGTAAGCTGCGCGAGCTCGAGGTCATCCGCGATCAAATCGCCGAAGCGCTGATGGCCGACCCGACGCTCAGGCTGCACGACGTGCTGCTGCTGGTGCCGGATATCAGCGAGTGGGCACCGCTCGTCGAGACCGTGTTCCGGGCGAACGACGGATCGGTGCACCTCCCCTTCGCCGTGGCTGACCGTCGCCGTCGGGAGGAGTCGGTGGCCACGGCCGTGCTGCAACTGCTCGCGCTCGAGGGAGGACGCCTCACCCACACCGAGGTGTTCGGCGTGCTGGAGCACCCCGCCATACACACCGCGGCGCAGCTGGACGACGAGCAGGTGGAATACCTGGCGCGGACCACGCGGGACGCGAACGTGCGCTGGGGCTATGACGACGAGGCCCTCGAGCGTCTTGCCCTACCGACAACCGAGATGCCCACATGGCGTACAGGTCTCGATCGGTTGCTGCTGGGTGAGATGACCGGGGGCGTTTCCGAGGAGGTCTTGGGCGCGATCCCGCAGGCCGGTGACACGATGGGCGACTCGGAGGCGCTGGCGGCGTTGTCGCAGTGGATCGACACGCTGGCCCTGACGCTCCACTCGTGGCGCCAGCCGCGCCCCATCGCCGCGTGGACCGCCGAGCTGTTGACGTTCTTGGACGTGATGGTGCGCCCGAGCACGGCTGACGAACGGGCGGGGCTGAACGCGGTGCGCGAGGTGGTCCACGCGCTGTCCACCACCGCCGGCCACGCCGCGTATCAGGCGCCGGTCCCGTTCAGCGTCGTGCGCGACTGGCTGGTGCAGCAACTCGACGATGACAGCCTCGGCTCGGGTTTTCTGAACGGCAATCTGACGGTGGCGGCCCTCAAGCCCATGCGCAGCGTGCCGTTCAAGGTGATCGCCGTGGCCGGCCTCGACGATGCGGCGTTTCCGCGACGTGATCGCCGGCCGGCTTTCGACCTGCTGTCGTGCGACCCGCGTGCGGGCGACCGGAATCTGCGTGACGATGACCGGCAGCTCTTTCTCGACCTGCTGCTGGCCGCCGAGTCGCGGGTCGTGCTCACGTACACCGGTCACGACCCACGCGACAACGCTGTCCGCGCGCCCTCCATCGTGATCGACGAGCTGCTCGATCATCTCGATCGCCGTAGCAACGGTGGGGCGCGTACCCGCTTGCTGCTCCGCCATCCCCTGCAGGCGTTCAGCGATCGCTATGTCAGCACCGACGACCCGCGCTTGGTTACGTTCTCGCCGTTGGCGGGCAAGGCGTCGGGCCCGCCGGCCGCCGAGGGCTTCCCGTTCTTCCTGGACGCGGTGCCCGATCTCGTGAACGAGAACGTGGCCGACATTACGCTGCGTAACCTGACCGGCTTCTGGAGTAATCCCTCACAGTGGTTCTGCCAGCAGGTATTGCGACTGCGTCTCCCCGACGCCAGCGCGACCGACAGCTCGGACACGGAGTTGCACTGGCTCAGCAAGATGAAGCAGGGCGGTGTGCGCGCCGACATGCTGCGCGCGGTGATGAGTGGCCATCACGATGCCGGGTGGATGCAGCGTCAAATGGTGGCGGCGGGCAAACTGCCACCTGGCGTCCTTGGGGAGTCGTGGTTCCGGCGCTTGGAAGACGAAGCGCGTCCCATCATCGAGGCGCTGCCCGCCGGTGAGCGCACCAGCGCGGCGTTGACCGTGACCGGCACCGGCTGGCGCATCATCGGGGCGGTGGAGGGCGTGATCGAGCACGCCCGTTACGTCGTACGCACGGGGAGCATCTCGGCACGCCACCGCATCGTAGCGTGGGTGGAGCACGTGGTGATGTGCGCAGCGAAGCAGCAGGGCGCGGCGGTGCCGGGCACGACGGTGCTCATGTATCCCGACAGCAAGAAGGAGAAGGCGATCGTCGAGTCGATGATCGAAGTGCCCGACGCCATCGCGATGCTGGACGGCTGGATCAGCGCCATGCACGAGGCGCGTCGCGCCCCGCTGCCCTTTTTCCCGAATGCGGCCGACGCCTATCGGGCATCGATGGTGCACAACGCGAAGATTGCGCTGAATCCAAAGTCGCGCGCCAAGACGCAGGTGCCCATCAACAAAGCAGCCGCTGCGTTTACGGGCAACGACTTCGGCGCCCCCGGCGACGAGGCCGATCCCTACGTGCAGCTGTGCTTCCGCGACACACTCGCGTTCGATACACAGCGCGACGTGTTCGAGACCCTTACTCAAATGCTGTTCGAGGCATCGTGGTCGCCGCACATGGTGGAGGGGGCCGGCCTATGATGCCCTTCGACGCACTCACCGTGCCCCTCGATCCGGGCGTCACGCTCGTGGAAGCGAGTGCCGGCACCGGCAAAACGTTCGCGATTACCCGACTCGTACTGCGGCTGCTCCTGCAGCGAAAGGTGCAGCACCTGGGGCAGATCCTCGTGGTCACCTTCACCGAGAAGGCCACGCAGGAGCTGATCAGCCGGATTCGCGCCGTGCTGCGTGAGGCCGATCGGGTGTGGTCCGACGCACCCCCGCCGCGTGATGCGGGCAACGATGACCTGTTCACGCTGCGCGACACGCACGCCAGTGAGGGCGCGGCCATCATCCGCGCCGCCCTTGGCGCACTCGACGAACTCGGGGTGTCCACCATCCACGGTTTCTGTCATCGGGTGCTGTCGGAAAGCGCGCTCGAAAGTCGTGTCCCCTTCGGCGGCACGTTCCTGGAAGATGACACCGAGATCCTGCAGCGACTCACGCAGGACTGGATGCGCCGTCGCGTGTTGCAGGTCCCCGAAGTCGCCGCGCTGATTTCCGACGACGGGGAAGATCCGATCGCGTGGATCAAGAATCTGTTGCGTCCGTACCTGCGGCACCCACGGACCACCATCGACGCGGCGCCAGAGGTCGCGCCTCAGCTGCTGCAGGACTTCGTGCGCACGGTGTCGAAGGCATTCGAGCAGGAGAAGCAGGCGCGTCACCTGATGGGCTTCGACGATCTCCTGCGTCGTCTGCACGACATCCTGGTGGCCGAAGGTCCCGAGGGGCTGCTGGCCTCACGGATCCGCGAACGTTTCCGCGCGGCGCTGATCGACGAATTCCAGGACACTGATCCCACGCAGTTCCCGATCTTCTCGACCGCATTTCGTGGGTGTCCGCTGTTCCTCATCGGTGATCCGAAACAATCCATCTTCGCGTTCCGGAACGCCGATGTGCGCGCCTATCTCAAGGCCGCCGCGAACATCGAACGACGCTACACCTTGCTCACGAACTTCCGGAGCACCGAGGCGATGGTGCGTAGCGTCACGCAGCTGTTCCGGCGTAACGCGCAGCCGTTTGCATGTCCGCCGGAGCTGATCGGCATCCCCGAGGTCACGGCGGCCAATCAGGTGCGCATTCCTGAGGCCCTTGCGGACGACGGCCGGCACGCGTTGCAGTGGATGTGGGCGGGCGAGGCGCACAACACGTCGAAGAGCAGCATCGCCAAGGAACAGGGGACCACGCTGGCCATTCTCGCGGTCACCGTGGAAATGCAACGCCTGATGGCCAACGGCCTCGGCGCGGGCCAGATGGCCGTCCTGGTGCGCACCAATGCCGAGGCACAGGAAGTCAAAGCGTCGCTCGATGCGGCCGGCATTCCGTGCGTCGTGGGCGCCAATTCGGATGTGTTCGCGAGCGAAGAGGCCAGCGAACTCGTGCGGCTGGCCGAGGCGGTCGCGTCACCGCGCGACGGGACCACGGTGCGGGCGGCGATGGCGACACGACTTTGGGGGAGCGATGCCTGCGCCGTCGCCGAGACGTTGCGCACGGAGGGGAGCGGTGCCTGGAACGTCATCCTCGACCGGTTGACCCACGCGCGCACGATGTGGTTGCAGTACGGTGGGGCCACCGCGCTCTCGTGGCTCATGAACGCATGCGGCGCCACGGCGCGGCTGCTGTCGCTGCGCGATGGTGAGCGGCGCGTCACGAACGTCCGGCACGTCCTGGAGCTGCTCCAGGAAGCCGACGCGGCGTCGCGCCTCACCCCCGATGCCATGCTGGGCTGGATGGCGCACGAACGCGCATCGGCGATCACGCCGGAACGTCGCGAAATGCGGCTGGAACGCGATGTGGAGGCGGTGCAGATCCTCACCATTTTCAAGGCGAAGGGACTGCAGTGGCCCGTCGTGTTCTGCCCGACGCTCTGGCGCACCAAGGCGTTCGCACCCAAGGCACTCGGTGTGTCGTATTCGCTCACACCGCTCGACGACGGCATGGTGCTCGACCTCGGGTCGCCACAGCGGGAGGAGCGCCAGGCACAGAAGGCACGCGAGCAGCAGGGCGAGGACCTGCGCCTCGCGTATGTCGCGCTCACCCGCGCTGAATCCCGTTGCTACGTCACGTGGGGGAACTTTGCCGACGCCGCGGCCTCGCCGCTGGGGTGGCTGCTGCAGGGTGACGGTGACCACGTGCAGCGGGACCAGATCGATGCGCTGATCGCTGACAATGCCGACTGCATGGGCATTGCGGACATCGAGCGCCACGCGGCGCCCTTGCCCGCCCTGCCCGCGATCACGCCATCAGTACGCCGCGCCCCGCTTACGTTCGCGCCCGTGCCGGGACAACTGGCCGTCTGGCGCCGCAGCAGCTTCTCGACGCTCACGCGCAACGTGTCGCACGCGGATAGTCGTGATGTGGATGACCTGCTGCAGCCCGATGAGGCCCGCCGAACGGCGGCAACGGTACCCGGATTCCGCGGCGTGCCGGCCGGCGCCGATATCGGCAACGCACTGCACGCCCTGTTCGAGCGCGCCGATTTCGCCAACCCTGACGCGACCACCGAGGCCGCCGTAGAGGACGCGCTCCGTGCGCACGGCGTTCCCGTGCCCGCCACGGGCCGCTGGACGCTCACGCACATCCGCGACATGATCGGCACGGTGTGTCGTGCCGATCTGCCTGGCGCCGGCTTCTCGCTCAGCGCGGTGCCCCGCGCGGCCACGTTGCGCGAGTGGCGATTCTCGATGCCGGTGCACCCCTTCTCCATCGGCGCGGTGGCGGGCGCCCTCGCCACGCATGGATCGGCGCACGCGCAGGCGTACGCGCCCCTGCTGCGCCGGCTTCGCGCCGATCAGTTCCGTGGCTATCTCACCGGCTCCATCGACCTCGCCTTCGAGCACGAGGGGCGCTGGCACGTGCTCGACTGGAAGTCCAACTGGCTGGGTGCCAACGACGCCGACTACACGCCCGACGCGCTCGGGCACGCGATGCATGCCGCGCACTACACGTTGCAGTATCACGTGTATCTCCTCGCGCTCCACCGCCACCTGCGCGCGCGGCAGCCGGGGTACGACCCGGCCCGGCACTGGGGGCAGGTCACCTACGCCTTTCTGCGCGGCATCGGTGCCGCACCGGGCGAGGGATGGTTCACCGACACCCCCACACCCGCGCTGCTGTACGCGCTCGATCGCGCCGTCGGAGGCACACCATGAGTGCGGACATGACCGTCATCACGAGCGCGGCGGCCGGCCTCTCGGCACTCCTCGACGCGGCGGTGGCGCGCACGCTGCTGTCCACCACCGATCGGGTACTCGCGGAGGTCACCTGTCGCCGGGCGGGCCTCGTCGGTATCGCCGCCGTGCCCGTTGGCATCGCCGTGGCGGTGCTGGCCCACGCGCGTGACGATGGCCACAGCGCGCTCTCGCTGACCGACCTCGCGGCCGAGGCCACGGACCTTATCCGCGATCTTGGCTCCCCCGCGGCCGGCGCCGTGGTCAATGATCAGGTCGAGGCCCTCTGCGCCATGCTGCGGGGGCGTGACGTCCCCTGGTGGCGCGCGGCGCTGGACGGCGTGCCGTCGATCGTGCAGGCCATCGCCGGGGATGCCGCCAATGGTGCCGCGCTGGCGCCGCTGGTGCGGCATGGCGAGCTGCTCCAGTTCCGGCGCTTCTTCGACGCCGAACAGCGCCTCGTGGCGTGCATTCGCGCGTCGCTGTTGCAGGAGGCACCCACGTTTCGCGTGATCACCGGCGGCCCCGGCACCGGAAAAACGACGCGCATCGCCGAGATGCTCGTGGAAACGCTTGCGCAGACCCCGGCGCTCCGGGTCGCGCTCGCGGCCCCCACCGGGAAGGCGGCGGCCCGGCTCTCGGAGTCGGTGCGACGGCGTCTGGATGACATGAACGCCTCGCCCGAGGTCCGCGCCCGCGTGCCGCAGAGCGCGCAGACCGTGCACCGGCTGCTGGGGTACCAGCCTGATCGTGATCGCTTCTGGTCGCGCGCCGGTATGCCGTTGCCGTACGACCTCGTGATTCTCGACGAAGCCAGCATGGTGGATGTGCTGCTGATGGATGCGCTCGTGGCCGCCCTTCCGTCGCACGCCACGTTGCTGCTGGTCGGTGATCAGGATCAGCTGGCCAGCGTGGAAGCCGGTGACGTGCTCGGCGCGATCTGCCGCGTCGCGCACGATCGCGCCGCCGGTACCCCGCTGCACGATCGTGTGGAGCGGCTCACGCGCAGCTACCGGTTCGAGCGGCACCCCGCGATCGGCGACGCGGCGGCCGCCATCCTGGCCGGCGATGCGGCGGCGCTGTCGGCCGTCGTGCACGATCCCGCCCGCGCCGATGTTCGCGCCGTGCCCGCACCGCGCGACCGTACCGGGTTGCTGGCGCTGCTGGTGCCACACCTCGAACGGTGCCTGGCGGCCGAGACGCCGGCCGCCGCCCTCGCCGCCCTTGACGGGTTCCGCGTGCTCTGCGCGGAGCGCGAAGGCACTTGGGGCGTCTCCGGCATCAACGCCGAAGTCGAGCGCTGGCTGCGCCGTCAGGGCACGATCATCACCGAACGCTGGTATCATCGGCGCCCGGTGATGGTGATGGCCAATGACTACGGATCGCAGGTGTTCAACGGCGACGTGGGAATCGCATGGGAAACGGACGGCGAGATGCTCGTGCACTTTCCCGCACCCGGGGGCGCCACACGCGCGCTGCCGCCAGCCCGGTTGCCCGCCACACAAACCGCGTGGGCCATGACGGTGCATAAAGCGCAGGGATCGGAGTTCGACCACGTGATCGTGATCCTCCCGCCCTCGGGACGTCGCGTGGCGGGACGTGAGTTGCTCTACACCGCCGTCACGCGCGCCCGGAGCCACGTGCTCATCGTGGGCGATGAGGCCGTGATGCGCTCGGCCGTGTCGCGCACCGTACGACGCGGCAGCGGACTCGAAGCGCTGTTGCGGGCGGGTACCGACCATGGGTGATCCCATCGCACTGCTCACGCTGGGGTGCGCCGTGCTGGCCGTCGTGCTGCTGCTGGCCACTCTGCTGCGCGGCCGCCAGAGCGCGGGCCCCGATCCCGAACTCGCGCGCCGTGAACTCCGCGAGGAGCTGCGCAGCGCCCGCGACGAGGCACGCCTGTCGGCGCGCGAGTTGCGCGAAGAAGTGACCAAGTCCATCGAGGCCACGCAGCACGCGCTCGATCGCGTGCGGGGCACGCTCGACGAGCGCGTCCGTGAACTGCAGCAGGGCAATGAACGCAAGCTCGACGAAATGCGCCGCACGGTGGACGAGAAGCTGCACGACACGCTCGAGAAGCGGCTGGGTGAATCGTTCAAGCTGGTCAGCGATCGCCTCGATACGGTGCATCGGGGGCTGGGTGAGATGCAGCAGCTCGCCACCGGCGTGGGCGATCTCAAGCGCGTGCTCACCAACGTGAAGGCGCGCGGCACGTGGGCTGAAGTGCAGCTTGGCGCCATTCTGGAGCAGGTGCTTACGCCCGATCAGTACGACAAGAACGTGTGCATCCGCCCGGACACTGCGGAGCGCGTGGAGTTTGCGGTGCGCCTGCCGGGGCCACTCGACGATCCCGCCGCCTGCGTGTGGCTCCCCATCGACTCCAAGTTTCCGCAGGAAGACTGGTTGCGGTTGCAGGATGCGTCCGATCACGGCGACGTGGCCGCGGTGCAGGCGGCCAGTGAGGCGCTCATGCGCACCGTGCGCGGGTCGGCCAAGGAGATTCACGACAAGTACGTGCATCCACCGGCCAGCACCGACTTCGCGATCATGTTTCTTGCCACCGAAGGGCTATTCGCCGAAGTGCTGCGCCATCCGTCGGTGGTGAGCGATTTACAGCAGCAGTATCGCATCGTGGTGGCGGGGCCGACCACGCTGGCCGCGATTCTCACCAGCCTGCGCATGGGGTTTCAAACCCTCGTCGTCGAGCAGCGCGCGGCCGAAGTGTGGCGCGTACTTGGCGCCGTGAAAACCGAGTTCGGCAAATTCGGCGATGTGCTCGACAAGGTGCAACGGCAACTGCACACCGCCAGTCGCACCATCGAGGAAACCGGTCAGCGCAGTCGCGCCATGGAGAAGAAGCTGCGCTCGGCCGAACGGTTGCCCGACGAGGAAGCCGCGATCGTCCTGGAGTTACCGGCTATCGGCGCCGAGCCCCTACAATGAGCTCGTGGGCCGCGCCTTTGGTGCCGTGCGCGCGGCTCTTTTCGGTAGTCACCGTGAGCCCGTTGCGGCGCAGCGCCTTGGCGAACGATGGGTCGGCATCCGCCGACCAGTACACCACGCGTCCGCCGGGGCGCAGCGCGGCGATGGCGGCCTGAATGCCGGTATCCACGTACAGCGCCGCGTTGCCAACCGTAGTCAGCGACTCGGCGCCATTGTCCACGTCCAGCATGATCGCGTCGAACGTGCCCGCATGGTCACGTAGGACCGCCAGCACGTCGCCCTCGCGGATCTCCACGCGCGGGTCGTGCATTGCGGTGCCGGCCAATGGATAGTCCGGGTTCCGGTTCCACGCGATCACCTCGGGCACAAGTTCGGCCACCATCACCTGCGCGTCGGGGCCCAGGCGCTCGAGCGCGGCGCGCATGGTAAAGCCGAACCCCAGCCCACCCACCAGCACGCGCACCCCCGGCTGATCGGCGAGTCCGCGGCAGGCGAGTTCGGCCAGCTGCACTTCCGACTGCGAGCGACGTGTGGACATCAGTTCGATGCCGTCGATGCGCAGCAGGAACGCGCCGTCGTGACGATACAGCGTGAGCACGGTACCATCGGGGGCAACGGCGTCGGCGAGGCGTTCGTAGGGCTTCACGGAAAACCGGTGGTGGAAAGCGGGGAAGGGTGCACCGCGCCGCGCTTGCGCGCGCAGGTGGCCGTGAAGCACGCGGACAGCCCGCGGGTGGGGAGACGGCCCAGCTGCGCGAAACCGGCCAGCAGCCACGCAACAAGCGGATCAGCCCGACGGCCGAGGAGGCGCTGCAGGCCGATGAACAGCGCCGTCGAGAGCACACGCGGATTGTGGATCAGCACGTCGCGGCCCAGCACCTCGAATCCCGCCGCCTCCAGTTGCCGGTCGAGCACGAATCGCCCGGGAGTGTAGCCCAGTGGAAACGGGGTCCACCCCAGCCGACTGATCGCGCGCAGCACCCAGTAGAGCGGGTTGCCGGGATTGTCGAGCGTGATCAGCAGCAGGCCGCTGGGTTCCAGCACCCGCGCGATTTCCGCGAGCGCCGCACTGAAATCCGCCGGCGAGGCCCCGTGGTCCAGCGTGGACAGCGACAGCACCGTGGTCACCGACGCCGGGGCCAACGGCAGCGCACCACAATCGGCAGCCAGCGCCCGGAAGGTGGCCGCCGGAAACCGCCCGCGCGCGCGTCTGACCACACCCGGCAGCCGGTCACAGCCGATCACCACGGTGGCGTCGTCGAGCAGCGCCGGCAGCAGCGTGTCGCTGCCGTACGCGT
>JARIEX010000091.1 GCA_031127095.1 Gemmatimonadota bacterium
GTGAGCTACGCCCCCGATCTCCCGCCGCCGCTGGATCCTCCGGCGGATCCCTCGCTCCGCGGCGCCCTGCGCGCCCTGCGGACGCTTTTCGGTGACGAGGCCCTCGGGTCGGCGGGCACCGGGCTGCCGCTTGAACGCACCGCCCTGCGGGGCGATCCGCCCAAGGTCGCGCCGTGCGTGTTGCTCGAGTCGGCGGGCGCGCGCGCCGTGGCGGTCCCCGAGGTGCCGCTGGTGGCGGCGTTTCTGGACGGGGTGCAGCGCAGTCATGTGGTCGGCTACGTGAGTGGCTCCCCGCTCGTCCACGCGTCCGTCGCGGCCGCCGTACGCCAGCGCGTGGACCGTCGGCTCGAGACGTGGCGGGCGCCCAGTGTTCACCGTGCCCTCTTCGCCTCGCGCGCCCGGCTGGGTGACGCGGCGTGGGACCACCTGATCGCGCGCGGCGTGTCCGTGGTGGACATCACGGCGGAGTATGCCGCCGAGGAATTGCCGGTGCATCCCATCGCGCTGCGGGCGCGGGCGCTCGAACTGGTCGCCCTCGAACGTGAAGCCCTCGAGCGCCGGCTGGCCGCCGACTGGTGCCGCAGCGAAACACGCTGGCTCTGGATCGATGGCGGGATTTCGGGCAACCTCGCCGTGGACGAGCAAGCGACGGCGTTCGGCGTGGTGAAGTCGCACACCACGCTGTACGGCACCACGGAGCAGGTGGCGGCCGCGCTCGCGCTCCGGGAGGCGGAACGCTCACCGGTGTTTCTGGTGGGGCACCGCCCGCGCCGCGCCGTCGCCAGCTGGTATCTGCGCCTGCGCACCGGCGCCGATGGCGATCCGCTGCACGGGCTCGTGCGCGTCGAAATCCCGCCGCCGGCGGAGCTCTCCGAGACGGGCGAACTCACCGCCGCCGTACGCGACCGGCTGACCGCGCATGCGGACCGCATCGCCGCCGGCATTCTGGCCGAACGGGCGCCGCTCTCGCTTCCCGATCCCCGGTGGGATACCCTCACCTACGGCATCCACGCCTGCGAGATGTATCTCGATGCGCTGGTCGGATCCTGACCTTTTCTCCGTCGTGACCCCGTGACCTCGCCCTCCGCCGTTCCTGCCGGTTCGCCCACCGCCGCCCCGCTGCCCATCGGCCGCGTCGTCGCGACGGAACGCAAGCCGAACACGCCGCATGAATTCCACTTCTGGACGGCACTCGATGCGCCGATCGGCATCGGGACGATCGTGCGGGTCGAAGGGACGACACCCGTCGATGCCGTGATCCCCCGCGTGTACGGACTCGTGGTGGAGGGCTTCAGCTACAGTGACCTGCAGTCCCCGTTGCACGATGTCCTCGGCCACGACGGCCGGCCGACGGACGGGCCGCTCGCGCACACCGACCGCACCGAAATCCGGCTGTACTCGGCCTCTGTGCTGCGTCACATCCCCGAGGAGCCGCTGCAGCCCGTGCCACTGGGGGCGGTGTACCTCGCCGACGATGCCGATGTGGCGGTCGCGCTGCGCATGGATGCCTACGTTACCGGTGCGGCCTCCACCGGCATCCCCGTGGGTGTGTACCGCGCCGGCGGCATGCGGTCACCCATTTTTCTCGACGCCGATTTTCTGGTGGGGCCGGAGGCGGCTCACCTGAACATCTCCGGTGTCTCGGGACTCGCCACCAAGACCAGCGCCATCGAATGGCTGCTGCAGTCGATTTTCGCGCACTTCCCGGCCCACCGCGGCACAGTCGCCGCGGTGTGCTTCAACGTGAAGGGGCCCGATCTCTGCTTTCTCGATCAACCCGGTCGGCTCGATCCGGCCGATCTCGAGATGTACGAGCTGCTCGGCGTGCCGCCGACGCCGTTCCAGGACGTGCGCTACTTCGCGCCGTTCACGGCCCGCGGCTTCGCCCTCAACACACTGCGCTCGCATCCCGCGCTCGCCGACAGCGTGACGCCGCTCACGTGGGGGCTCGGGGAGGTGCTGCAGTTCGCCGAGGTGCTCCTTAACAAGGACGATCTCGACGCGAAGGCGGACGCGCTCATCGATTTCATCCGCGAGCGGGTGGTGGGCAAGGACTTCGAGGAGCCGGGCTTCTCGCGCGTCCATCGCGTGCAGTCGTTCGCCGATCTCGACGCGTGGTTCCGCGAGGTGCTGCGCAAGCTCGAAGACTCGAACGGGGACACGTGGCGGACGCATCACGCCGCGACCGTGCGGAAGGTGCGCAACCGGCTCTCGAACCTGTCCACCCGGTGTGCCGGTCTCGTCACCGACGACGGCGCCGTGTCCGATCTGCCGTTCGGGAGCTTTGCGGACCGCGCCGTGTACGTGATCGATGTCGCCAATGTGGAGGAGGACGCGCAGGATCTGGTGTTTGCCCGCGTGGTGTCGCGGCTGCGTGAGCAGCTCGAGCGGCGTGAGCTCGGGGTCGATCACGTGATCGTGTTCGTCGACGAACTCAACAAGTATGCGCCGCACGATGGACCGGATACCTACGTCCGCAAGATGCTGCTCGATATCTCCGAGCGCGGGCGTTACCTCGGGCTCGTGCTGTTCGGCGCGCAGCAGTTCCGTTCGCAGGTGCACCGTCGCGTCACGGGCAATGCCGGCACGGCGCTGTACGGACGGATGGACGGTGACGAACTCGCGGCGCCCGGTTATCAGGTGCTCACCCCGGCCATCAAGGCGCGCCTGTCCACGCTCGACAAAGGTCAGTTGATGGTCCGCCATCCGCACTTCACGCAGCCCGTCTTCGTGCGCTTCCCGCGCCCCGCGGTGATGTCGGGGCGCGAGGGCGTCGAGACATTTCCGCAGGCACCGGAGCCCACGCTGGCGCAGGCGGTCACGCGGGAGTTGCGCCGGCTCGATGAGGCGATCGAACTGGGGTGGGTGCAACAAACGATCCTGCTGTACGACGAACCGGTCGTGCTCGCTGCCCGCAACGCCGTGGTGCGCACGCGCCCGGACCATGTGAAAAGTGCGTTTACGCGCGAACTGGCGCGGCGCGCACGGCCGAGCGCGAACGATGCCGAGGCGGTCGCGCCGCGCCCGCGTGCGTTGCGCGCGTTCGCCCCCGACGAATACGGGGGATGATCGGCTGGGCGGCGGCGGCTCGGCGGTGCGGGCGTCCTTTGTGGTGACAGGACGGGCCTATACCTTCCGGCATGCGCCTGGTCCACCTCGCCGATCTACATCTCGGGTTCCGCCAGTATCAGCGGCTCACGCCGACCGGAATCAACCAGCGTGAAGCGGACGTCGCGGCGACGGCCTCGCGCGCGGTCGCGCAGATCATCGAGTGCGCCCCCGACCTGATCGTGGTGGGCGGGGACGTCTTCCACACCGTCCGGCCGTCCAATCCGGCCATCCTGCACGCGTTCCGGACCTTCTCGGCGCTGCGTGACCGGCTGCCCGACACGCCGATCGTGATGGTGGCGGGAAATCACGACGCCCCCCGCACATCGGAAACGGGGTGCATTTTGCGGCTCTTCCGTGAGATCGGCGTGCACGTGGCCGATGCCAAGACGGAGCTGTTCACCTTCCCGTCCCGGTCGCTGGCCGTGCTGGCGGTGCCCGATGTGCCCGGCATCGACCGGCCGGTCTTCCTGCCCCCCGACGGCTTCGAGCACCGCGTGTTGCTGCTGCACGGGGAGATCGCCGGGATGTTGCCGGCCCATGCGGCGTCGGCGGATCGCGCGGCGATCGAGATCGATCCGGCGGAACTGCACGCCGATCAGTGGAGCTACGTCGCCCTCGGGCACTATCACGTTTATCGTGAAGTCGCGACCCGCGCCTACTACAGCGGGTCCCTCGACTACACGAGTTCTAATCCGTGGGGTGAGCTGCGCGAGGAGCACGAGCGCGGGCTGCCCGGCAAGGGCTTCATCGAGCACGATCTGGTGTCGGGCGCGCATCGCTTTCATCCGGTGGCGCCGTCGCGTCCGTTGCTCGACCTCGAGCCCATCGATGCCAGCGGCATGGGCGCGGCCGATGTGGACAGCGCCCTGCGGGCGCGGGTGGACAGTGCCATCGGTGGGATCGACGACCGCGTGGTCCGCGTGACCGTGCGCAACATCGCGCGACACGTGGTGCGCGAGCTCAATCACGACGCGCTGCGCGAATTCCGGAAGCGCGCGATGCACTTCCATCTCGACACGCGACGTCCGGAGGTGCTGGCGCGCCGCGGGAAGGGTGAGGGCGCCCCGGGGCGTCGGGCGACGCTGCCAGAGCTGGTGGCCGAGCGCCTGACCGAGCGGCCGCTGCCGCCTGGCGTTGATCGTGAACAGCTCGTGTCACTCGGCCTGCGCTATCTGCAGCAGGCGGAAGATGCCGCGATGGCGGCGCTGCCCGTGCTGGAGGGCTGAGCGATGCGCCTGATTTCTCTGCGGCTGCAGAATTTCCGTCAGCATGTCGACACGCGGATCGACTTCGAGCGCGGCCTGACCGGTATCATCGGGCCAAACGGCTCGGGGAAGTCCACGTTGCTGGAGGCGATCGCGTGGTCGCTGTACGGCACACCGGCGGCGCGCGGCACACGCGACTCGATCCGCTTCTCACGGGCCGCTCCGCGGGCGTCGGTGAAGGTGGAACTCGAGTTTGAACTGGCCGGTCATCGCTATCGTGTGCTGCGTGGGCTGACCAACGCCGAGGTGTTCCTCGACGGTGGTGACGTGCCGATCGCGAACACGATTACCGGGGCCACGGAGCTGCTGCAGCGCCGGCTCGGGATGACGCGCTCGGAGTTCTTTCACACCTACTTCACGGGGCAGAAAGAACTCGACGTGATGGCGATGCTCGGGCCGGCCGAGCGGGCGCGGTTCCTGTCGCGCGTGCTCGGGTACGACCGCATCAGCGGCGCGCAGGAAATCGCGCGCGAGCGTCGCCGGTCGCTGGTGGCGGAGATCAACGGGCTCAAGCAGGGCATGCCGGACGCCGATGCGATCTGGCGGAGCGTCGCGGATGCCGAGGCCCGGCTCGCGGTGGCGCGGACGCGTGCGGCGGAAGCGGAGGTGGCCCGCGTGACGACGGCGGACCGGCTGGCCGCGATGGCGCCGCAGTGGCAAGACGCCCAGGCGCTGCGTGACCAGCTGCAGCAACTGCAGGCGGAACTGCGCGTGGCGGAGAGTGAAGCGATGGGCTTCGCGCGTGACGTTGACCGGCTCGACATGGAACTCGAGAGCGTGGCGGTGGCGCATCGCGAGCTGGCCCCGCTGCGCGAGGCGGTCCTCGCCCTGCCGCCGGCGCGCGTGGAGCTCGCGGCCCTCGAACAACTGGCGGCCGCCGATGCGCGGCGGCAGGCGCTCATGGAGCGGGTGCGGACCGTCGCCGACGATGACGCCAAGCTGGCCGACCGGGCCGTGCGTCTGGAATCCGCGCCGGTGCTGGAGCGTGACACGCAGTTGCAGCTGACCACCCTGCGTGGATCGCTCGCCGAGGTGGAGCGCACGCACGAGAGTGAGCGGACGGCGTGGGTACGCGACCGTCAGGAAGCGGAGACCCGGTTGGAGGCCCTGCGTGCGCAGTACACCGAACTGACCGCGCAGCGCGAGACGCTCGAGGGCCTCGGTGAGGAATCGCCCTGTCCCACGTGTGGGCGTCCGCTCGGTGCGTCGTACCGCTCTGTGCTGGATCTGCTCGTGGAGCAGGTGGAAACCGTGCGGATCGATGGCAACTACTACCGGCAGCGCGTCGAGCAACTCACGGCCGTTCCCGCCGCCATCGAGGCGATGGATGAACAGCGTCGCACCGGGCAGGCGGAGCTCACGGCGGCGGAGCGGCGGCTGGTGCGTATCCAGTCCGCCCTCGTGGAGGCCTCGCAGGTGGCGGAGCAGCGGGCGCAGCTCGCGGCCCGGTTGCAGCAGGCCACGCAGGAGCTGGCCACGCTCCCGACCGGCTACGATGCGGTGCGCCATCGCGCGCTGCGCGACGAGGTGGTGCGGCTGCAGGAGCTGGAAACGCGCGCGGCCCGCGTGGGCGGGATGGTGGAACGCGAGGATGTCACCCGCACCGAGCGCACGCGTGTCCTGGCCGTGCGGGATGCCGCCCGCACGCGGGTGGTGGAGGTCGAGCGGCAGCGTGCCGCGCTGGGCATGGACGAGGGGGTGTATCTCGGGGTGCGCGACGCGCACGAGCGGGCGTCGGGCGAAGCACGGCGCGCGGAACTCGACGCGGTGAGCGCGGCGGGGGAAGCCGAGCGCGCGCGTACCGCCCTTGAATCGGCGGAGCAGGGGCGTCGCGAGCTGGCGCGGTTGCAAGACACGCTCGACACGCTCGAGCAGAACCGGCGACTGCACGACGAACTCGATCGGGCGCTCACGGATTTGCGCACGGATCTCAACTTCCAGCTGCGTCCGGAGCTGGCCGAGATTGCCAGCGGGTTCTTGGATAGTCTCACCGACGGGCGCTACAGCGCCCTCGAGTTCGACGAAGACTACCGGGTGCTGGTGATGGAGGAGGGGCTGCCCAAGCCGGTGATCTCCGGCGGCGAGGAGGATTTGTGCAACCTCGTCCTCCGGCTGGCGATCTCCCAGATGATCGCTGAACGCGCGGGGCAGGCGTTCTCGTTGCTGATTCTCGACGAGGTGTTCGGATCGCTCGACGAAGCACGGCGCGCGAACGTGGTCGAGTTGCTGCGGCACCTGCACGACCGTTTCGAGCAGGTCATCGTGATCACGCACATCGAGCAGGTGCGCGAGGGACTCGACCGTGTCCTGCTGGTGCGCTTCGACGACACGCGTGGCTGCAGTGTGGTGCATGCGAGTGCCCCGGCGCTGTCGGCCGATCCACTCGAGACCGACCTGCTCACGGAGGACGACGCATGAGCACACCCACGCGCTCGTGGCGGAGCCTGCGTCCGCTGGCGGGGCCGGTCGTGGCCACGCTCGACGACATCCCGCAGCTCAACGAGGTGTTCGCCGAGGCCTTTACCGACCGGTACCGCAAGGACGGGATGGCCGGCGTCCGCGTCCCGCCGCTGAGTCCGGCGATCTGGCGCTACGCGATCGAGGACGCGGGCGACGGCGCGCTGTGCTGGCGCGACGAGCGGGGACGGATCGCCGCGTTCAACATCGCCCACCATTCGGGCACGGAAGGGTGGATGGGCCCGCTGTGCGTGCGGCCGGATCAGCAGGGAGGCGGGCTGGGCAAAATCATCGTGCAAAGCGGCATGCAGTGGCTGCGTCGGCAGCGTGTCACGGTGATCGGTCTGGAAACGATGCCCCGGACGATGGACAACATCGGCTTCTACTCGAATCTCGGCTTCGTCCCCGGGCATCTCACCGTGACGCTCACGTTGGAGGCGGCCCCGGCGGAGCGCGCGCCGGTGCTGCTGTCGCGTTGCTCGCCCGCAGAAAAAGACGCGGCGATCGCCGCGTGCCGTGCGCTCACGATGCGGGTGATGCCCGGCTACGACTTCACGCGGGAGCTCGAACTCACCGACCGGCTCGCCCTGGGTGACACCATCGTGATGGGGCCACTCGATGCGCCCACGGGGTTTGCCACCTGCCATACGGCGCCGCTGGTGGACGGTCGCACGCGCGACGAATTGCGGGTGCTGAAACTGGTGCTTGCGCAGCGCCGCGACCTGCCGCCGCTGCTGGGGAGTCTCGCCGATCTGGCGCGGCGCTCCGGGACCCGTCGCGTGGCCATTCGCCTGCAGGGCGATTACCCCGAGGCGTACCGCACCCTCATCGCGCTCGGGGCCCGCGTCCGGTGGACCGACTTGCGGATGAGCGCGTCCGGCTGGACCGAAGTCGCCCCGCGCGACGGCATGGTGCTGTCGAACTGGGAGATCTGAACGGCCCCACGCCCCGCGTCAGCGCTGCCGGCCGGGACCGGAGGGGGTGTCGCGCGCCACGATGCGCCAGATGATGAGGAACACGCCGCCGGTGAGCAGCAGGTGGATCCATCCGGGGGCGTCGGTCGAGTACGTGACTCCGCCCCACGCGAGGAGCATCACGATTCCGGCAATCAGGTAAGCGTCCATGCTGTAATCTCGCATTGCGCGCGCCGCGGCGCACCATATACACTACCGCATCCGGTCCGGCGGCGGGTGCCCCGGAACGCCCCCTGTTCGGGACGGAGAGAATTTACCTCTTGAGCCGATAAGTCCTAAGAAAAGGTCCGACAGACTGCGTTTACGTCATGCCCCAGTGCGGGGAAGGCGACCGCGTGGTGAGGACCTTATCAGTATTCTTTGGGCTTCAAGACCTCCTCTCCGTTCCGTCTCTTGTGCGAAAGCCCTGCCGTTTACCGGCAGGGCTTTCGTCTTCCTTGGCCGGCGCCTGCCTCGTGTCGGCGCGGGCATGACGTTGGGGAGGGAACTCCTCCCCCTTTCGCTTCGTTCGCTTCGCATATGGCACTCGTCACCGTTACGCGCCGGCTGCGTTTCAACGCCGCGCACCGCGTTCACAATCCGTCGCTGTCCGACGACGAGAACACCCGTCTCTTCGGCAAGTGCAACAATCCCAACTGGCACGGGCACAATTACACGCTCGAAGTGTCAGTGAAGGGCCCGATCGACGAGCGCACCGGCTACGTGATCGATCTGGGCGTTCTGCGCCGCGCGGTCGAGGAGCATGTGGTGGACGTCACCGACCACCGCAACTTCAACATCGACGTGCCGTACATGCAGGGCATCAATCCCACCACGGAGAACGTCGTCGTGGGGATGTGGCGGGTGCTGGAGCCGGTCGTCGCGCCGGGACGTCTGGTGCGACTGCGGCTCTGGGAAACCGAGAATAATTACGTTGACTACGAGGGGGAGTAAGCACGTGATCCGACCGACATTGGCGGCGCACGCAGGGATGCCGGTGGATCCGGACGATATCGCCACCGACAGCGACGTGCAGGGAGAATTCGAGGGACTCATCCGGCGGCAGCTCGAGCTGCTGGGCGAGGATCCCTCACGGGACGGCCTGCTCAAAACGCCGAGCCGCGTGGCGAAATCCATGGCGTGGCTCACGCGCGGGTACGACCTCGACGCGCGGCAGGTGATCGGCGATGCGATGTTCGAGGAGAGCCATGAGAACATGGTGATGGTGCGCGACATCGAGATGTATTCGATGTGCGAGCATCACATGCTCCCGTTTTTCGGCAAGGTGCACGTGGCGTACATCCCCAACGGCAAGATCGTGGGCTTGTCCAAGTTGCCGCGTGTGGTCGAAGTGTTCGCGCGTCGCCTGCAGGTGCAGGAACGGCTTGGCGAGCAGATCGCGAACGCGCTCGACGAGGTGCTGCAGCCCCGTGGTGTGGGCGTCGTGATCGAAGCGGTGCACCTGTGCATGATGATGCGCGGTGTCGAGAAGCAGAGTTCGCGCACGATCACCTCGTCGCTGCGTGGGCTCTTTCGGGACGACTCCAAGACGCGCAGCGAATTTCTGCGTCTGGCGCACGGTCCGTCAGCGGCATTCTGATGCTCCACGGTGCATCGGCGGTGGTCACGGGCGCATCACGCGGCATCGGTCGTGCCGTGGCTGGTGCGCTCGCCGCAGCCGGTGCGCGCGTTTTCTTGATCTCCCGTTCCGCGGGTGATCTCGAACAGGTCGCCACGCACATCGGGCGCGGTGCGGTCGCCGTGCCGTGCGATGTCACCAACGCCGACGCGGTCAATCGTGCGGTGGATGTCATCGGCGAGTACGGTGTGGCCGGGCCAATGATCCTGGTGAACAACGCCGGCATCTTTCCGCTCGGCGCCATCGAACGCACCGATCCCGCGCTCTTCGAGCAGACGCTGCAGGCCAACCTGGTGGCGCCGTTCCGATTCCTGCATGCCTTCGTGCCGCGCATGCGGGCGGCTGGGCAGGGGCATGTGATCACGATCGGTTCGGTAGCCGATCGCAGCATCTACAGCGGCAATGGCGCCTACTCGGCCAGCAAGTTCGGCGCCCGTGCGCTCCACGAAGTGTTGCGCGAGGAACTGCGCGGGAGCGGTGTTCGCGCCACGCTCGTCGCTCCGTCGGCCACGGACACCCCGATCTGGGATCCGATCGATCCGGACAACACGCCGGGACTGCCGCCGCGAGCGGCGATGCTGCGCCCCGAGGACGTCGCCGACGCCGTGCTCTGGGCCGCGACCAGAGCATCCCACGTGAACGTCGACGAACTCCGCATCAGTCGGGTCTGACCGGCGGGGCAACCGGGAGAGGCTGGCCGGCGACTCGCCGAACCCGGCCTCGCGTGGCACCTTCAAGGCAGTACGTCCGCCTGAACGACTCCGCGCGACTCTCCCGACCGACCCATGCCCGTCTTTCCTTTCGCCCGCCCGCACCGCGCGCTGCGCACGACCGTCACCAGCATCACGCTGGCTCTGGCGGCCACTGTAGGCCCCTCGATGCTGGTTGCCCAGGGCGCAGCTCCATCCGCATCGCCATCCGCCGCACTGACCCCCGCAGACCTGCTCGACGTGCGGACGGTGTCGGCCGGCGACTACTCGCCCGATGGCAAGTGGCTGGTGGTCCGGATCGCCCGCCGTGGCGACGGCCTCGGCTTCGTCGCCGCGCGCGACGGCGATCCGAGCTACACCCGCCCGGCGCCCACGCGGCTGCTGCTGCTGAATACCGCGACGGGCGACACCACCGCCATCCTCACGGCGGCCCGCACCATCGGCGCGGTCGCATGGTCGCGCGGGAGTGACCGCCTCGCCATCGCCACGCGTGACACGGTGCCACAGCTGCTGCTCTGGAACGCCGCCGCCAAAACGATGCGCACCCAGGCACTTGGCGGTGCGCGACTGGCCGAGAACAGCGACCTCGCCTGGACCGATGACGGCCGCCTGCTTCTCGCCGTGCGCGAGCGCACATGGCTCCCCGAAGTCCGTGCCCGGTTCGATTCGTTGGTGCACGGCCCCGTGTCCGTTCAGGTGGGGACGGAGCCGTTCCTCGCGTGGGACGTCCTGCGCCGGCTTGGGAACCGCGCACTCGTCGTCGCGCTCACGCCCGCTACGGCGCGGCTCGACACCGTGATTCCCGCCACGCAGCTGACCGCTTGGGCCGCCGCGCCGAGCGGACAGCTGATCACGTGGCGCGAAGACCGGATCACCCGCACGAACTACGACGGTGCGCCCGCCGCTGAATCGCGCTGGCTCGCCCGCCGCCTGCGTGACGGTGTCCGCGATAGTGTCCGCGTGTTGCTGGCCTCGCTGCGTGGTGTGGCGGTGTTCAGCACCGCCGACGGTGAGCGCTACGCGTTCTCGCGCGAAGGGGCGGTGTACGTGGCCAGTGTGGCCGACACCACACCGCGGCGACTCCTCGGTCCCGCGCCCAGGGTACGGGGAGACAGCGCGCGCAGCACCGAGGAGCGCTTCACGCTGTTGGGGATGGGCCCGTTGGGCGACGCCGTGGTGGTGTCGTCCCGCAGCGGGGTGCACCTGGTGGACGTGGCCGACGGTCGCCGGCGTACGCTCGCGACCATGACCGATACGTTGCGTGGTCCGCGCACGACGCTGGCCGACTGGAGCGCTGACGGGCGCACGATCCTGCTCAGTCTCGCGTCACGCACCGACTGGGATCGTGCGCTGTTGCGCGTCGCCGTGGCGTCGGGGGTCGTGGACACGCTGATGCGCGACGGCCGGCTGTACGGTGCCCCGCGCCTCAGCCCCGATGGCGCGCGCATCGCCGTCACGATCGGCACCGGCGGCCGTCCGGCCGATCTGTGGCTCGCGGATGGTGCGTTCCGCGCGCCACGTCGTGTGTTGGAGTCCAACCCGCAGTTGGCCGCGCGGGCGCTGCCCACCACCCGTCTCGTGCCCTATCTCGATGCCGACGGGCGGACGCAATACGGCGTGCTCACGATGCCGCCAACCGGGGCGACGGCGCTGCCCACCGTGTTCAGCGTGTACGAAGATTTCTTCGATGACGGCTTCGATGCGACCACGATGTATCTCGCCAGTCGCGGCTACGCGGTGATGAAGCCATCGGTGACCTTCGAAACGGGCTACCCCGGCGAAGCATGGCTCAAGGGCGTGACGGCGTCGGCCAACAAGCTCATCGACCTGGGCATCGCGGACAGCAGCCGGCTCGGCGTGCATGGCACCAGCTACGGCGGCTACGCCACCAATCTGTTGATCACGCAAACCGCTCGCTTCAAAGCCGCGATCAATATTTCCGGGAAGGTCGATCTCGTGTCGTTCTACACCGACTCGCCGCGGCTCGGGGTGCGCAACGTGAATGCCGCCGAGAAAACGCAGGACCGCATCGGGGCGACCATGTGGGAGCAGCCGCAGAAGTACGTGCAACACAGCGCCGTGATGTTCGCCGATCGCATCAGGACGCCGTTGCTGCTCATGACCGGCGGCGAAGACCACAACGTCCCCGCGATCAACACGCGCGAGATGTACTTCGCGCTGCGACGGCTGGGGAAGCCGGTGGAGTGGGTGAATTACACCAACGGTGGCCATGGGATTCCGATGACGAATGCCACCGAGTTCGCCGACTGGCATCGCCGGCTCGCGGCGTGGTACGACCGGTACCTCACGCCCACACCGCAGCCACCCCTGCGGTAGCGCGGCGATAGCTTACGGCATGCAACGCGATCTGCTCGACGCCCTCCGCTGCCCCGGTGACCACGACGAAAGCTGGCTCGTGGCGATGGTCCATGTCGCCGTCGGTTCCGACCTGCGCGACGCCGAGCTGGCCTGTCCGGTGTGCGGCGCGGAGTACCGCGTGACGGAAGGGGTGGCATACTTCGCCGCGGCCACCGTGCGGCCCGAGCCGGGTACCCACGTCGATGCCGACCCGCTCACGGGCGACATGGTCGTCCGTCTGGCGGCGCTGCTGGGTGTGTCCGAGAGCCGGCATCCCGTGGCCCTGTTCGGCCGCTACGCGGCCGCCAGTGCGGCGCTCGCCGACATGGTGGAGGCCCCGCAGCTGCTGGTCAATGCAGGCCCCGGCCCGGTGGCCGCGATCGCCACGCACCTGTACGTGGGCGATCGACTGCCCTTCGGGGCCCACACCCTTGCCGCCGTGGCCGTCGATGCGACGCACGCCACCGGTCCGATGCTGGCCAGTGCCGCGCACGCCCTGCGCGTGGGCGGCCGGCTCGTGGCGCCGGCTGATGCCTCGCTGCCGTCCGGTATGCGGGAACTCGCGCGCGATGCCCACGAATGGGTGGCGGAAACAACGGCGCGTGCCAACGGGCTGGTCGAGCTCCGTCGGCACGCGCCGTAGGTCACGCGGGGTCGATCAGGGGTGAGATCAGTCGCCGTCGGTGTACAGGCTGTCGACGAGCGGCTTGTACGTCTGGTCGATCACCCGCCGCTTCACCTTGAGCGTCGGCGTGAGTTCACCGCGCTCCACGCTGAAGTCCTCTTCGA
>JARIEX010000092.1 GCA_031127095.1 Gemmatimonadota bacterium
CTGATCGAAGGCGTGCGAGCCGAGGTTCATGTTGGAGAGCGTGTTCACATCGTTCGTGCGCGGCGACGCCATCACCCGCACCGTCTTGCCGTCTTTGTTGAGCACGACCATCGATAACGTGGCCGGATCGACCACGATGGACGAATCGCCGAGGTACGGCAGCAAGCCGATCGGACGCTGACCGTACGGCATCAGGGCGCCCGGCGCCGTGTCGGCCACCACCACCACGTTCTGCAACGTGGCGTCGAAGCGCAGCAGCTGGCGACGCTGCACGTCGTTGATAAAGATCGATCCATCGGGGAGCGCGCGGAGCATATTCGCGCCGCCGATCGGACGCGTGGCCTTGGCCAACGGCGCCGTGACGTCACGAACGGGCACCGTGGCGGTGGAGGGCGTCTCCGGCGACACCTGCGCCGACGCGGTCGATGCGGTGGCGGCCAGGATCGACACACCAACCATCGCCCACGCCGCCGACTTCGTGCGCGACATGTTCATGCTGATGCTCATGCGAGTACCACTCTGGAGTCGAGAGAAATTGCGGTTCGTGAGGTTGGTCATGATCAGTTGCCTCCTCGGCCACCGCCGCCACCACCACGACCCATGCCTCCACCGAACTGATTTCCACCCGCCGTGCCCGACCGCAATCCCTGCAGGGTGCGCTTGTCGAGGAAGCTCACCAGCGACGCGGGGAGAACCCGGATCTGCGCCGGCGTCAACAGGCTCTTGATGCCCGGGGCGAACTTGATGAGCATGTCGACCGTCTGTTCACGGGCGTCCCGGTAGCGGCCGTACGCGTCATCATGATTGTACTTGTCGGGCAGCTCAGAGAGGAACTTGGTGACCGGATTCCAGATGCTGTCGGACCGGAGCACGAAGTAGCGGTTGAGCGTGGCCAGACTGTCCGCCTGCTTCCGCGTGAGCTTGAGCGTGTCCGACTGCTGGAGCAGCTGCTGCATCGGATTGATGATGCCGGAGGTCGCCGTGCCACGGAGCTGCTGCAACGACGGCTTGTTGCCGGCGCGCGAGCGACCACGGTCGAGCTGCTGCAACAGCTGCTGCTGTTCGCGTGTCGGGCCGACGTCGATGCTCATCGTCATGGTGATCGACACCGGCGTGGAGCGGAGCGTCGTCTGCGCCGGACGCGTGGAGCCGAAGCGCTCGTTCACTTCGTACTTGAACGTGTTCGAGGCCGCATCAAAGCCGCGCACGAAGAGCAGCTGGCCGCTCGGGCTCGGATTGGCGCCCCACCCCTTCAGGCCGGATTCACCGTTGATCAGGCGATCGAGACCATTGAGCGGATTGGCGATTTGCAGATTCAGGTTCGCGCGCTGCGGCAAGCCGATCTTGAGCGAGTTGAACGAGATGTTCAGGTTGCCCTGCATCGTCCACGGGCTCCTGCAGGAGTTGCGGGACGCGAACTGGCCGAGTTGACCGCGGAGACAGGACACCGCTTCACGCGTGCCGGTGGCGAGCAGGTTCTCGAGACCGGCCTTGAGTGCCGGATCGGTGACCGTGGCCGGATCGTAGATGAAGGCGCGGTCGTTGCCGTAGCTGTCGCCGTTGACGTCCTGATTGATCGTGGGCGTGTAGTTGATCCCCGAGCGGAAGTTTCCGTTCCACGAGATGCGCACCGCATCCCACGCGTTGTAGCTGAACGAATACTGGATCTGATGCCGCGAGAAAAACGCGCTCTTCGACCATTCCGTACCGGTCGGTGAGCCGACGGTGCTGTTGAAGCCAAGGTACTGCTCACGCACGTCGGCGAGCACGTACGCCAAGCTCCAGTTGTAGTGCGAGTTGAACACCGCCGGACGCAAGCTCATGTTGATCTGCTTGCTTTCCGATTCGAGCGTGGACGTCTGCCCGGTCACGCGACCGAACGCGTCGGCAACGCGCGACTGACGCCACGCCACCTGACCCGTGGTCGGTACGATCGCCGCCGGGGTGACGTAGACGGGTCGGCCGAGTTCGTTGGCCAGCGTGAATCGCTCAATGCCCGGGAAGTTGAGATCCACCCCGCCCTGCTGGCGCTGATTGCGCGAGTAGGTGCCGTCGACCGAGAACATGAAACGATTCTTGAGGACGGCGCCGGCCCACTGCAGGTTGCCGCGAATGGAACGCTGGGCGAGGTAGTCGGGGACGAACAGCGTGATGTTCGGCGCGCTGTTGGCGAAGACCGTACCGCTGGTGCCGTCGGCGCAGGCCCGTGGGATGTTCGCTTCGTCCACCGAATACGCCGACCAATTCGGTCGCGGCGTCGCCGACCCGAAACAGGTGAGCTGCTGCAGCGCCGAGGGAAGACCCGTGTTGTCGATGGCGTTCGAGATGAGCTGGACGCCGGGGGTGTTCTGAAAGACGCCGACGCCGCCACGGATGACGGCGCGCGGCGCGCGGATCATGCCCGGCAGGAGCGCCATTTGATCGGCCTGTCCTACCGTCCACGAGAATCCGACGCGCGGACTTACGTAGAGGCGATTCGGCGTCTCGGCGTTGTCCAGGCCGAACGCAGACAGCACGGCGGGATTCGTCTGCGGTCCCTTCGAGAAATGATTGCCGTCCACGCGGACGCCGTACTGCACCTGGAGATCGTTCGTCGGGCGCCAGGCATCGCCCAGCGACATGGCGCCAACGAGTTGGCTGCCAGTGCGCGTGCGTGGTGACAACGTCCGGGTAAACGAGGCCGGCGCGTTGGCCTGCAGGTCGGTCAGCGAGTTGTAGCTGAACGACCCGTATTGATTGAACGCGACGTTCTGCGAGAACGCGTCGCGGCGCAACTCACTCGTGAGCTTCACGCGATGCCGGTTGTCGTTGGAGAACCACGACATCGTGTTGTTGGCCGCCAACGACGCGTTGGTGGACGCCGTGTTCAGGCTCGGCGAACCGCCGAACAGCAAGCTGCTGACCGCCGCAGACCCATCGACCAACTGCGAGTTCACGCGCACCGTACCAGCCGGAAGAATCGCAAACGGATCAGAGGCATTGCGGCTCATGCTGTAGCCGATCGTGCTTTCGGTGAAGATGCCCTTGAAGCCGAGCAGGCCGCTGTGACGCGCCTGCAGGGCGCCGCCGTAGTTGTCGCGCGTGCCGTCGCGCGTGGGCGTGAAGAGGCTCGCGGCGCCGCCACCGAATCCACCGAACCCGCCACCACCGCCGCCCACGGGCGCCGTGCCCGAGTAGTTGCCCGACAGCGTGATCGCGAAGGTGTTGCCGCGATTGGAATTGGCCTGCACGTAGTCGAAGCTGTTGAGGACCGTGGCGCGATTCACGATGCGCTGCGGCGAGTAGCCGCCCACGGTGATCGGCACGTTGCTCGCGCCGAGAATGCTGAGCAGACGCGCGACGGAGTCCGCCGCCACGCCGGCCGTCTCGAAGCCCAGCGAGCTTTCGCTGAGCAGCGTCTGCAGGTCCTGCAGGCGCCGGTCGTACTGGAACGACGAGTTGAAGAAGGCACGGTCGGCCTTGATCGGTCCCGACGCCGAGCCGCCCAGCGACATGTTCGTGAACTGCTGACCGGTCGCGAGCCCCGTCTGGTCGAGCCACTGCATCTGGGGCGTAATCAGATTGCCGCTCAGGCTGCGCCGGATGAAGTTCGAGCCGGACCGCGTGCGCACCTGCAGCTGTCCACCGGAGAAGCCACCGCGCGACACGTCATACGACGACGTCGCCAGCGACGTCATCACACTGGCATCACGTGGCAGGGCCGCGTCGCCAAAGTTGAGGCCGTTGAGCTGCGTATTGTTCTGGTCGCCGCCCAAGCCGAACACCGAGAAGGCATCGGACGCGCCATCGGCGCCGAGCAGCAACTGGACGCCGGGGATGGCCGACGCCATGGCCGCCAGATCGCCCATCTGATCGGCGGTGAGGAATCCGGCGGCGGCGTCGTCAACCGCTTTCTCGGTACCAGAGACATCGGTTACGGTGTCGCTGCGCGACGCGGCGGCCCGCTCCGTGACCTGCACGGCGTCGAGCGTAATGGTCGCGGGCGTCATCCGGGCGTCGGCGATCAGGATTTCCTGATCAGCCGTGCGCTTGACCTGATAGCGGCGCGGACCGAGTCCGACGGCCGAGAACGTCACCCAGTAGTCGCCTTCCCCGCCCGGGAAGGAGATCGTGTAGCGCCCGTTCTTGTCGGTTCGCGCGGTACGGCTGACGTTGCCGCTGAGCGTGGTCGCGGTGACCAGCACATTGGGAATGGCCTGCGCATCGGTGCCGAGCACGCGGCCGCGAATGATATCGACGGCCTGCGCGGCCAACTGGAGGCCGCACACGAGCAGCAGCCCCACGGCGCCGAGGAGCCGTTTGAGAAAGACGGAAGAGGAGTTCACGACAATTGGACGAAGGGACCGCGTCCGCGTTAAGAAAACATCTCGCGGCGCGCCGACGGCGCCACCGGCGACGTCGTCCTGCATGAGGCATTTACACGGGGCGTCCGGATTTCGTTGATGCGACGCCCTCCCCACAGTCGTCTGGTATACGCCCGTCGACGCCGTTTCGTGCCGTCCGAGGCCGGTCACCGGGCCCGATGACGTCCCGCTGACAGTCCCGCTTCATATGTTTGGGTATGGAGATTCTTCGCGATCCGCTCTGGAACAACATCCGCCTCGACCCGTTGGCGCTGGCGCTGCTCGAGACCCCCGTCGTGCAGCGCCTGCGCTACGTGCGTCAGCTGGGACTCGCCTTTCTGGTGTACCCCGGGGCTACACATTCCCGATTCGAGCATGCCCTGGGGGCGTGGCATCTGGCGGGGGTGGCGCTGCGCCTGCTCGATGAGCGGGGCGCACTGCACGGCATCGATGCCCGCGCCCAGCAGATCGTGCGCGCCGCCGCGCTACTGCACGACGTGGGGCACTATCCGTTCTCGCATGCGCTCGAGGAAATCGGCGTCACCCACCACGAACAGGTGGCGTATCCGCTGATCACGTCCGGCCCCATCGCGCACATCCTGCGGCAGGCGTTAGGCGACTCGTCTCCCGAAGAGGTGTTCGCCCTGATCACAGGACGCAGCGCGCATCCGCTGCAAGGGCTGATTTCCGGGTCACTCGACCTCGACAAAATCGAGTATCTGAAGCGCGACGCCACCATGTGTGGCGTGCCGTACGGCGAGATCGATGTGGACCGTCTGCTCAATTCCCTCGTCATCGTGCCCACCGCCGGTCACGTTGGCGGCACGATCGGCGTGCATGAAAAGGGGCTCTCGGCCCTCGAGTCGTTGCTGTTCGCGAAGTACCAGATGTACCGCAACGTGTACTGGCACCACGCCGTGCGCAGCGCCACCGCGATGTACAAGCGCCTGGTGGCCGTCGCGCTCGACTCAGGGCACGTGGAGCACGACCGTGTGGCGCACTACACCGATGAAGGGCTGCTGGTGCACCTCGACGTCCCCTCGCTGCCGGCCGAAGCGCGCGTCATGCTGGACGGGCTGCGCTTCCGCCGCCTGCACAAGCGCGCCTACGAATGCCCGGCGGCCACGCTCGGCGACGACGTAGGGGAATGGATCGCCAGCGACTTCCATCTCACCCGGCGCGTCGAAGATGCCTTCGCGCGCGAGCTCGGGTTGCCGGTGGGCGCCGTGCTGCTGGACTACCCGGCCAAGACGCAGATGCTCGGCCTCGACATGCCGGTGCAGCGGCGCGATGGGCGGGTGGAGCAACTCACCGCCGATGGCTGGGAAGGAGCCATCAACCTGCCCCGCCTCAGCGACGAGCTCTACCGCAGTGCGCGCCGCCTGCGCGTCCTCACCATTGATCGGGCGCCCGTGCCGTCGGAACGCGTGCTGGCGGTGCTGCGCGAAGAAGCCGACACGGTGCGGGCGCGACTCGACGCCGGCGCAACGCTGCTGCGCTGACCGGCGTCCGGCGCGCGGTTACGGCCGCGCGCCGCGGGCGCAGTGGGGGGTGCCGGCCTTGGCCGCTTCCAGCATCTCCACCGCTTCGGTGGTGATCGCGACGCCGCGATTGGCGGCGTAGAAGGTGCGGATGCCGGCGTGCAGCGAATCACTGCTCACGCGCCCTCGCACGCCATGCGCCCAGTCACGGATGGGGCGCGGCAGTTCCACGATGCAGCCCGCATCGTTGCCGGCGGCATCGAGCAGGACGAACGTGGGGGTGGCGGTGCGGCCGTCGAGTGACCGATGGGTGTCCTGCACCGGACGCCCGTTCACCGGCAGCACGATGCGGAGGTCGATGCCCGGCACGAGTTCGGCCAGCTTGGCGAGATACGGCACGTTGTTCATCGAGTCGCCGCAGGCGTCGATGGCCACGACCAGCAGGTGCCACGTGCCACCCACAGCCTTCGCGCGAGCCACCAGCGCGTCGTCCACCCGCGCGCTGTCCGCCTTGCCCAGCCATCCCTCGCGACGCGCCTTGGCCGCCGCGAGAAAGTCGGGGAACGTCTGCCCGCTGGTGAACAGCGCCATGAGGGTGCTGTCCGCCGCCGGCAGACATCCGGCCGG
This sequence comes from Gemmatimonadota bacterium, assembly GCA_031127095.1. Taxonomy (GTDB): domain Bacteria; phylum Gemmatimonadota; class Gemmatimonadetes; order Gemmatimonadales; family Gemmatimonadaceae; genus Gemmatimonas. The sequence goes on from JARIEX010000092.1 coordinate 6,452, forward strand.
GGCAGCCAACGCCACGCGTGGCGTCACGGCGAGCGGGAGCGCGAGGGCGGCCAGTGCGACCACGGCACGCCGCACGCCACGGGACAGCGCCGGACGGCCAGCACGGCGATCGGAGCGCGCCGGAAGGCGCGGAGGCAGCGGCAGCATCATGGCGAGGCGGGAGCACGAGGTGAAGAGCGCCCGTGCGCGTCGGCCAGCTTGCGGCCGATGCCACGGTAGAACGCCGCATCGAGCGGCTTGTCGTCGGCTTCGAGCGACAGCGCACACCGCTCGAGGGCGTACAACAGGTTGCCAAGGTACAGCTCGGCAACCGCCCCGACCGATTCGTCAGGCATGCGGGATGGCGGCCTGCTCACCGGTGGTGGTCGCGGGCCCCGTGCCATGCACCTGCAGCACGTGCACCACGATCGCCGTGATGTTGTCGAGGCCGCCGCGGCGATTGGCCTCGGTGATCATGGCGTCGACCATGCGCCCCGGCGACTGCTTCGTTTCGAGAATCTTCTTGAGCTGCGGGTCCTCGACCATGCCGGTGAGGCCATCGGACGCCAGCAGGTAGAGATCGCCGTTCTGGATCTCACCGTCCAGCACGTCGGCCTCCACGGCGGCATTCGCCCCCACGCAACGGGTGATCACGTTGCTGTACGGATGGTACCGGGCCTGCTCCGGCGTGAGGAAGCCGGCATCGACCTGCTCCTGCACGTACGAATGATCCTTCGTGAGCTGCCGCAGCAGGCCGGCCCGCAGCAAATAAATGCGCGAATCACCGATGTGCCCGATGATCCAACGGCCCTGACCGATCACCATGCAGGAGGCGGTGGTGCCCATCCCCTGCTTGTCGGATTCCCTGATCATCCGCTCGTAGATGTCGCGATTGGCGGCCTTAAGGGCATCACCCATCCGCGCCAACGGTGCGTCGCCCGTGAGGTCGCGCACGTCGGTGAGGTCACGCGCCACGATCTGGACGGCCATCTCGCTGGCCACTTCACCGGCGGCGTGACCGCCCATGCCATCGGCCACAATGAAGAGCCCGCGCTCCTGATCGGCGTCGGCGTAAAGGCTGTCTTCATTGCCGGCCCGGATGCGCCCGACATCAGTGCCGGCGGCGACGGATAGCTGCACGTGGATGGGAAGGAGTCTGTCCGACGGTGACGACCGGGAAGTGGAACGTCGCAGCGAAGCTACCCGAGCGCGGCGCCGGTTGGCAAGCGCGCCCCCGCGACAGCGGACAGATCGCCGCCCGGCGATCCGGCTGCCGACCGCGTGCCGACCTGCAATCGAAAGAGCCGGTCGTACAGCCCGCGCCGGTCCAGCAACTGCCGGTGCGTCCCGCGTTCGACCACCTCACCGTGGTGCAGCACCAGGATCTCGTCGGCGTCCACGATCGTGCTGAGGCGATGCGCGATGGCGATCGTCGTGCGACCGCGCATGAGCTCGGACACCGCCCCCTGAATCGCGGCTTCGATGTGCGGGTCCACCGCACTGGTGGCTTCATCGAGAATGAGCAGCGCGGGATCGGCGGCCACCGCGCGTGCGAAGGCCAGCAGCTGCCGCTCCCCCACGCTCACCCCGCCGCCGCGCTCGGTGAGGGCATGGTGCCATCCGCCTGGCAGCCGGTCGATCACCCGGTCGGCACCAACGCGCACGGCGGCCGCCCGCAGCGCGACGTCATCGAGCGCCGCATCAAGACGGATGTTGCCCGCCACGTCCCCGGCAAAGAGGAAGATGTCCTGCTGCACGTAGCCGATGACGGCGCGCAGCACGTCCACCGGAAGCGTGCGGATGTCCACGCCATTCACCCGAATGCGACCGCGCTCTGGCTCGTAGAAGCGCAGCAGCAGATTGACGATCGTGGTTTTCCCAGCCCCCGTGTGCCCCACCAGTGCCAGCGACTCCCCGGGCGCCACGCGGAAGCTGACGCCGCGCAGCACCCACGTGAGCTCGGTCGGCACGGCGTCGGGCGCCGCGCCATGCGGCGTGAGATCCTCGATGACGCCCTGCTCGCGGTCGTAGGCAAACCACACGTCGTCGAACTCCACCGTCACGCCGGCCGCCCGCACCGCCGCCACGCGCGCGGCGCGATCGGGGGTGGGGGCCACGCCGGCCGCCACGGGGGTGTCGAGCAGCCCGAAAATGCGCTCCGACGCCGCCATCGCCGCCTGCAGCAGGTTGTACTTCTCCGAGAGATCCTGGAGCGGCTGAAAAAAGCGTCGCACCAGCTGCAGGAACGCCGCCACCGTGCCCACGGTGAGCGCCGTGCTCCCCACCCGCCACCCCGCCGCCACGAGCAGGCTGGCGAGCGCGAAGGTGGTGAGGAACTCGATGACGGGGAAGTACAGCGCGTACACCCGGACCGAGGCGAGCTGGGCATCACGGTGCGACACGTTGAGCGCGTCGAAGCGCGCGAGCTCCCGCGCCTCGCGGCCGAACAGCTGCACGATCCGCATGCCACCCAGCCGCTCGCCCACAAACGCGTTGAGCCGCGCGATGCGGGTGCGGATGTCGCGATACGAGGTGCGCACGCGCTGCTGAAAGGCGCGGGAGGCGAGCAGCACCAGCGGGATCACCGCAAAGGCCGCCAATGCGAGCTGCCAGTCCACCACGAGCATCACCACGCCGATCGCGACCAGCGTGACCAGATCCCCGATCCCCTCCACCACGCCCGACGTGAACAGCTCGTTCAGCGCCTCGACATCGCTGGTCACGCGGGTGACCAGGCGCCCCACCGGATGGCGGTCGAAGTAAGCCACCGGGAGTTGCTGCAAGCGGGCGAAGAGCGCCCGACGCAGGTCGCGCATCACCCGTTGCCCCAGCAGCGCCGTGACCACCGTTTGGCCGAACGCGGCGGCGAACTGCCCCACCAGCAGCGCGGTATACAGCAGGGCCACCTGCACCAGCAGCCCCGCATCGCGCGCCGGTAGCGCCCGGTCGATCACCCACCGGGTAAGGAGCGGCCCGACCACCTGCATCCCCGACTGCACCACGAGGCACGCCAGCGCCGCCGCCACGAGCGACCGGTAGGGGCGGACATACGCCAGCAACCGCCGCATCAGCCGTGCGTCGTACGCCTTACCCTGCGCGTCGTCCCCGGGAAGTACCGCATCCGCCATGAAAATCGGAATCTAAACGGCGGCCTCGATAGTTTTCACGGCATGAAGGATCGCATCCGTATCCGTGGGGCCCGTCAGCACAACCTGAAAGGCTTCGACCTCGACATTCCCCGCCGCGCCATTACGGTCGTGACGGGCGTGTCGGGCTCGGGCAAGTCGTCGCTGGCCTTCGACACCATCTACGCCGAGGGCCAGCGGCGCTACGTGGAGTCGTTGTCGGCGTACGCGCGCCAGTTTCTCGAGCGCATGGAAAAGCCGGCCGTCGATTCCATCGAAGGCTTGTCGCCGGCGGTGGCCATCGAGCAGAAGAACCCCACGCGCACGTCGCGGTCCACCGTGGGCACGGCCACGGAGATCTACGATTATCTGCGGCTGCTCTGGGCACGGGTGGGACACACGTTCTGCCGGGTGTGCGGCCGCGCGCTGCGCCCCGACACGGTGCAGTCGGTCACCGATGCCGTGATGGCGCTCCCCGAGGGGACGCGTTTCATGGTGGCGTGCCCGTTAATCCGGTCCACGGAAGTGACGCACGCCGTGATCGCCGAAAATCTGCGGGCGCGCGGGCTGGTGCGGGTGGCGCTGGGCGAGCGCATCGTGCATCTGGACGACGTGGACGCCGAGGGGATCGATCTGGCGGCATCCGGCGAGGTGCAGATCGTGATCGACCGGTTGCGCGTGGACGCCTCGGCGCGCGGCCGCATTGCCGATGCCGTGCAGACCGCATTTACCGAGGGCGACGGCGACACCGTGCTGCTCTTCCCCGAGCCCGTGCTGCCGCCGGAGGCGTTGCGGGCGAGCACCGGCAACGTGGCCGTGTCGCGTCTGGCGTTCACCGAGCGCTTCGAGTGCCCCAACGATGGCACGCGCGCACCGACGCCGTCACCGCAGCTGTTCTCGTTCAACAATCCGCGCGGCGCCTGCCCCACCTGCAACGGCTTCGGCGCCACGTTGGATTACGACGAGGCGCTGATCGTGCCCAACCAGGAGCGCTCGGTGCGCGAGGGCGCGATCGATCCGTGGACGGCCCCGCGCTACGAAAAGCAGCGGCGCACGGTGGTGGAATTCGCGCGCTCGCTGGGCGTGTCGCCGGATGCGGCGTGGAAGACCCTGCCGGCGAAAGCCCGCGAGCAGCTGCTGCGCAGCAAGTCGCGCGCGTACACCGGCATCTTTCCGTTTCTCGAGGCGCTCGAGGAAAAGAAGTACAAGCAGTACATCCGCATTTTCCTGCGGAAGTATCAGAGCGCGCGCACCTGCCGCGACTGCGGCGGCAGTAAACTGCAGCCCGACGCCATGGCGGTGCGCGTGCAGGAGCGCACGATTGCCGAAGTGACGCAGCTGCCGGTGCGCGACCTGCTGGTGTGGCTGGATACGCTGTCGCTGAGTCCCGCCGAAACGCAGATCGCCGAGGCCGTGCTGCGTGAAGCGCGCAGCCGCACGCGCTTTCTGGCCGACGTGGGGCTCACGTACCTCACGCTCGATCGCGCCACGCGCACGCTTTCGGGCGGCGAGGCGCAGCGCATTACGCTGTCGAATGCGCTGGGGGCGGCGCTGGTGGATGCCACCTACGTGCTGGACGAACCCAGCATCGGACTGCACCCGCGCGACCTCGACAAGCTGCTGGCGCTGCTCATGCGCCTGCGTGATCACGGCAACACCGTGATCATGGTGGAGCATGATCTCGAGGCCATGCGCATCGCCGACTACATGGTGGAACTGGGGCCCCACGCCGGCGAGGGGGGCGGCGAGGTCGTGTTTGCCGGCCCGATCGCCGACATCGCCAGCAGCCCACTCACCGGGCAGTACCTCACCGGTGCCCGCACGATTCCCCTGCCCGCGAAGCGGCGCGCCGTGGGACCGCGCTGGCTCGACCTGAAAGGCGCCAGCGCCAACAACGTGCACGGCGTGGACGTGCGCGTTCCGCTGGGGGCGCTGACGGTGGTGACCGGGGTGTCGGGCTCGGGGAAGAGCACGCTGGTGCACGACATTCTCTTCCACGCCGTGGAGGCGCAGTTGCACGGCGAACATTCGGCCAAGGAGCATCTGGGCGAGACCGTGGGCACCTTTGCGTCGTTGTCGGGGGCGGAGTTTCTCGACGACGTGGTGCTGGTGGACCAGAGCCCGATCGGCAAATCGCCGCGCTCCAACCCGGTCACGTACGTGAAGGCGTACGACGAGATCCGGAAGCTGTTCGCGGAGACGCCGCTATCGAAGACGCGCGGCTACGGGCCGGGGCACTTCTCGTTCAACGTGGCCGGGGGGCGGTGCGAGCAGTGCGAAGGCGCCGGCGCGCTGGAAGTGGAGATGGTGTTCATGGCCGACGTGTTCGTGCCGTGCGATGCCTGTGGCAGCAAGCGGTTCAAGCCCGACGTGCTCGAGGTGCGGGTACGCGGCCGCAGCATCGCCGACGTGCTGGAGCTCACGGTGGACGAGGCGATCAAGGTGTTCCCGCGCGAAGACAAACTGGCGCAGGCGCTGTGGCACGTGCAGCAGGTGGGGCTGGGGTATCTGCGGCTCGGGCAGCCGGCCACCACGCTGTCGGGGGGCGAGGCGCAACGGCTCAAGATCGCGCGGGAACTGGCGCTGACCGCCCGCGGCGGGGCGCGGAAGCTGTACGTGCTGGACGAGCCCACCACGGGGCTGCATCTGGAGGATATCCGGAAGCTGGCGCAGGTGTTCGAGCGGCTGCTGGATCAGGGGCACACGTTGCTGCTGATCGAACACAACCTCGACGTGATCAAGCTGGCCGACTGGATCGTGGACATGGGCCCCGACGGCGGCGACGGCGGCGGCGCGCTGGTGGCGATGGGACGGCCGGAGGAGATCGTGCAGGTGGCGGCGTCCCATACCGGTCGGTGGCTCAAGTCGGTGCTCCCCGCTTGACTCAGTGCGGCAGGGCGACGATACTATGAGGCTCTTGCTCGGCCGTTCGCGGTTGGGCAGGACGGCGGCGACGGCCGTCGTTATTCCCGGGTAGCTCAGCCAGGTAGAGCAGGTGACTGTTAATCACCCTGTCGGGGGTTCGAGTCCCTCCCCGGGAGCTGTTGAAAATCAACGACTTACGACGAACGGCCACCGCGCAATCGGTGGCCGTTTTGCGTTTGGGGCTACACCGGGGCCACACATGCCCGCGGTACTGCTAAGCCCTCGCGGTACTACACTCCAGTAGTGCACCGCCTTCCGCGCCCACCAACCGGCCGAACGCTCGAACGCCCGCCGGTTTACTGGCGGGGCGCTACGGTGGTACCCAGCGGACCGGCGACGCCCATGCGACGTGGCCTGTAACGGCTCTTTAACGGGCGCGCTGCACCGTCCCCTTCAGCGACGAGCGTTCGGTGGGTTGGGTATGTCGATTTCGGGGGTGGCCGGCGCCCCCGGGACTGGCCTGTAACGGCTGATTGACGGCCGGACGGTACAATCGACATGTCTGGAAACTTTCTCCCCCTTTGACACTGCCACGATGTCGCCCAAGCCGGTTGAGTCACCCGTAACGCGTTGGACCCTTCCCCTCGCTCTCAAAACGGGAGCACTTACGGTCGTTTTCATGGCTGTGCTCATTGGCTGCGCGCAGGATGACACGTCCTCGTCAACCGTGGGCACCCCCTCGTGTTCGCCGGATGACGAGGATACGAGAGAT
>JARIEX010000004.1 GCA_031127095.1 Gemmatimonadota bacterium
CGCATCCCGGGGATCCCCCCGCAGTGCGAAGAGCGCGGCGGCATGTACGGCACGTTCCACGGTGTACAGCTGGGCACCCATGGCCCACCAGTCGTCGTGCTCCGCCCCGTGGAAGACGCCGCCGCACCGCTCGCAGCGATGCGCGTGCGGCGACCATGGATCGAACACCAGCGGAATGCCATGCTGCGGGCACCGTCCGCCTCCGCGAGTGAGGCGCGCCTTCTGCGCTGGGATGGGGAGCGGCCGGGTGCGCAGGGGGTCCAGCTCGCGCGCGAGCCCGTCGAGGAGGGGCGCCAGCGATGTGCCCGGCGCAGTGTCCCGACGGCGCTGCAACACGTCGAGGGCGAACAGCCGTGACCGCACAGTGGGGGGTGTGGGCGGCGTCATGGGCGCTCCCGGCGGGACCAGCGCGCCACCGAGACCAGCTCGCCGCGCAGATCCATGACAACGCCGTCGAGGCGGCGCGAGCGCCCCTGCACGCCGCGGGCGTGGTAGAGCCACGCGACGGGCATGTCGCGATCGAGTTGCGCCTCGACGGCACGCCACGCGGCCGTCGCGGCGTCGGGCGCTGCGCGGCGCGCCGCATCGAGGAGGCCGTCGAGCGTGGCGGTGTGGAATCCGGCGTAGTCGAGTGCCCCGCCGCGTTGGGCGCCGTCGAAGAGCGCCGAGAGATGACCGAGGGCGATATCCCCCGGAATGCCGGTGACCACGAGATCGAACGCCTTCTGCGGCGCCCGGACGGTGGCCAGGAACGTGGCGAGCTCCATCACGCGAATGGTGAGGTCGATGCCACGGGCGGCGAGATCGGCCTGGACGAGCTGTTCGACGGCCATGTCCCCGCTCCCCACGGTGAGCAGCGTGAGACGGAGCGGCACGCCGCCGCGCGCACGGTTGGCGCCACGGCGCACCCACCCCGCGGCGTCGAGCAGGGCGTCGGCCTGGGTGGTGTCGGGGATCGGGGCCCCACTGGAGGAGAACGGGAGTCCTGGGGGAATGGCGCCGACGGCGGGGGTGGCGAAGCCGGCGACCGCGGCGCGGACGAGGCGCGCGCGGTCGATCGAGAGCGCGACAGCGCGACGGACGCGCCCATCGTTGAACGGCGCGCGCGTGGTATTGAACGCCAGCACCGTGGAGAAGAGCGCGGGCGGCGTGAGCAACTCGAGCGACGGATCCTGTTGCACGAGTCGGGCCATGGTGGGCGAGACGCCGGCGACGTCGAGCTCTCCGCTGACCAGGCCGGCAAACTTCGTGGCCGACTCATCGACTACGGCCACCACGATGACGCGGGCGCGCGGCGGTCCGCCGAGAGCGGCGGGGAACGCGTCGTTACGCACAAATCGCCACTGCCGGCCGGCCACACGCGACGCGAAGCGGAACGGGCCGTTGCCGACGGGCGCAGTGGCGTACAGGTGCGCGCGCCATCGCGCGCGAGGGACCGAGTCGAGCAGATGCTGCGGCACCAGCGGCAGTTCAGCAAGGATCGTGGGCAACTCGGCGCGCGGTTCGCGAAACACCATGCGCACCGTGCGGGGATCGACGACGACGACCGAATCCATCGCCGCCACATCGGCTGCGCGCGGCGAACCGAGGGCGGTGTCGCGCGCGGCGGCGATAGTGAACGCGACATCGGCGGCGGTGGTGGCGTGCCCGTCGTGCCAGCGCAGGCTGTCGTGCAGTGTGAAGGTGACCACGCGGTGCGCGGCATCCCACGCCCACGCGCGTGCGAAATACGGCACCGGGCGGAGGGCGCTGTCGAGGCGGACGAGCGTGACGAAGAGCGCGTGCCGCTGCAGCTGCCGAGAAAGCGGATGGATAGTGACCAGCGGATTGCCCGATTCCAGATCGGTGCCGGAGGCCATGACGATGGTACCGGCCGGCCGCTCGGGGCGCGCGCACCCCGCGGCGCCGGCGAGGAGGCCCACGACGGTGAGCGCCGCGACCACACGCGGGACGGCGAGGCGCCGCGCACGGGTTGACGTGCCGGTCCCGCGAGGCATCATCCTCTCGTGCATCGTCTCTCGATCCGCGTGCTGGACGCGCTACTGCTGCTCTGGCTGGTCACGACGATCACCTTCGCGCTGATCCATCTGGCGCCGGGTGATCCGGCGGCGTTGCTGATCTCCCCGACGGCGAGCGCCACCGACGCGGCGCGCCAACGGGCGGCGTGGGGGCTGGATGCCCCGCTCGTGGTGCAATATGGCCGATGGCTGAGCGGTGTGCTGCGGGGGGATCTGGGCGAGAGCCTGGTGCGCGCACAGCCCGTGACGACGGTGATCGGCGAGGCGCTGCCGGTGTCGCTGTTCATGGGCGGCGTGTCGCTGCTGGCCAGCGTCGTGCTGGGGACACTGCTGGGGGCGCTGCAGGCGCTGCGTGCGTCCCGCCGGACCGACACGGTGGTGACGATGGTCAGCACGGCGCTGTATGCGGCGCCAAGCTTCTGGCTCGCGCTGGCGATGGTGACAGTGTTCACGTCGGGGGTGGCGTGGCTGGGGCTTCCCGAGTGGCTGCGACTGCCGGCGTTCGGCATGCAGGATCCCGCCGCTGATCCGACGGTGATCGGGTGGAGTGACCGCTGGCGACACGCCGTGTTGCCGCTGCTGGTGCTGTCCGTGCCGGGGGCGGCGGGTGTGGCGCGGTACGCACGGCGCGCGATTCGCGAGGCGGCCACCGCACCGCACGCGCGCGCGGCGCTGGCCCGCGGCCTGTCGCGCAGCGCGGCAGAACGGCGCCACGTGCTGCGCAATGCGCTGACGCCGCTGGTGGTGCTGGTGGGGCTGACGTTGCCGGGGGTGATCGCCGGCTCCGTGTTCGTGGAACAGGTGTTCGCATGGCCCGGGCTCGGGCGCACAATGCTGTCGGCCATTGCCGGGCGCGACTACCCCGTGGTGCTGGGGCTCACGCTCGTGTACACCGGCGCGGTGGTATCCGCGAATCTGCTGGCCGATCTGGTGCTGCTCCAGCTCGACCCACGGCGGCGTGCATGACGGCGGCGCCCATGCGTGAGCGGCGCAGGACCGAGACGCGCGTGCTCCCTTCCCTGCGGTGGTCCGGGAGCCTGCTGCTGCTGATCGTCGTAGCGGCACTTGTCGTGCCGATGCTCGCGACGGACGGCTCGCGCGCCATCGGCGACGTGATGGCAACGCGGTTGGTGCCGCCGCTGACGCGCGATGCGCACGGCGTGTGGCATCCGTTGGGGACGGACGCCTTTGGACGTGACCTCATGGTGCGCCTGTGGGTGGGCGCTCGGGTGTCGCTGGGGGTGGGCGCCAGCGGGGCACTGCTGAGCGGGGCGCTGGGCGTGCTGCTGGGCGCGGTGGCCGGGTGGCGCGGCGGGTTCACCGAGCGGATGATCGTGGCCGTGAGTGATGCGCTGCTGGCGATGCCGCGTCTCGTGCTGTTGCTGGTGATCGCGTCGTTGTGGGGGCCGGGGCTGGGGGTGGTGGTCACGGTGCTCGGGCTGACCGGATGGATGTCGGTGATGCGGCTGGTGCGCGCCGACGTGCGCGGGGTGCGTGCGTTGGCGTTCGTGGAGGGTGCGACGGCACTAGGAGTCCCGTCGTGGCGGGTACTCCGACGCCATGTCCTGCCGAACGCGCTGGGGAGTGCCCTGGTGGCGGTGACCCTCGGCGTGGGCAACGCGATGCTGCTGGAAAGCGGCCTGTCGTTTCTCGGGCTGGGCATTCAGCCGCCGGCGTCGAGCTGGGGGAACATGATCGCCGGCGGCCGTGAGTGGCTGCTGGTGGCGCCGTGGATCGCGCTGATCCCCGGCGTGGCCCTGATTACGACCGTTGTGGCGTGCACGGTGGTGGGCGATGCGCTGGGCGATGGACGCGCGGACCGCGAGGGGCCGCGCTGATCGTTCGTCAGACGCCGACGGCGTGGTGCCCCCGCGTCAGGCCGTCGTGATCAGCATGGTCACGATCTCCCGCGGCCCCGCCTGAAATGCAACGCGGGCACCGCTGGCGGCGGGATCGCCGAGGGGTGTTTCGTCGAGCCGGCAGCGGGTGACCTGCCACGGGCCCTCGTGGGGAAGATGCCACGTACCGCGGGTGGGATGCGCCGTGAGATTGACCGTGCGCAGGATCACGCCGTCGTGCTGCTGCGCGAGCGTGATCGCGGAGGCCTCGAGGCCGATGCCCGTGAGCGTGACGCCGGCGATGCGCTCGGGGAGGGTGTGGTGGTCGAGATCGCGCACCGTGTGCCCGACGAGTGGCAGCAGGAGCGCATCGGCGGTCGCGCTGACGGCGTGTGTCCACGCCGTCGCGGCGTGTGCACCGTTCTGGCCGTCGTCCATCGCGTCGTCTTCGACCAAGAGCAAGCGCACCCCAAGGCGGGCGCGGAACGGGCCGCGACACTGTGCGTCAGGGGTGGCCGACGGCCAACCGGCATGGCCCGGACGCTCGGGGAGATCGGCCCGCGAGAGTGCACCGACGGCACGCAGCAGCGTTACGGCCAGCGCGCCCGGCGTGGATTCCGCTTCGGCGAGCCCATCCGCCGTCAGCACCGTGCTGTGCGCGCCGGCCGTCTGGGCAACCCAGCGATGCAGCGGCATGGTGGGGACGACGGTTTCGCGCGGCGTCGCGGACACGTCGGCTGGTGCAGCGGCCACCGCTCGTACCACGGGTCCGAAGGCGGCGTCGGCGGTGGTGACGGCATCGGCGAGTCCGGTGCGCCAGACAAGCTGCAGCCGGTGGTCCCGCTTGCGATTGCCCCCGTGCACGTCACACCGCAGCGATGCGGCCCCCGCGTCGAGCACGAGGGTGGTGTCCACGCGCACGTCGCGCGCCGCCGTTTCCCAGCGCAGGCGCACGGAGACGCGCAGGGGGCCGCGGTGACGCAGCTGCGTGGCCACACAGCGCAGCGACTCCCCTGCCCCGCGCAGCGACGGCGTGTAGCTGTCGCCGACATCGGTGGTGGTCACCAGCGCGAGCGCGTCGTCGATCCGGCGTCCAGCCTGCTCGAGGCACACGCGCCCGTCGTGGACGGTCACGCGCAGGGCGTCGTTTTCCAGCACGATGGTCCCGTCGTCGTCGCGCAGCATGAGGGGCGGCGCTGCGACGGGGGCTTCCCGGTCCGCGGCAGGTACGTCGCCGCCGATGCAGCGCATGCCGAACGCGGGCACCGGTGGCACCCACACGAGTACGTCGTGCTCGCGGACGAGATCGTTGTCGGGATAGTGCTGCGGGGATTCGCGCCGGAGGGGGGCCACCCGGGTGCGCAGTGGCTGCAGGGTGACCCCGTGCTGCGCCGCCCACGACGCGGCGTGCGGCGCCGGATCGCCCACGGGGACCGCTGCGGACGCGGCGCTGCCCGGGCCCACGGGGACGTCGCCCAGCGTTTCCACGAGGCGGCACTCGGCCACGCCACCACGCGCGGCCGTGGTGCGATTCCGTACCACCAGCACGCCGTGGCCGACCGGGCGCGCGCGCGCCGCGACGACATCGTGCTGCAGGAGGAGGTCAAGGGCCGCCTCGCGCAGTCCGAGGGCCTGCGCGCGGACGCTCTCCTGCCGCGCGTCCATGGCGCGTGCCACCGCGTCAATGGAACACCCGCACAACGTGTCGTGGGGGTGCGTTGCGAGCAGTTCCTGCCACGCCACGTTGAGCAGCGCGGGGAGTTGGGCGAGGGTGAGGCGCGCCTCGGGGCTCACGTGACGCGCCCGGGCCACGGCTGCGCGCAGCCACGCCACGGCGAGCCACGGCTCGACGTCACGCAGCAGCAGACGTTCGAGCTGGGCATTGCGGCGCTTCTGGTGCGCGCGGGTGCCGAGTGTGCCGCCGAGCGTCCAGGTGTAGCCGTACGAGTCCCGCAATTCACCGCGAACCTCGGGGAGCGCGGTGTGAGCGGCGGCACGCGTGAGCCGGTCAGCAAAGTCGGCGAGGGTGGTACGCTGCACCCGCGCGGCCGGTGCGGCCGCGTCGCGCAGGGCGTTGACCGCGGACTCGACATCCGGCTGCAGCGCATGATGGTCGGCGCCGTTGGGGAGGAGCACCACACCGGTGCGGTTCCGCGCCGCATACATCACCGCGAGGCGCGTCCAGCGCTCGCGGGCGGCGTCGGGGTGGGCCGGCAGCGCGCTCCCCACCTCATACCCGTCGGGCGGGAGGTGGTACGCGAGGACCGATGCCCCGTCGGCGCCGGTCCAATGCGCGGCATCGGACACCGGGTGGCTGGCGCCCCCGATGCCGCGCCAGACAATAGCGACGGCGAAGCCATAGCCCGCCGCGATACTGGGCAGCGCCGCGGGGTGGCCGAAGGTGTCGGGGCAGTACGCCACGTTGGGCGAGACGGCGCCGAACCGGTGCAGCACCCGTCGGCCCGCTTCGAGGTTGCGGAGGATGGCTTCGCCGGACGGGATCAGGTTGTCGGCCAGCACGAACCACGGACCAGCCTCCAGCGCACCGCCCTGCAGCCGGCCGCGCAGCGTCGCTTCGCGTTCGGGGCGCACCGCGAGATAGTCGAGCAGCGTGATCGCCTGCCCGTCGAGCAGAAAGGGCGCCGGGGCCGGATGCCCCTCGCCGGGAGGCGCGAGGAGGGCGTCGATCAGCGCCACCAGACGCTGCCGGAAGCGCGCCGCCGGGTGATACCACTCCCGGTCCCAGTGCGTGTGTGCGACAACGCAAACGTCGAGGGGGGCGCGAGAAGCGGTCACAGGCGGAAGCTAGCGCGCCCACGTGGAGCATGGCCAGCGGCACGCTCGACGGCCACGCGTGTGGTTGACCGCGGAGGCACGGCCATCGACCTTTCGCGGGCTGATGGACGCACTGATTTCCGTTTCCGGATGACCGCTTGGAATTTCTGACCGAGTTTTACCACAGGCTTCGCGACCTTCCCGCGCTGGTGCAATGGGCCGGGTACGCGGGGCTGACGATCATCATCTTCGCCGAAACCGGCCTGCTGGTCGGGTTTTTTCTCCCCGGTGATTCGCTGCTGGTGACCGCGGGACTGCTGGCCGCCGATCCGGCGTTCGGTCTCAACCTGTGGTTGCTGGGGTTGATCCTTACGGTGGCGGCTATCGTGGGCGACACGGTGGGCTACAATGTGGGCAAGGCGACCGGGCCGCGGATCTTCACGCGCGAGGACTCGCTGTTCTTCCACAAGGACCACCTGCTGAAAGCGCAGGCGTTCTACGAGCGCCACGGCGGCAAGACCATCGTCATTGCCCGCTTCATGCCGATCGTGCGCACGTTCGCGCCGGTCGTCGCCGGCGTGGGCCGCATGCGGTATGCTTCGTTTCTGGCGTACAATGTGTTCGGCGGTGTGCTATGGATCTGGAGCATGCTGCTCACCGGCTTCGTGCTGGCGAAGACGGTGCCCGGCGTTGCCAAACACGTGGAAAAAGTGATTCTGGTGGTGGTGTTTCTCTCGGTGCTCCCCGGTCTCATTGCATGGTTGCGCACCCGGCGCGCGCAGGCGAAGGCCTAAGCACGCCGCTCTTACGTCCGTATCCCCGTTCTTCCTCACGGAGACATCGCATGGCCCATACTCTTCCGTCGCTGCCGTACGCCCCCGAGGCGCTCGAGCCGCACATCGATGCGCAGACCATGAACATCCATCATGGCAAGCATCATCAGGCGTACGTCACGAACCTCAACGCTGCGATCGACAAGGCGCCGGAGCTGGCGTCGTGGTCGATCGACGAGCTGTGCAGCAAGATCAACGAAGTGCCGGAGGCGGTGCGCACCGCGGTGCGCAACAATGGCGGCGGCCACTGGAACCACTCGCTGTTCTGGCAGACGATGGCGCCGAATGCCGGCGGCGAGCCCACGGGCGCGCTGGCCGAGGCCATCACGAAGGCCTTCGGTTCGTTCGCGACGTTCAAGGAGCAGTTCCAGGCCGCCGGCCTGGGTCGCTTCGGATCCGGCTGGGCGTGGCTGGTGTCCACCAACGGCACGCTCTCGATCATGAGCACGCCGAATCAGGACAACCCGCTCATGGAAGGCAAGCACGCGCTCCTGGGCTGCGACGTGTGGGAGCACGCGTACTACCTGAAGTATCAGAACCGCCGCGCGGATTACTTGGGCGCCTACTGGAACGTGGTGAACTGGGCCGAAGTCGCGAAGCGCTTCGCCGCCTGAGTCCGGCGTCATGTTGAACGACAGAAGGGGCGCCGTGCATGCACGGCGCCCCTTCTGTCATCGTCGTGGCTGATCCGCGAGATCAGGTCAGCAACGCCGGGATCGCGGTGAGCGCAACACCGATGCCCCAGCCAACGAGTGCTCCGACGAAACCGGCGCTCCGCTCAACTCGGCCGATCACACTGATCCCGATACCGAACAGCACCAGCTGCCAGAGATTGAACAGGTCGAGATTGGCCAGTAGCGCCATCAGGGCCGGCGAAACGGTGAACGGATCGACAAAGCGCGCGGGGCCCAACGCCGCATCCGAAAACGACCGGATGGACGCCGGATCAGCGATCGCACCCTGCACGGCCGTGGCGACAAAGCTGAGCACGCGCGGTACCGACGCCAGCGTGGCGACAAGCATGGCCTGCCCGAAGGTCATGCGCGCCGAGGCCACCTTGGCACCGATCAGCACGAGCGCCCCGCCGAGCAGCGCCCCCAACGGAATCATGAAGGTGCCGGTAGCGAGAAAGCCGTAACCGGCGACCTTCCGCGCGGTCGCCATGGCCTCGGCGGGAATGGGCTTGCCCCGCGACGCCATCTGCTGCATCTGCAGATCGAAGTTCGCGTCGAGGTACGGCTGGATCAGACCTTTGGTCGCGACCACCACGACCAGCGTGACGATGGTCAGCAGGAGAATGTGCATCCCCGCCCCCTTCGCGCGTGCGCGGTCGAAGACGGTGGCCGGTGCCCAGAGCACCTCCAGCACGTCTTCGAACACACTGCCCGTGCCCGATCCGGTGGTCTTGTCGTTCATCGCGCGGCTTCTCCTTCGAGGTAAGTGTACCCTTCCAGCCCGGCGACGTAATCCGCGATGAAGGCGTTGGCCTCTTCGCGCGTCAGGGTGGACGTGGAATTCACCTTACGGCGGAACGTGGCGAGAAGTTGCGAGGCACCGAACTGCACATAGTTGAGCACCTCGGTGACCGTGTCGCCCTCGACAAGGTCGGTGATCTCGTACGCGCCCTGCTCGTTGAGCCGCACGTGCACGGCGTTGGTGTCGCCGAACAGGTTGTGCAGGTCGCCCAGGATTTCCTGATACGCGCCCGTGAGGAAGATGCCGAGGATGTAATCCTCGCCGTCCCGGAACTCATGCAGCTCGAGGCTGGGGCGGCCCTTCTTGTCACCGACGAACCGATCGATCTTGCCGTCGGAATCGCAGGTGACGTCCTGCAGAGTACCGCGGCGCACGGGCTCTTCGTCAAGCCGGTGGATCGGCATGATCGGAAAGAGCTGGTCGATGGCCCAGCTGTCGGGCAAGGACTGGAAGAGCGAGAAATTGCAGAAGTAGCGATCGACGAGCGCCGATTCGAGCTCGGGGAGGATGTCGGCGTACGTGTCCTCGTCGGCTTTGGCGATGCGATAGATCGCATTCATGGTGCCAAGCCAGATCACTTCGGCCTTGGCTAATCCGCGCAGACTCAGCACGCCGCTGTTGAAGTAGTTGCGGGCGCGATCCTTGTCGAACGACGCATCGTGGAAGACCTCGAGCACCTTCCGCGGCTTCGCGCCGCGCTCGGTGAGCGTGCGCCAATCTTCGTACATCTCGTGCAGCAACGAATGCTCGTCGTCGTCGAGTGCCGGGATGGGCTGCTCGGCCTGCGATTCGACGTCGATGACCTTCACCAGCAGCAGCGCATGGTGCGCCGTGAGCGCGCGTCCCGACTCGCTGATGATGTGCGGCATGGGCAGCTCGGCATCGCGGCACGCCTCGGCGATCGTGTAGATCACGTCGTTGGCGTACTCCTGCAGCGAGTAGTTCACGCTGGCGTTGTTCGTGGAGTTGGTGCCGTCGTAATCGATGCCCAGTCCGCCGCCCACGTCCACGTGCGTGATGTCCACGCCGATGGCGCGCAGCTCGAGATAGAAGCGTGCCACTTCCTGCAGCCCCGACTTGATGAAGCGGATGTCGGTGATCTGACTGCCGAGGTGGAAGTGGATCAGCTTCAGGATACCAAGCTTTCCAAGCGCCTGCAGCTTGTCGATGAGCTTGATGAGTTCGGCCGAGCTGAGGCCGAACTTGCTCTTCTCGCCACCGCTCTGCGCCCAGCGACCGGCGCCCTCGCTGGCCAGCTTGATGCGCACGCCGCAGGTGGGCGTCACGCCCAGTTCCTCGGCGACTTCGAGCAACACGTCGAGCTCACTGACCTGCTCGAGCACGATGAACACCTTGTGTCCAAGCTTCTGCCCCATGAGGGCGAGACGCATGAACTCATGGTCCTTGTAGCCGTTGCACACGATGAGGTGCTCGGTGCTTTCCGAGAGGCCGAGGACGGCCTGCAGTTCGGGCTTGGAGCCGCATTCGAGCCCGACGCCGTGCGTCTTGCCGAACTTGACGATCTCCTCGACCACGTGACGCTGCTGATTCACCTTGATCGGATACACGGTGGTGTAGCCACCGGTGTACTCGAACTCCTTCATCGAGGCGTCGAACCGCTCACTGAGCGTTTCGATGCGCGATTTGAGGATGTCGGAGAAGCGCAGCAACACCGGGAGGGCGATGCCCTGCCCTTCGAGATCATGCGCGAGGTCGCGCAAATCCGCGGTGAGGTGCGGCTGCTCGGGATTGGGGCGGACGATCACCCGCCCGCGCTCATTGATGTCGAAATATCCGGCCCCCCACCCTTCTACGTTGTAGAGGGCGCGGGCGGATTCGATGCTCCAGGCAGCCGGAAGCGGCGCCTCGGTCTCGGGCTGGTTTCTCGTGGCCATAGGGGAGCAAAGCTAGACGATGCGGGGCGGCGGAGGGAGCCGCCGCCCCGAATTCCCCCGTAACGGACGAGCGCTAGTTGTCGCCGTCGAGGAGACCGCCGAGTCCCCCGAGAATGGACCCTTCGCCCTGACGGGTGCCCCCCGCGCGCGGCGACGCGGCGATGATCCGGTCGGCGAGACGCGAGAAGGGCAACGTCTGGAGAATCACACGGCCGGGGCCAGTGAGCTGCACGAAGAACAATCCTTCGCCACCGAACAGTGCCGTCTTGATGCCGGGCACCCGCTGGATGTCGTAATCCACCGTGGGCTGGAAGGCGACCAGACAGCCGGTATCCACCCGCAGCTTTTCGCCGGGTGCGAGGTCGATGGCATGCAGGGTGCCCGACGCATGCAGGAAGGCGAGGCCATCCCCCTGCAGCTTCTGGAGAATGAAGCCTTCGCCGCCGAAGAAGCCGGCGCCGATTTTCCGCGTGAACGCCACGGAGATGTCGATACCGCGGGCCGCGCAGAGGAAGCTGTCTTTCTGCGCGAGGACCGTACCGCCCCAATCCCGCAGGTTGAGCGGCACGATCTTGCCAGGATACGGCGCGGCGAAGGCCACGTCAGCGCGCCGCGCACCGCTGTTGCCGAACAACGTGACAAAGAACGAATCACCGGAGAGCACCCGCTTGCCGGCCCCGACCAGCTTGTCGAACAAGCCGCCACCCTTGGCGTTGGGATCGAGGGTGGTGGCCATGGTGATGCCTTCGCGCATGAACATCATGCCGCCCGCCTCGGCGAACACCGCCTCGCCGGGATCGAGCGTGATGATGACCGCCTGCAGGTCGTCGCCGATGATCTGATAGTCGATTTCGTCCGCTGCCATCACTTGCCTCCGCTGGGGTTGGCCATCTTCACCTGGTCGCGTCCCTTCTCGAGGAAGGGGATGCCGCGCACCATCCATGACGGCGCGTCGGCCCCCTGAAGTTTCACCGCGAAGAATTCCTGCATCTTCTTGTCGATGTCCTTCTGGTTGGCGCGCTTGGTCGGATTGTGCTCGTCGCCGTTGTACACCACCATGTACGCCTCCTTCTGGAGACGGCGCATCGCGACATAGAACTCGATGCCCTGGTACCAGGGCACCGCCCCGTCGTTGTCATTGGCCATGAACAGCACCGGCGTGGTGACGCGATCGAGCTTGAAGAGGGGCGAGTTTTCCAGGAAGCGCTCCTGATACTGCCATAACGATCCGCCGATGCGGCTTTGCGTGTGCTCGTACTGGAAGGTGCGCGCGAGCCCCGACTGCCACCGGATTCCACCGTATGCGCTGGTCATGTTGACGACCGTGGCGTTGGGGACGGCGGCGGCGAACATGTTCGTGACGGTGATCAGGTAGGCCGACTGGTACCCACCCCACGACTGTCCGGTGATGCCGACGCGCTTGGGATCCACGAAACCCTTGGCGATGAGCGCCTGCACCCCGGGGATGATCGATTTTGCCGCGCTCGGGCCAGGCTGGCCATCGGTATACACGATGTCGGGCTGGAAGACGATGTAGCCGAGGGCGTTGTAGACCAGCGGGTTGACCGTGTTCCGCCCCGACGGCGCGGTGTAGTTGTGCAGCCCGTCGGTGAGCTTCTCGTAGAAGTACACAATCATCGGGTACTGCTTCGCGGGATCAAAGTTCTCCGGCTTGTGCAGAAGCCCTCGCAGCGGCACCCCGTCGGTGTTGATCCACGAGACGAGTTCCACCGTCCCGCGCGGGTACTCGGCGTCCTGCGGGTTGGCGTTCGAGATCTTCGCGGTGGTGGCGAGGGAGGTGCCGGTGTACAGATCGGGAAAATCGCGGTAGGTGCTCTGCGTGAGCAGGTACTGCTCGGCGTTCCGCGCCTTCTGCAAGCCGTTCAGATTGCGATCGGCCATCACGATTTTTTCCGGCGAGCCCGCGACCCCGATCCGATCGCGCCAGAAGCCGGTGGCTTTGGTGAGCGAGTCAACCGCGCGCAGCAGCAGCGGCTGGGCCGCATCGAGGAACGGATCTTCCCGGTCGAGATTCACCACGCGGTAGGTGATCCCGGCGCGGCGCCCTTCACCCTCGGTGAGATTGCGCGGCGCGGCCACGCCCGACGGATCCACTTCCCAGATGTCGAAGCGGTCGTAGATGAGCACGCGCGCATCGCCGGTGGTCCAGCCACCAAGACCGTACGGGGGCGGCACGTCGGGTGAGTCGAACTCTTCGTCCTGGAACTTCACCGGCAGCTTGTCGGTGAGCACGGTGCGACGGCCGGTGGCGGTGGCATACGCCACCCACTGACCGCGCTCGAACCACGTGACGTAGGTCGCGGCCGGCGAGAGCTGCGGATTCCCGTCGAGCTGCTTCGCGATCAGCGTGCGGGCGCCCGTGGCGGGGTCAATGAGGTACGCATCGGTGGCCCCTTCCCCCCAGAACTGCGGGATGGCGTACTCCACGGCATTGAGGCCCAAGACGCGCCGGCCATCATTGCTCACGGTCACCCGCAGGCTGTCGTTGGCGAGCTGGGTCCACTTGCCGGTCGCAATCGTGTACAGCGCCGTGTAGGTGCGATTGCGGTCACGGTTGGCGTTGACCTTTTGCTGCGGCATGATCTGGGTGTCCCTCCAGTGCCACAGGTCGTAGCCGGCCTTGTCGAGCAGCGAATCGGCCGGAATAGAGTCGGCGGGTACGTTGCCCAGCGCAAAGAGCACGCCGTTGCCTTCGCGGGTGAAGCTGAGGGCGCCACGCTCGGCGACGAGCAACCCGGCGGGGACGTCGGTGGCGGCGATGATCCGTCGCGTGGTAATCGCCTTGCCCTTGGCGGGGACGAGCGAGGCATGGTACACGGCCATCCGGGACTTGGCCGTGGAGTCGCCGATGTCCGACAGGAAGGCTACCTGGCGGCCGGCCCGATCGAAGGTGAGGCCACGGTAGGTGGCGGCCCCGGTGGTGAGCGGCGTGACGGTGCCCGAGGCCAGCGCGCGCACGTACGCACCGCTGGCGGCGCCGTCGCGGGTACTCACGGTGTAGCCGAGCCACCGTTCGTCGTCGTCGAACGCAAACGCCGTGACGCCCTCCACGCGCTGCTCGGTGCCGGCGGCGAGATCGCGCAGCACGAGCGTCACGCCGGTCTCACGGCGTGCGGCGGGGGTGGCGGGTGCCGCCGGCGCAGCGCCATTGCGGGCGGTGGTGGTGTCTTCGAGCAGATAGGCGAGAAACCGGCCGCCGTTCCGGGCCATGCGGAACGAACGGACGCCGGCCACGCGAGTCACGGCCCCGTCAGTCAGGTTCATGAGCCCCATAGCATTCCGAGGCGCGGGAGTACCGCGGCGGGCCCGCGCCCGCTCAACGTCGGCGCGCGACGGGTAAATGGTGAAGGCGACGACGCGCCCATCAGCGCTGAACTGCGGTGCCTGCGGGGAAAATTGCGCCGCCGAGTCGGCCGCGGGCTGGAGCTGCGGCCGGCCGGTGAAACCGCGGGGGGCGCGGTACTCGGTCGCGGCGGCCGTGGCGCGAACCACCAGCTCCCCTTCGCCAACGACCGGGCTGAGCGTGTAGGCCGCCCATTTGCCGTCGTTCGACAGCGAGGCGCCGGAGATGGTGCGCCACTCGTCGTAGGTGTCCTGCGTGATTGGCTTCTTGCCGGCGGGGATTGGCGGCGGGGTCCACCGCGTCACGGCGGTGAACGGATTCGCCGGCGCAGACGGTGCGGACTGCGCCATGAGCGCCGCGGGCAGCGACACCGCGACGACGAGCCCCGCGGCGATCAGGGACGAGGAGGCCGCGCGGGCGGCACGGGACGACGGCGTCACGGGCAATCGCATTTCTCTAGGGGGGCGAGACGTGAGTCGGGCTGGTCGTTCGGAGGACGGAGCCCCAAGTTGCTCGGCAGGTGTTGAGCAAAAAGATTAACGGCGCGGCTCCGACCGCGTGAGGAGTATGATGAGACGGCTGCTGGGCTATTTCCTGCGTGGACTCGTGTTGCTGGCCCCCCTCGCGGTGACCGTGTGGGTGTGCTGGCTCATCTTCACCAATGTCGATGGGTGGCTGGGGCTTCCTGTCCCCGGGGCAGGCTTTGTGGCCACCCTCGTGCTGATCACGACCGTCGGGTTCCTCGGGTCGAATCTGCTCACGCGCTCGGCGGTGAACCTGCTGGAAGAGCTGATGAGTCGGCTCCCCTTCGTGCGCCTGCTGTACGGCTCTACGAAGGACCTGCTGAATGCGTTCGTGGGTGAAAAGCGGCGGTTCGACAAACCCGTGTCGGTGGCGTTGCAACCCGACGGCAGTGTGCGGCTGGTGGGATTCGTGACGCAGGAGTCGCTGCCCCAGCTGGGGATGGCAGGGTACGTCGCCGTATACTGCCCGCACTCCTACGCTTTCTCGGGCCAGCTGCACGTGGTGCTCGCGACGCGCGTTCAGGCGCTGGACGTGGCGAGTGCCGATGCGATGGCCTTTGTGGTGTCCGGCGGTGTGTCCGCCCCAGCCGCTGCCCTCCCCTCCACTGGCGACCGCGCCACCGTCGAGACTCCCTGATGCCACGACTGATGTCCTTCGCGTGGGCCCCAGTGGCCCTCGCCGTGCTGCTGGGTACGCAAACCCTCTCGGCGCAGGCCGCGCCGGCGACGCCGAAGCCGATCCTGCTGGTACCGGATGCCGTGTTCGATGGCGTGACCGACGCCCCGCACCGCGGGTGGGCTGTGCTGGTGCGCAACGGTCGCATCGCCGCGGCCGGACCGGCCGCCAGCCTGTCGGTGCCTGCCGACGCCGAGCGCATCGCGCTGCCGGGCACGACGCTGCTGCCGGGGATGAGCGATCTGCACAGCCACGTGTTGTTGCATCCGTACGATGAAACACCGTGGAACGATCAGGTGCTGCGCGAGTCGCTCGCGCTGCGCACGGCGCGCGCCGTGAATCATCTGAAGGCGACGCTGGATGCCGGCTTCACGGTGCTGCGGGATCTCGGGACCGAGGGGGCCGACTACGCCGACGTGGGACTCAAGGAAGCGGTGGATCAGGGGATCATCCCCGGGCCGCGACTGTTCGTGACGACCAAGGCGATCGTGGCCACGGGGTCGTACGGCCCGAAGGGGTTCGGCGCGGAAATCGGGGTACCGCAGGGGGCGGAACAGGCCGACGGCATCGACGGCGTGACGCGCGTGGTGCGCGATCAGATCGGGCACGGTGCCGACTGGATCAAGATTTACGCCGACTACCGTTGGGGGCCGCGCGGCGAAGCCCGTCCGACTTTCACCAACGAGGAATGGGCGGCCATTGTGCGCACCTCCACCTCGAGCGGGCGCCCGGTCGTGGCGCATGCCAGCACCGTGGAAGGGATGACGCGCGCGATTCTGGCCGGCGTGGAGGACATCGAGCACGGGGACATGGCCAACGCCGAGGTCTTTGCGCTGATGAAGGAGCGAAACGTGGCGTTCTGCCCCACCCTGTCGGCCACGGAGAGCACCACCCGCTATCGCGGCTGGAAGAAGGGAATCGATCCTGATCCGGCGGGAATCGTGCAGAAGAAGGCGATGTTCGCCGCGGCGCTGGCCTCGGGCGTGACGATCTGCAACGGCAGCGACGTGGGCGTGTTCGCCCACGGCACGAACGCCCTCGAGTTGGAGCTCATGGTCGAGTACGGCATGTCGCCGGTGGCGGCGCTGCGCGCGGCGACCAGCGTGAACGCACGCATCATGCACCGCGAGGCCGAGTTCGGCCGCGTGGCGCCGGGGCTGCTGGCCGACCTGGTGGCGGTGGCCGGCAACCCCACCGCCGACATCCGGGCGCTCCGCGCGGTCCGCTTCGTGATGAAGGGCGGCGTCATCGTCCGCCGGTAGGCTCCGCACGGTCCCAGCAGGTAGGGCCCCGCCGCCGAGGCGGGTCAATCACGCACCACCACTGGACATCTGCGCGTCCGGACGGAATGCTTACCGCCTGCGAACGGCGGTCAGAACCGCCGCGCCGCTGTCCGACTCCATTTCCCACCCATCGGAGCACGCTTGTCCTCGTCCAACTCCGGCTCGAACGAAGCCTGGGGTAGTCGCATCGGTCTCATTCTCGCCATGGCGGGTAATGCGGTCGGTCTCGGCAACTTCCTGCGCTTCCCGCGTCAGGCCGCCGCCAATGGTGGCGGCTCGTACATGATCGCGTACTTCATCGCGCTGCTGCTGCTTGGCATTCCGCTCATGTGGATCGAGTGGGGCGTCGGCCGCAATGGCGGCCGCTACCGCAAGGGGCACCTGCCCGGCATGTTCGCGGCGCTGTGGAAGCACCCGGCCGCGAAGTACATCGGCGTCGTGGGCTTGGTCGTGCCGATGGGCGTGATGATCTATTACACGTACATCGAAAGCTGGACGCTGGCCTTCGCCATCTTCTCGGCCACCAAGGACTACTGGGGCCAGACCACCCAGGAAGGGATGCTGGGCTACCTGCGGTCGTTCCAGGGGCTCACCCCCGAGGGCGGCACGCAGTACCACGCCTCCTACACCCCGTACGCGTTCTTCACCGTCACCCTGCTGATCAACATCTGGGTGCTGTCGAAGGGTGTCTCGGGCGGTATCGAGAAGCTCGCCAAGATCGGCATGCCGGTGCTGTTCCTGTTCGCCATCGTGCTGGCGGGCGTCGTGCTCACGCTGCCGGCGCAGCCGGGCGTCGGGACCACGCCGGCGCAGGGGTTGGAGTTCATCTACGCCCCCGACCTGTCGCGACTGGGTGAGCCGGGTATCTGGCTGGCGGCCGCTGGGCAGATCTTCTTTACGCTGTCGGTGGGCATGGGCTCGCTGCAGGCATACGCGTCGTACCTGTCCACCAAGGACGATATCGCGCTGAACGGCATCGCGACCGCGGCCACGAACGAGACGGCGGAAGTCGTGCTTGGCGGGTCGATTGCCATTCCGGCGGCCGTGACGTTCTTCGGCGTGGCGGGTGCCATGCAGATCGCGCAGGGCGGCGCGTTCGACCTGGGCTTCGCCACCATGCCGGTGGTGTTCCAGCAGATCGACAAGACGCTGCCGATCGGCAACCTGCTCGGCGTGATGTGGTTCGGCCTGTTGTTCTTCGCCGGCATCACGTCGTCAGTGGCCATGCTCACGCCGGTCACGGCCTTCTTCCGCGAAGAGTTCGGCTTCAAGCGGGAGTCCGTAGCCAAGGTACTGGGCGGTATCTGCTTCGTCATCGGCCTGATGCATGTGCACTGGCTCGGGCACGGCTTCCTGGACGAGTGGGACTACTGGGTCGGGACGTTCGGGCTGGTGCTGGTGGCCATCACCGAAGTGATCATCTTCGTCTGGATCTTCAAGCCCGAGAACGCGTGGAAGTCCATCCACATGGGTGCGGACATCAACATCCCGAAGATCTTCAAGTTCATCATGACGTACGTGACGCCGATCTACTTGCTGATCATCCTCACGTGGTGGGGCAAGGATGAGGCGCTGCCGATTCTGCTCAACCAGCGTTCGGCTGGTAGTGCGACGCCGGTGTCGGACGCCGACATGCCGTTCATCACGATCTCGCGTGGTATTCTGGTGCTCTTCGTGGTCGTGTTCCTGTTCTTCATCCGCACGGCGTGGAAGCGGAACGGGTACGATGACCGCAAGGGCTTCGTCGAGATCGACACTAACCGCGCGGGGGTCTGATGTCTGGTGGAGCCATTGCCTTCATGGCGATCAGCTGGACGTTCGTGCTGGGGCTGACCGCCTGGTCGTTCGCGCAGCTGCTGGCCGATAAGAAGCACTTCGATCCGGATGGCATCGGTCCGGCGTCACCGCCCGAGCCGCCGCACGCGAAGAACAAGAAGAAATAAGTCGTTGCCGTGTGGCACGAGTCCGGGTCGGAGCGCGTTGTTCAGCGTGCTCCGACCCGATTCTTTTCCCGACCAGCTGGCCGAGCGGATTACCGACCACTCCGGCCCCAACGCGCCTGCCGAGGCCGCCGCAGGCGCGTTCGTGATCTACTGGATGCGCACCGCGGTGCGCGCACACGAAAACCCGGCGCTGGATGTCGCGCTGCTCGCAGCCGCGCAGCTCGGCGTGCCGGTGTTCGTGTATCACGCGCTGTCCGAGCGGTACCCGTTCGCGTCAGACCGGCACCACACCTTCATTCTGGAAGGGGCGCGGGACGTGGAAGCCGAGTGCCACGCGCGCGGGATCGGGTACGCATTCCACCTCGAGCGCCCCGGGCATCGCGGGCCGGCCCTGCGCACGTTGGCTGCACGGGCGGCGCTCGTGGTCACCGAGACGTTCCCCGTGGCCCCGTTGGACTGGCTGACCGACTCACTGGCGGACGCCGTATCGTGCCCGGTGTGGAGTGTGGATACCGCCTGCGTGGTGCCGATGCCGTTGGTGGGGAAGGCACACACCCGGGCGTTCGCCTTCCGCGACGACACCGCACGGCTGCGGTCGGCGCGTGTGAGTGCGCCGTGGCGTGATGTGCCGCCGCAGTCGCCCCCGTTCGTGCCGGATGCGTTGCCGTTCGTGCCGGTCCGTCTGGCCGACGCAGACCTCGCGGCGCTGGTGGCGGCGTGCGAGATCGACCACGGGGTGGCCGCCGTGCCGCACACCCCCGGCGGCACGATGGCGGGGTACGCCCGGTGGAGGGCGTTCGTGGAGTCGGGGCGGCTGGACCGCTACGCCGCCAAGCGGAACGATGCCACGATCGACGGCGTGAGCCGGATGTCCGCGTATTTCCACTACGGCATGGTTTCACCCTTCCGCGTGGTGCGCGAGTGCGTGGCGCGCGGTGGGGCGGGCGCCGAGAAGTATCTCGACGAATTGCTCGTGTGGCGTGAACTCGCCTACGCCTTCTGCTACTGGCACGATGCGCCGGACACGCTGGACGCGATCCCGGGGTGGGCGCGCGAGACGCTTGCGCAGCACGAACAGGACCGGCGCACGGTGCATTCGTGGGAGACGCTGGCGCGCGGCCGCACCGGCGATGCGCTGTGGGACGAGACGCAGGCATCACTGCGCATCCACGGCGAGCTGCACAACAACGTGCGCATGACGTGGGGCAAAGCCATTCCGACGTGGTCGGCGGGGGCGGCCGAGGCGCTGGAGCGACTGATCGACCTGAATCACCGGTACGCCCTCGACGGACGCGATCCCGCCTCGTTCGGGGGGCTGTTGTGGTGCCTCGGGCAGTTCGACCGTCCGTTCACGCCGCCGGTGGCAGTGCTGGGGACCGTCCGTCCACGCACCACCGAATCACACGTTGAACGCATGAACCTGCCGGCGTACCGGGCGCACGTGCGGCGCCCCGTGGGTGCCACGCCGCGCGTGCTGGTGATCGGTGCTGGCATAGCGGGTCTCGCGTGCGCGCGGACGCTGCTCGACCACGGCCTCAGCGTAACCGTGCTGGACAAGAGCCGGGGCGTGGGCGGCCGGCTGAGCTCACGCCGCGAGGGGGTGTGGCAGTTCGATCACGGGGCGCCCGCGTTCCGTCTGGACGACCGCCGAACAGCGCCGTTCGCGGCGTCCTGGCAGGCCGACGGCGTGCTGCACGCGCAGGCCGACGGCGCCTTCATTGGCGCGCGCGGCATGAACGCGCTGCCGAAGCACCTCGCGACCGATCTCACGGTGCGCACGGGTGTTCAGGTGGCCTCACTGACGCGCGACGGCACGCGCTGGACGGTCACGGACGCCACCGGGGGCACCCACACGGCCGACATCGTGGTGCTGGCGACGCCGGCGCCGCAGGCCGTCACCCTGCTCGGCACATCGCCCGATATGGCGGACGTGGCCGCGACGTTGGCTGGCGTACGCATGCTCCCCTGCTGGAGCACGATGGTGGTGTTCGATGCGCCGCCGTCGGCCGCCGTGGCCGCCTCCCTGCGCGACGGGCTGGCCGAAAGTGACGACCCCATCGTGCATCGCGCGTGGCGGCAGTCGGTACGACCGGGCCGCCTGCGCGACGAGGCGTGGGTGGTGCACAGCGAGGGCGCATGGAGCGCCGAGCACGTGGAGGCCACGCCGGCCGAGATCGCGGCACGGGTGTCGGAGGCGCTCCGTGCGCGTCTGGCGATTGATGGGGCGGTGGTGCACGCGGTGGCACACCGTTGGCGCTACGCGCGCGTGGCGTCGGGGCTGAACGACGCCTGCCTGTTCGATGCGGCGCGTGGTGTGGGCGCCTGCGGCGACTGGGGGGAGGCTGGCGCGACGCGCCGGGTACGGACCTCGGTGGAACGCGCGTGGCTGAGCGGTATTGCGCTCGCGGGGCGCGTGCTCGGGCGGTAGCCCGACGTCACGCGCCCCGCGAGACGACCCGCTTGGCCGGCCCCGTGTTTACTTGCTGATCCCTTCGGGGGCCTTGAAGAGCGCGGGGTCGGGGAGCGTGAACACCACCGCGGTGGTGGTGAGCACCACATCGCCCTGCGGCGTGCTCTGAGTGACCGTGGTGGGGATCAGCTTGCCCTCGAACGCCTTGTAGTCGTGGAGCGTGGCCTTCTGGTCGCCCATGGGGGACTTGGTGATGACGCCACGGCGCAGTCCGGTGGTCACCTCGAAGTACTCGGTGCGCACCTCCCCGGACTTCGCGGTGATGGAGAGTTTGTAGCAGTCGACGCCGTCGAACGATTCCCGGGCGTCCACGGAGGCCTTCACGAACCGGCTCGCGTCGAGAAACTCCGCGCCGACCTGGACCGTCTCGGCCAGCGACTTTTCTTGATCGGGGGGCATGCGCGTGGCGGCGCCCATGGGCTGGACCGCCCACCCCACGGTGCCGTCAAACCCCTGATCGAGCTTGGCCATGCCGAGATCGATGATCATCCGCATCTTGTTCGGCGCGCCGGTGTGCCGTTCGTACGCGCCGGTGAGACCGGCGAAGGTGATGTTCGCGGTTCCCTTATCGCTCCGCCCCTGCACCTTGGCCCACGCCTCACGGCCGCCCACGGCGGTGGCGAAGTGGTCGAACACCTGCTGGACCGTGGGCAGCTGGGCGGCAGGCGCCTGGGCGGCAGGCGCCTGAGCCCGCGCGGGGGTGGCGATCACGGTCGCCACCACGGCGGCGATCCCGACCTGTCGTGCGAAACGCATGGAAGCTCCGAGGGAGAGGGTCATGCCCCGGATACGATCATGGCGCCCAAAGGTTTCCGACCGCGCACTCACGCCGGCATCACGCCCTGAAACGGGGCGTCGGCCCCGGCGCGCAGCGCCGCGATGCGCTCCTCGGCGAACGCCACCAGCTCGGCCATGGTGTCGGCATCGAACACCAGCTTGACGCCCGCGGCGGCGTACAGCTCGGGGAGCGGGCGGGTGCCACCGAGCGCCAGGAAGCGCTTGTAGGCCGCCACGGCGTCACCGGCATCGTGCACCGCGTTGCGGAACACCTGCAACGCCCCGAGCTGCGCGAGCCCGTACTCGATGTAGTAGAACGGCAGTTCGAAGATGTGCAGCTGCCGGTACCAGCGTCCCACGCGCTCACGCTCGAGCCCCGTCCAGTCCACCCCGGACTCGAAGTCGCGACGCAGCTCGAGCCACTTCGCGTCGCGCGCATCGCGGTCGGCGCCGGCGGGATCGGTGTAGATCCATGCCTGGAACGCGTCCACGCTGGCGATGTGCACGAGGCTGCCCAGCACGTCTTCGAGGTGCTCCAGCCACGCCACGCGCGCCTGATCGGGGGTGTAGTAACCGTCGGGGGCCACGAAGTAGGGCATGGCCAGCAGCTCCATGCTCATGGACGCGAGTTCGGCGGCCTCGTGTCCGGTTCGACGTTGCCATGTGAACGGCAGCCGATGCGTGGCGAAATCGTGGAAGCAGTGCCCCGCCTCGTGCACGAGCGTCTGCACGTCGTCGGGGACGCCGACGGCATTCATGAAGATGAACGGTCGTCCGCGGAACGGGAGATCGGTGCAGTAGCCACCGGGCGCCTTCCCCGGCCGGCTTTCGAGATCGAGCAGCTGCTCGTCGGCCATGATCGCGAACTGCGCACCAAGCTCCGGATCGACGCGCTGGAAGATGTTCTTCGCGCGATCGATGAAGGTGTCCACGTTGGCGAACGGCCGGAGCGGCTCGTCGGCGTTGAGATCGACCGACACATCCCACGGGCGCAGCACGTCCACGCCCAGCGTGGCGCAGCGATGCTCCATGAGGCGCGCGAAGGCCGGTGCCACGGTGGTGCGTACCGCGTCGTGAAAGCGCGCGGTGTCCTGCGGCGTATAGTCGAAGCGGTGCTTCGCCGCGAAGCAGTACTGCTGAAAGTCGGGAAACCCGGCTTCGGTGGCGACCGCCGTGCGGAGCGCGTACATCTGGTCAAACAGGTCAGCGAACTCGTCGCGCCGGGCCATGTACGCGTCGGCACCGAGGCGGAACGCACGTTCGCGGACGGCACGATCGGGCGACTTGAGATACGGCTGCAGCTGCGGGATCGTTTTTGCCACGCCGTCCCAGTCGACGCTGAGTCCGCCAGTGAGCTTCTGATAGGCGGCCGAGTGCTCTTCGATCTGGGAGAAGCGCGCGACGTTCGCTTCGCGGAAAATTTCGATATCCGTACGGAACCGACGCAGCGTGGTGTCGAGATCGGGGCGTGACCATCCCAGATCGAGCAGGCGCTTGGCGAGGCGCACGCCCTGCTCTTCCAGCTGCGGGAAGATCGTCATGGAGAAGCGCAGGTACGCCTGCTCCGCCGCCGTGTCAGCGGTGTTCCCTGTGTAGGCAATCATGGCCAGCGAACCGGCCTCACCCACCAGCGTGTCGAGCCTCGACCACGTGCTGAGCCACGACTCGACCACCGCGTCGGTGGTATCGAGCGGCACCGCCGCGAGCGCGTCGTAGTACGGCAGGACGTCATCCCACGTGGCATCGCGGAAGGCGTCGGGTGAGGCCGGCAGTTGGATCATGGTGTCGAAAAAAGGTCGCTTGTCGTGCACACGGCGCTCGCGGCGCGCACCTTCGCGCGCTACTCGCCGTACGGAATCCAGATGTTCTTGACCTGCGTGGCGCGGCGGAGAAATTCCCGTCCCTCACCCACGCGCGGATCGAGCCACTCGCGCCCGTCCCATTCCGTCCATGTGCGTTTCAGATTGGACGCCGATGCCCGTTCCACGGCGGCGGCGCCGTGCTGTGAACCAACGTACCACACTGCATCCACGTCGTCATGGTCAGCGAGCACACTGGCGAGCAGATCGCGCGCTCCGGTCACGATGTTGACGGTGCCGGCCGGAACATCGGACGTTTCCAGCACACTGTACAAGTCGGTGGCGGAAAGTGGAAACCGTTCCGACGGCACCGCAACCACGCGATTGCCGGTGGCCAGCAGCGGCGCGACCAGGGACACGAAGCCCAGCAGTGGATACGGATCGGGACAGGCCACCCCGACGACACCGATGGGCTCGTGCATCGCCATCGCCACGCCGCGCAGGGGGACGTCGTGCACGGCGCCGTCGTGCTTGTCGGCCCAGGCCCCATACGTGAACAGCCGGGAGATGGCCGCCTCGACTTCACGCACGCTGTCCTCGCCCGTCGCGCCCGTCATGGCACGCAGACGGTCCGCGAATTCCTGCTGCCGCGCCGACAGATTTTCCGCGATGTAGAAGAGAATTTGTGACCGCTGATGCCCGGAGAGCTTGGCCCACGCCCCGCCGGCGTGGGCGGCCTCGACGGCGTTGCGGATATCCTTGCGACTCCCCTCGCCGACCTCCCCCACCGCGTGGCCGTCGGGACCGACCACGACCCGCGCGTACCCGGAATCCGGACGTGCCTGCTTGCCGCCGATGAAGAGCTTCGCGGTGCGATCGAGCGGCGGCATCGATGCCGTGGTCTGGTGCGCGGACGTGACGTCACGGTGCGCGACGTCGTGGCCCGCCGCGCGCGCGGGGGGCGCGAGCACGGGCGCCGGCGCCGCCTCGTGCGCCCGCACGGGCGTGAGGTATTCCCAAAGCCCTTCGCGTCCACCTTCACGCCCGAACCCCGATTCGCGGTACCCACCGAACCCGGCGGCCGCGTCGAAGAGATTCGTGCTGTTGATCCACACCACGCCGCACTTGAGTTTGGGGGCGATGTCGAGGGCCAGATTGATGTTCTCGCTCCACACGCTCGCCGCCAGCCCGAAGGGGGTGTTGTTGGCGAGTGCCACCGCTTCGTCGGGGGTGCGGAAGGTCATGCTCACCAGCACCGGTCCGAAAATCTCGACCTGCGCGATCGTGGCCGACGGGGCCACGTTGGTGAAGAGCGTGGGCGGATAGAACGACCCTTCGGCCGGTGTGGCCCACGAGGGCTGCCAGCAGGTGGCGCCCTCCTCGACTCCCTGCGCACAGAGCTGCCGGATGCGCTCGAGTTGCACCGGGGCCACGATGGCGCCCATGTCAACCGTCTTATCGAGCGGCGCGCCGATGCGCAGCCGCTCCATGCGTTCGCGCAGCTTCTCCAACAGCCGGTCGGCGATGCCCTCCTGCACGAGCAGGCGCGACCCCGCGCAGCACACCTGGCCCTGATTGAACCAGATCGCATCGACCACGCCTTCCACCACGCTATCGAGATCCGCGTCCTCGAACACCACAAACGGACTCTTCCCGCCCAGCTCGAGCGAGAGTCCCTTGCCGGTGCCGGCCGTGGCCACGCGGATACTCCGTCCCACCTCGGTGCTACCGGTGAACGCGATCTTGTCGACATCCGGATGGGCGACGATCGCGGCACCGGTGTGGCCGTCGCCGGTAACCAGATTGAACACGCCGGGGGGTAAGCCGATTTCGTGCACCAGTTCCGCAAAACGCAGCGCCGTGAGCGGCGTGAATTCGGCGGGCTTGAGCACCACGGTGTTCCCGGCCGCGAGCGCGGGCGCGACCTTCCACGCCAGCATGAGCAGCGGGAAATTCCACGGGATCACCTGCCCCACCACGCCGTACGCGTGCTGTCCCGGAAACTCCGCCGAGAGGAGCTGCGCCCAGCCGGCGTGATACGAGAAGTGGCGTGCGACGAGCGGAATGTCGATGTCACGCGTTTCGCGGATCGGCTTGCCGTTGTCCATCGACTCCAGCACCGCAAAGTGGCGCGCGTGCTTCTGGATGCCGCGGGCAATGGCGTACAGCCAGCGGGCGCGGGCGTGATCGTCGAGCGCCTGCCACCCCGGGAGCGCGGCGCGGGCCGCAGCCACCGCGGCGTCCACGTCGGCGGCGCTCCCCTGGGCCACATGCGCGAGGCGCCGTCCGGTGGACGGGTCCTGCACCTCGAACTGCGCGTCGGGGGTGGGCGCGGTCCACGCCCCGCCGATGTAGTGCCCGAACGCATGCGCGCGCCCGGCCAGCCACGCGCGCACGGGCGCGTCGCCCTCCGGCGCAGGGCCGTAGCTCATCGCGTCGAAGATGTCGCGGACGGTGGTCGGCGTCGATTTGGTCGTCGGTTCCATGCGGATCAGACCATGGGTTGGCGATGGGCCGCCGCGTAGCGGCCCGTCACGTAGTGTTCGAGCTGACGCTCGACGTCGGTCAGCAAACCGCTGGCGCCGAAACGGAAGAGATGCGGACGCAGCCAGCGGTCGCCCAGCTCTTCCTTCATGAGGATGAGCCAGTCGAGTGCCTGCTTGGCCGTGCGGATGCCACCGGCCGGCTTGAAGCCGACCTCATGGCCGGTGCGCTCGCCGAAATCGCGAATCATGCGAGTCATCACGAGCCCCACCGGCAGCGTGGCGTTGGTCGCTTCTTTCCCGGTGCTGGTCTTGATGAAATCGGACCCGGCCATCATGGCCACCTGACTCGCGCGCGCGACGTTGGTGAGCGTGCCGAGCTCGCCGACGCCCAGAATCGTCTTGAGGTGCGCCTCGCCGCACGCGTCACGGAAGGCGCGCACTTCGTCGTAGAGTGCCTGCCAGTTGCCGGTGAGCACATGCGCGCGCGTAATCACCACGTCGATTTCCGCGGCCCCGGCGGCCACCGACGCGTGGATCTCGGCCACCCGCTGCTCGAACGGCGACAGGCCGGCGGGAAAGCCGGTGGAGACGGCGGCCACGGGAATTCCGGAGCCCCGCAGCGCATCGACCGCCGTGGCGACGTATTGGTGATAGACGCACACCGCACCCACGGTGACGCCGAGATCGCGGACGCCGAGGGCCTCGATGAGGTCGGCGCGCATCGGGTGGCGTGCCTTGGCGCACAACCGGCGCACGTTGCCGGGGGTGTCGTCGCCGGCGAGCGTGGTGAGATCCATGCAGGTGATGGCGCGCAGCAGCCAGGCCGCCTGCCACTCTTTCTTGACCGAGCGCCGTCCGGGGAGCGAGGCCGCGCGGCGTTCGACGGCGCTACGATTGATCCGGAGGCCGCGCACCAACGCGAGATCGAGCGCGGTGCCCGGGTTGCGGCGGGGGGGATCGTCGGGGCCCAATCCGGTGGGCCAGCGAACCCCGACGGGGGCATCGGCATTCGCCTCGGCGTCCGCAGACCGGACCGGGCGTGGGGCGTGCAAGGGAGTGACGGTCATGGCCTATGGAATCTAGGTGCGGCGAGGAGCCTCCGCATCACGGACCTCAACTCCGGAGCACCACCGGCCGATACTGGAGAATGGAGAGGAGAACCCACGACCGACCTGACCATGCGTTCCGCACGACCCACCCATCTGCTTGCCGTTCTGTTCACGGCCGTCCCCGCGTTGCTGGCGTTCCCCGGTTGCACCAAAACCGTCGAACCCCCCACGGCGGCGCGGCTGACGATCGTGCAGGGACACCTGCAAACCGCAGCCGCCGGCACCCTGTTGCCGACGTCGGTCGTGCTGCGCGTGATCGGCACCGACGGCGCTCCCATCGCGAAGATTCCCGTGAGCTTCAACGTGCTGGCCGGCGGTGGCTCGGTGGATCCGGGCACCGTGGTGAGCGATGCGAACGGCGAGGTGAAGGCGCGCTGGACGCTCGGGCCCGGCGCACAGACGCAGACCCTCACCGGCACCGCCCCCGGGCTGGACCCTGTCACGATCAGCGCGACCGGCATCCTGCCGAGCGAGCTCGTGATCGCGCAGGGGAACAACCAGACCGCCAAGGCCGGCGCCGCGCTGACCGTCCAGATCGTGCTGCGCGTCACCGGCGGCTCCAACGTGCCCATTCCCGGGCAGACCGTCGCCCTCGCCATCACCAGTGGCGGCGGAAGCATCTCGCCGCAGTCGGCGGTCACCAACGCGCTGGGCGAAGTGTCGGTGCGCTGGACGCTGGGCCCGTCGGCGGGTCCGCAGACGGCCACGGCCACAGCCGGTATGCTGGGGCCCATCGCGATCGCGGCCATCGCCAACTGAGCGCGCGCCGACCAGAGGCGCGAAGTGGCAGGAAGAACCGACGTCATCGGAGTGCGGCCCGCCGCGAACCGATGACGTTCGTGCATCGTTGAGGGGACGAGCCAGTCGCATAACGGGCATTCGCATCCCGGCCGTCG
This sequence comes from Gemmatimonadota bacterium, assembly GCA_031127095.1. Taxonomy (GTDB): domain Bacteria; phylum Gemmatimonadota; class Gemmatimonadetes; order Gemmatimonadales; family Gemmatimonadaceae; genus Gemmatimonas. The sequence goes on from JARIEX010000004.1 coordinate 28,163, forward strand.
GCCGTTACCCTCCACCAGACCATGACGATCGCCCCACCACTCAGCGCGCTGGCCGGAAAAACCGTGGTCGTGACCGGCGCCAGCGACGGCGTCGGCAAGGCCGCGGTGCGCGCCTTCGTGCAGGCCGGCGCGTCGGTCGTGATGGTCGGTCGCAACGACGCCAAAACCGCTGCGGCCGCGCACGAGATCATGCGCGATACCGGACGCCGCACCGTGACGTGGCAGATTGCTGACCTGAGCGACCAGGCGGCCGTGCGCGCGCTGGCCCACCGACTGCTGGCCACGGTGCCGCAGATCGACGTGCTGGTGAACAACGCCGGCGCGCTCTTTCTCACGCGTGAGACCACCGCGGACGGCCATGAGCGGACGTTCGCGCTCAATCACCTGAGCTACGTCACGCTCACGCTGCTGCTGCTGCCGGCGCTGTCGGCCGCCGCGCGGCCCGGCGCCCCGGCCCGTGCGGTGTGCGTGTCCAGCCGCGCGCACCACAACGCTCGCCCCCGTTTGGACGACCTGCAACGCACGCGCCACTACACGGGCTGGCGTCAGTACGCCGACACCAAGCTGTACAACATCTGGTTCACGCGCGCGCTGGCGCGTCGTCTCGATGCCTCACGCCTCGTGGTGCAGGCGCTGCACCCGGGTGTGGTGTCCACCCGCTTTGCGACCAACAACGGGCGTATGGGGATGCTGCAGCGCCGTATCATGGACCTCATCTCGATCACCCCCGAACGGGGCGCCGACACCGCGGTCTGGCTGGCCACCGCCGACGAGGGGAGCCGCGTGTCGGGGCAGTACTGGGTGAAGCGCCGCCGCGTGGAGCCGTCGCGCGCCGCACACGACGACGCCGCGGGCGAGCTGCTCTGGGGCGCCAGTGCCCGTCTGGCGGCGATCGATGCCGATCAACTGATCCGCGACGCGGGGCTCCATGTTCTGGCGTGATCTCCCCCGCCTCGTCGTCATTTTGTGGCGCGCGGTGCCGCTCGTGGTCTCGTTCACGCGGGATCGCCGGCGCTGGATCCGCGCGGGGGCGGGCGCCTCGCGGACGCCCGCCTTCCACGCACGGCGCGCGCGCCAGCTGGTGCACGATATCGCCGCGCTCGGGCCGGCCTTCGTGAAGCTGGCACAGATCTTCGCCACCCGCGCCGACTTGGTCCCCGAGCCGTATCTGGCGGCCCTGGGCTCGCTCACCGATCGTGTGCCGGCGGTGCCCTGGCCCCAGATTCACCGCGCGCTGACCGCGGCGTGGGGCGCGGCCCCGGAGTCGGTGGTGGACGGTCTCGACCCGATCCCGCTGGCGGCGGGCTCCCTGGGACAGGTGCACCGGGCGCGGTATCAGGGGCGCGAGGTGGTGGTCAAAGTGCTGCGCCCCCACGTCGAGGCGATCGTGGTGCGCGACGTGCGGCTGGCGCGGGCCATCGTGCACGCCGTGTACGCGCGCTTCCCGCATCATCACGTGCGGGGGTTCCTGGTGGTACTCGACGAATTCGAGCGCCATGTGCGCGAGGAAATGGATTTCGAACGCGAAGCGATGCAGTGCCTGCGCATGCGGGAGCGCTTTGCCGACGAACCGCGGCTGCGCATTCCGCAGGTGGAGACGGCGCTCACCCGCCGCGACGTGCTCGTACTGGAATATCTCGCGGGCACGCGCATCGACGCGCTGGACGATCAGATTGCGCGTGGCGTGGTGTCGCCGCGGACGCTCGTGGAGACACTGATCGAGACGTATGCCCGCATGATGCTGCGCGACGGGGTGTTTCACGCCGACCCGCACCCAGGCAACCTGCTGGTCGATGCGCAGGGACGCATCGTGCTGCTGGACTTCGGCATGGTGATCGATGTGGAGATCCCCACGCGCAAGGCGCTCTTCGACACGATCATCGCGGCCATCCGGCGCGACCCCGAGGGGACCGCCGACGGATTTTTCGCGCTCGGCATGGTGGCACCGGGGACCTCGCGCGACGCGATGCGGGACCTCGTGCGCGTGCTGCTGGACATCGCGTACCAGGAAACGGCAATGGAAGAGCGCACCCGCGCGATCGCCGACCGGGTGATGCGCGAGCTGTTCAACTGGCCGATCGTGCTGCCGGGGGAACTCGTGTACTTCGCGCGCACCGCCGCCCTCATCGAAGGGGTGGGGGCACGCTACGACCGCAATTTCAACAGCATCCGGGTGGCCTCACCGGTGGTGATGAAAATGCGACGCGAGCTGCTCGCGGTGCTGCTGGGCGACGAGGGGACGCGCGAACCGATCATTACCTTCGCCGCCACCCTCGGCGCGCTGGCCGGTGGCGCCACGGCCCTCGTGGGGCGCGCGTGGCAGCGGCTGCAGCGGGCGGCCGTGAGCGGCTAGAAGATCCACTCACGGAACAGGTCGAAGCCGAACTGCAGACGCGGGAAGCCGTTGGTGCCGAGCTGCGTGCACGGTGACGCCCCGGGATCGACACCGATCTGCCCGGAGAGATTGCGCGCGAAGCGATACTCGGCGGCGATGCCCGCCCAGAGCGAGGCCCCGCGCAGCGAGGTGGTGCCGCCGCGACACACCCCCGTGTTGAGGCGCAGGAAGGTGCGCGGGCCAAGCTGCTTGCCCGCGCTGATGCTGAGGTTGTCGAGCAACGAGAACGCACCCAGATCCTGCGTGGACTGTCCGCCGGCGGTGCTCACCTGAATGGTGTTCACGCCGGGGAGTAACCGCTGCAACGCCCCTTCCACGGCGCCGCCCACCGAGGGGAGCAGCACACCGGTCACGGCACGCACGGTACTCTGACTCTGGCCGTCCAGCGCGAACGTGGGTGCGCCGAAAATCAGCAGCGAGATGATTTCCGATTCCGGCGCGCTGGCGTACAGCGGATCGGTGCTGGAGAGCGTGAGCACCGGGACATCGTAGGTGCCGCCAATGTGCACCCGTACCGGCACCGCACCACCGCCCGCAATGCGCACCACATTCGTGGCGCTGATGTCGAGCGTCGGCGCGATCTCGCTGCTGCCGTAGAAGCGCACGCGGCCGGAATCGACGCTGAAGCTGCGGCTCACGACCCCGAGATCGAGCCGGTACTGCCCGCGGTTGGCCGTGACCTCGCCGTCGAGCGCGAGCCGTTCGCCACTCATGGCGATGGCGAGCCCGCCGGCGATGTTCACGCGCGACTCCGGGGTCTGCACCCACACGTCGGCGCCAAGGTCGACGCGCGCGTTCTGCACCGTGAGTAACGCGCCGAGCGCGGCGAGGGATTGCGCCGCGGTTTCGGCGACGGGCACCTCATCGGCGCCAAGCAGCGCCCGCGCGGCGTTGGAGGAGAGGTCGAGCGCGCTTTGTGCGCTGAGCGGATCGGCCACCAGATTGGCGCGCGGAATGGTGATCGCCCCGCTGAGCACCGGCCGCGTGAGGCTTCCCTCGAGGCGTACGGCTCCGCTGAGATCGAGATCGGTGCCGTCGCGCTGACGCGAGAGCGCCACGTTGCTGGCCGATACCCGCAGCGCGATCGTGGACGGCTCGCCGGCATGGAAGTGCAGCGCGCCGGACGCGGCGATGGTATCGAGCACACCGCCGCTCTGCACGCGGAGCGACTCCAGAATGAGCGAGTCCTCGGCCGCCCGAAGCACCACGCGCCCCCCCACCGGCTCGATACCGAGATCGTCGATGAGGGCCCCGACGCCGTCGGCGGTCATCGTACCACGCGCCACGGGGTGATCGACCGTGCCGCCGATGGCCAGCTGCCCCGACAGGCGCCCGCGCAGACGCCGCACACCGGTGAGGGCCAGTGGGAGCCCCTCGAGCCGCAGGGAGTCGGCCGTGAGCGCCGCGTTGACCTGATCCGACAGCAGCCGCTTTTCCACTGACGTCAGCGCGAGGTCGATCGGCACGCGGGCCTCAGCCCGAAGCGCGCCCCCCAGAGAATCCCGCAGGACCGCCTCCGCCACGAGCCGCCGGTCGGCATAGCTGCCCGTGGCATTGATGGTGGGGACGCGCAGTCCCGGTATACCGAGTGAATCGGCGCGCAGGGTCCACGCCAGCCGCGGCGCGAGCCGCACGCCATCCAGTTGGGCGGTACCGCTGACGGTGCCTTGAAACGGCGTCGTCCCGGCCAGCAGCGCGGCGATCTCACCCACCGGAAACTGCTCGAGGCGCAACGTGCCCGTAACCGCACGGTCCCGCGGAATGTCGGCCGACGCCTGCAGGATGCCGGCGGCGTTCGAGCGCAGCTCGAGCGGCAGTAGCCGCAGACCCAACGAATCCTGCTGCACCACGATGGGCTGCGCACTCTGCCAGACCACATCGGCGTAGGACAGGCGCAGGGAGTCGAGGGCGACGGCCAACCGCGACGGCGCGCGCTGGAACGCCCCGCGCGCCACGAGGTGGGCGTCGCGAGCCGAACTCACGTCGAGCGTGAGGCGGCCGCTGTCGGGGTTGGCGTCCGCCACGCGGAAGGCCACCGACTGCAGGCGGATCGCACCGAGGCCGTCCACGTCGTCGGCCGTGGCAGCGCCCTCAAAGGTGGGGCGGGTGAACACGTGGTCCGCCTGCACCGATCCGAACAGACCACCCACCTGCACCGCGCCGACGCGCACGGCGCTCGCGCCAAGGGCGGCCGTGGCTCCAGCGTCGGCGAGGCTGCCGTACAGATAGCCCGAGAGCGAGAGATCTCCCGCGAGCGAGTCGACCGCCAGCGCGCGGACCGCCGCGGCCGCGGTGCTGTCCACCGGCGCGAGCATCGCGGCCACGCGTGCCAACTCCGTGCGGAGTGCGCCCAGCGAGTCGGCGCGCACCGCCAGCTGCAACGTGTCGAGCCCGCCTGCGTCGCGCGCGAGGGCGCCGTGCACGTCGAGCGTGACGCCGCCGAGGTGTGCGATGGCGGAATCGACGACGAGACGATCGGCACCGAGCGACGCGGCGCCCGTGAGGTCGAACGCCGGATAGTCGCGTCCGGCGCGCTGCTGCCACCCCAGCGCCATCGTGCCGGTGAGCGGCACGGGCGGTGTGGCCACGGGGGTGGCCGCGCCGGGCTCCGCCGCCGCGCGATCGCCCCGCAGGGCGAACCGCCAGGGGCCATCGAGCGCCGTGTGCGGGACGGTGGGACTCCCCATCCAACGGCGGAGATCGAACCGGTTGAGCGTGCCGTCGGCGGCCAGTTGCCACACGGTCCCGTTCAGGGCGGCGGTGCCGCGCATGGCCACCGTGTTCGCGGGCGCCCCGCCCGCGGTGTCGGCAACCGTGCCAGCCGCCGGCCCCCCCGGCGCGTCGTCCACCGCCTGCAGCGACGCACTCCACACCAGTGCATCCGTGCGCCCGTCCACCGTGACGCGCCCCGCGAGCGTGCCGCGCACCGGCAGGGTGGTGTCGATCCGCGCCAGCGTGCCCATCGCGAGCGGGGCGAACTGCAGCGCGGCGTGCACCTCGGGGGTACGCGCGAAGGCGCCCCCGAAGCGCGCCCGGAGATCACCGCGCACGGTGGACTCCGTACCGGTGCCATCCCGCCACGTGAGTGCCAGGTCCGCGAGGTCGATGGCCGTGAGATCGGCCAGGCGGATTCGCCCCCGCGCCGTGACGATTCCGTCTACCGCCGGCAGCGGCGGCACGAGCGACGGCGGCAGCGCCTGCACCGAACGCAGGTCGAGGCGCGCGTCGGTGACGGTCATGTTCGTGGCGCGCGGACGGTCGCCGATCGACACCGACCCCGCGAGCGCCACGGATGACACCGCGCCGCCGCGCACGCGGGCGTCCGTAAAGCGCGCCGCCAAGCGATCCATGCGGAAATCGCTCAGCGGCCCGCCCTGTTTGGCCACCAGCGTGCCGGTGAACACCCCCCGGATTTCGGCGGGCAGCGCGTCGTAGCTGAGCCGGCGCAGCAGCGCGCTCTCCAGCGGCACGAACGCCAGATCGACGCCCTGCAAGCGCATGACCGCCGGCTCGAGCACCACCTCGATGTCACCGGTGATTCGCGACGCGCCGCTTGCCACGTCGAGCGCGGACAGGGAAAACGCCACGTCGTCGGGATTCTCGAGCGTGCGCATGCGCACGGTGGCGGTGCCACGCCCGTCGGTGGGGAGCACGTCCCAGATCCACCCCAGGTCGGAGAGGCCGGCATCCGCCGCAACCACCACGTCGTAGCGCAGCGGACCGGGCTGATTCCACGCCACGGTTCCCGTCACGCGGCCATGCGACGCGGGGAGTTGCACGTCGGGGAGGACGAGCTGCAGCGAGTCGGAGGTCCAGCGCAGCTGGCCGCCGGCCTGCACGACGCGCACCGGCGGATCGGAGATCACACCGCGGAGGCTATCGAGCTGCACCGAGGCGGGGCGCCGTTGTGCATCGACGATGACGGCGTCGTGCGCCCGCACGCGATCAAGGGTGATGAGTCGGCGCTCGCGCCAGCCGCCGGCAGGGCCGGGCACGAGGTCGTGCAGGCTGTCGCGCACCGCGATCACGCTGTCGCGCGCCGCACCGGTGAACACCGGGTGCGGCGCCCACGGTGCGATCGTCGTGATCCGCACGTCGTCCACGACCAGCGAATCGAGGCGCACATCGTCGCCGAAGCCGGGCGCCCCGCGGGGGCGCGTGACGGTATCCCCCGCAATGAGGTACGCGATGTTCCAGGGACCCGCGTCGTCCTTGCGGAGATCGAGCCGGAGGCCGCGCACGGACAACCGCCGGATATGAATCGCGCGGTCGAAGAGCGCCCGCACGTCGAGGGATCCGTCGAGGGACTCGGCGCTGACCATGGGCACCCCCGCGGTATCCACGAGGCTGACCTGCTCGGCCACGATGCGCCCCAGCCCGACCTCGCGCAGCACCCCCACGCGCAGCGATCCGCGGCCGTTCAAGACCCCGTTTGTCCCCGAAATTGCCGCACTGAGCACCCAGCGGCGGCCGCGCGCGGTGCCGGTGGCGAGCAGGTAGGCCAGCGTGACGCCACCGCCCGCGCCGAGCAGGATGGCGGCCACCCACCAGAAGCGCCGTTGGCGCGCCGACATGGTGGGGAGCATCAGAACGCCTGCCCCAAGCCAAAATGGAAGGCGAGCCGCGACAGGACGCCGCGTCCCGTGGGGGGACGGAAGCTGGTCGGGCACGCGAAGATCGACGTACCCACGGGGTCCGGCGTGGCCCGCGGGCTGGCGCAGAGAATCTGCCCCGTGGTGCCCTGCCCGTCACCGTCGGTGAAGTACAGCGCCCGTCCAGCGCGAGGTTCGTACGGGCGGTAGCCGATGTCCATGCGGAAGGGACCCAGCGGCGTGACGATGCGGAGGCCGAGCCCGGGGGTGGCGCGGAGGTTGCCCCATTGGAACCCCTCGGAGCGCGTTTCCCACACGTTGCCGGCATCGACGAAGGCGGCGAACTGCAGCTGCTCCGCGAGCAGCCGGAACCCGCGGCGCCACTCGAGGTTGGCCACGAGGAGCGCCGTGCCGCCGCGCGGGACGGCGCGATAGCCGGTGTTCTCGCGCGCCACCACCACGCGCTCGCCGGCGGGGCCGGTGGTCTCCTCGACATCGGTGACCACGTAGATCAGCGGGCCCAGCAGGTTTTGCTGGTAGCCGCGCACCGAGTTCTGGCCGCCGGAGAACAGGCGCTCCTGCTGCGGAATCAGCGGTGAGCCATCCACGAGTGCGGCGCCAGGGGCGAAGGCGCGTGCCAGTTGCACCCGTACGCCCACCACCCCGCCACCGACGCGGCGGTACGTGGAGGCGTCGCCCGTCCCACGGTAGAAGGTGAACGTTTCCACCAACGGCGAGAACGTCTGACCGGCGCGCGCCTCGCCCCGCAGCCGCCAGCCGCGCGCGGGGCTGGTGGGATCGTCGGTGCGATCGTGCGTGACCGTGCTGCTCACGATCCCCACGCCGCGCCCGAACAGCGAGAGCTGAAAGTCCTCGGGGCGGCACTGCCCGAAGCGGGCGCAGGAGAGTGCCGGATCGGTGGTCGTCTTGCCGTTCTCGTACTGAAAGCCGGCGGTGCCGGCGGTGCGCGGGGAGAACTGCCGTGCGAGTTCGACCAGCGACCCGAAGCCCGTCTCGCGCAGATACGCGAACGGCTCGCCGCGGCGTTCGCTGTACAGCGCGAACACCGGCTGCACGGGAAGCCCGAACAGGCGCGTGTTCGTGAGCGTGGTCCCGACGTAGTAATTCAGCCGTTCGCTGAACGGGTCGACGCGGAGCGCGCCGGAGCAGAGCGCGGGGGCGAACCCGGCCGGCGCCCCGACCCCGATTTTCGAGGCGCGCGCCGACAGCTCCACCCGGCGTCCCACCCCCAGAAAGCCGCGGTCGGTTATGCGTCCCTGCGCACGGATGCAATCCTGCGTGGCCCATCCCAGCCCCACGCGGGCCGCGCGCGTGCGCGCCTCGGCCACGGCCACGCGCAGGTCGAGCACACTGTCACGCTCCCCCAGCAGCGGGGTGAGCGTATCGATGAGGACCAGCCGGAACGCCTCGGAGCGGTACAGGTCGCGCTGTGCGTTGAGGATGGCGCTGGCCTTGAAACGGTCGCCGCGGCGGATACCGACGAGCCGCGCCACGTCGGCGGAGTCGACGCGCGGACGCTCGGGGCGCAGTGGCTGCAGGTCCATCTGGATCGCCCCGATCGTGATGACGCGACCGGTGGTGAAGTCGAGCGCGAGCGAGGCCCGCGCCGTAGCGCTGTCGATGGTGACGTGGCTCACCGGGCGTGTGGCGCGGGCGTACCCGGCGTCACGCAGTTGCGTGAGCACCTGCTCCACAATGGTGTCGGTGCGAAGGCGATCGAAGCGCGCGTGCTCCAGGGCGTGCAAGGGGCCGTCGAACGGGCGCCGCCCGGACGCCGGGTCGGGGAGCCCCCGTACGACGACCGTGTCGAGCAGGAGCTCCCGGCCGGCGTCGACGAGAAAACGCACCCGGACGCCGTTGCGGCGCGGCTCCAGCGTAGACGTGACCGTGGCCTGAAACCAGCCGGCCTGCCGGTGCAGCACGGCGAGTCGGAGGGCATCGCGGCGCACTTCGAGGGGGTCCACACAGGGCGCCGCACCGATGTGCAACAGGCGGGTGCGCAGCCCCGGCTCGCGGGTAACGATCGTGGCCGCCAGCGATACGGCGTCGAAGCGCGGACTCCCCGAGAATTCCACAGCACGCACGCGATCGGCGGCGGCGCACCGCGTGGCGCGTGGCACACTGGCGCGTTGCGCGCTCGCCCCCGCCGGCCACCACGCCGTCATGCACACAGCGGCGAGTGAAACGGCCCGACGGCGGAAGGGAAGCGGGAGGCAAGACATGCGAACTCGGAATGTAATTCGCACCGGTGGGTGTCATCAGGATGGGGCTGACGTGCCGCCGCGTGTTCCCCCGACAGCACCACCAACCACCGCCGGCGATCATCTGTTCATGACCCGTTGATGGCGACGACGTAGATTTGATCCAACGAACTCGACCAATCACTCCGGAGCGCGTGCATGATCCCGATGACCGACGTTGCGACTGGCCTGCTCATCGCGTGGCAGGCGGCTGTTGCCCCCACTGCGGCGGCTCCCCTGCCGCCAGCGGATTCCCTGCCCGTCCGGTCCGTAATGGTGGCCCAGCCGGTCGGGCTCACGGTGTACGCCGACACGGTGCCGCGGGTGCGACGCAAGGCCATCGTGTACAGCGACGGCTACGCCACCCGGCTCCGGATCCACAAAGTGCTCAGCTGGAGCATGCTGCCGCTCTTCGCCGCGTCCTACGTGTCCGGTGACCAAATCTTCGAGAAGGGGCGCGACGCGCCCTCGTGGGCACGCACGATGCACGGCCCCGCCGCCACCGGGAGCGCCGTTCTCTTCGGCGCCAACACCGTGACCGGGGCGTGGAATCTGTGGGAGGGGCGCAAGGATCCGAACGGGCGCACGCGCCGCGTCCTGCACAGCGTGCTCTTCACTGCCGCCAGCGGCGGGTTCGCGTACGCCGGCACCCGGCTCGCCGACGAGGCCGAGGAAAATCTCGACGCGCGCCGCTCGCACCGGAACCTCGCCCTGAGCTCGATGGGGCTCTCGACGGTGAGCTGGCTGATCATGCTCATCGGCAACTGACCCTTTCCCGCTTCTGCTCCCGATGCTCGAGACACTGACGGCACTGCTGCAACCCTGGTCGGATGTCTACTCCGACAGCGCGTATCTCCCCACGCTCATTCTGGCCGTGCATGTGCTGGCGCTCTTCGGTGGCGGCGGCATCGCCATCGCCGCCGACCGGCGCGTGCTGCAATCCACGCCGGCCACGCGTGAGGCATATCAGGCGGCCGCCGAGGAGCTGCGCACCACGCACGCCATCGTGATCGGCGCGATCGTGTTGATGGTGGTGAGCGGGATCGCGCTGGCGACGTCAGACGTCGGGACCTTCTTCGTCTCGCCGGTGTTCTGGGCGAAGATGGCGATGTTTGTCGTGCTGATCGGCAACGGCGCCTTCATGCGCCGCACGGAGTCGCGCGTGCTCGCGGCCGCCACCGACGCCGGGGTCGAGTTCGACCGGACGACACAGTGGTCCGGCCCGCACCTCCCGTGGGCGCTACTGAAGCGGTCGGCCGCGATCAGCCTGGTGTCGTGGTTCCTCGTGGTGCTGCTGGGCGTCGTGCTCTCGAATATCTGACCGTCGCGACTTCTCTTCCCGAACCGGATCCCGTCGGATGACCGATTCCCACTCTCCCTGCTCCGGCTGCAGCGCCCGCCGGGACTTTCTCCGCAGCGCGCTCACGGCCGCGGCGTCCGTCGCGGCCGTGAGCGCCTTCGGCCCGGCCGAGGCGATCGCGGCGCTAGCACCACGCGCGGCGGGCAGTGTGCGCTACGCCCTGCCAGCCGCCGACGGCGTGTCGATCGACAAAACCAACGAAGTGATTCTCTGCCGCGCCGGCAACGAGATCTACGCGTTCGCCCTCTCGTGTCCGCACGAGAACACGGCACTGAAGGCCATGTCGAAGAATGCCGGGTTCCAGTGCTCGCGGCACAAGTCCAAGTACAAGCCCGACGGTACCTTCGTCAGCGGCCGCGCCACGCGCAACATGGACCGCCTGCAGATCACGCGCGACGGCGCGCAGGTCGTCGTCGATCCCGACGTGTTCTTTGAGAGCGATGCCGAACCCGCCAAGTGGGCGGCGGCGTTCGTGACCGTCTGACCGAGCGGGTCCCTTCTCGCCTTTTCACCGAATGCGCATGTCCGACTGTTCCAGCTGCCGCAGCACCGGCGTCACGCGCCGCGATTTTCTGGCCCGCAGCTCCGTCGTGGCCCTCACCGCCGTGCTGGCCGCCTGCGGTGACGACAGCGATGATGGCGCCACCGGCCCCACCACTGTGAACCTGACCGTCGCACTCTCGAATTTCCCGACGCTGGGCACCGTGGGTGGCATTGCCGTGGTCTCCAGTGGGAGCACGCCGGTGGCGGTGGTCCGCTCGGCAACCGCCACGTACCGCGCCTTCTCGCTGTCGTGTCCACACCAAGGCACCACCGTGAGCGTCAGCGGCACGGGCTTCCGCTGCCCGAATCATGGCGCCACGTTCAATGCCAGCGGCGCGTGGACGGGAGGCGAGCGTACCTCCGGTCTGCGTGAGTTCACAGTCGCGTCGAATCCGTCCGCCGGCACGCTCACGATTACCTCCTGACGTCATGTCCCCTTCCGTTCCGTCCCGCCGCCCCGGCTCCACCGTGCCGGCGCTGCTGTCCCTCCTCACCTTGTCTCTGGCGGCGCCACTCACTGGCGGTGCCCAGGCCAAGCCGGCGGCGAAGGCCGCCGCCAAGGCCACCGCGCTCGAGGCCACGATGGATCGCCTCGCCCTGCAGCCGGCCGTGGCCCGGTCGCTCGCCGCGCTGCAGACGGACAACGAGTGGACGCTCCGCGAGCAGATCGCGCTCTGCGAGATTCCGGCGCCGCCGTTCAAGGAGGCCGCGCGCGCAGCCGCGTTCCGTGACAAGCTGGCCGCACTTGGCGTGCAGCAGCTCCGGATGGACAAGGAAGGGAACGTGATCGGGGAGATCCGCGGCACAGGCCCCGGCCCCACGCTGCTGCTGAGTGGTCACCTCGACACCGTGTTCCCCGAAGGGACCAACGTGAAGGTGAAGCGCGAGGGAACGAAGCTTTCGGCCCCCGGCATCGGGGACGACTGCCGCGGGCTGGCCGCCGTGCTGGCCACGACGCGGCAGATCATGGCCAACAAGATCCCGTTCACGGGGCGCCTGCTGGTGGTGGGCACGATGGGTGAAGAGGGACCGGGCAACCTGCGCGGCGTCCGCGCGCTGTTCGCCGGCCCGCTCAAGGACTCGATCGACATGTTCATTTCCATCGATGGCACGGGCTTCGGGATCACCAACGGCGCCGTGGGGAGCAATCGGTATCGCGTGTCGTACAAGGGCCCGGGCGGACACAGCTACGGCGCCTTCGGCATGCCGAATCCGATTCACGCCATGGGTCGCGCGATCGCGAAGATCGCCGATCTCGAGGCCGCGACGAACCCGAAGGTCACCTTCAACGTCGGTCTCGTGTCCGGCGGCACCTCGGTCAATTCCATTTCGGCCGACGGTGTGATGGACATCGACCTGCGCAGCGAGTCGGCGGCGGCGCTGGCCGACATCGACGCGCGGCTGCACGTGGCGCTGCGTCAGGCGCTGGCCGAGGAGAAGGCCCGCTGGCCCAAGTCCACGATGCCGCTGGCCCTCGTGATCGACACCACCGGATTGCGGCCGGCCGGCACCACGCCGGATTCGTCGTTCATCGTCCGTGCGTCGCTGGCGGCGGCCCGCACCATGAACGTGTATACGCCGCTCACGATTTCGAGCACCGACGCGAACATCCCGATCAGCAAGGGCGTGCCGGCCGTCACGCTCGACGGCGGCGGCGTGGGGCGCGGGGCGCACTCGCTCGACGAGTCGTACGACGACCGTACCGACGGCTACAAGGGCCCGCAGTGGATTCTGCTGGTCGTGATCGGCCTGCTGACCGCCCGCTAAGCGCTAACGAAAGAGCGCCGGCAGTTCGTCGATCGTGAGATCACGGGCTGCCGGCAGCAGCCCGCACAGCGCCGCGGCCTCGCCCAGCAGCGCCGCCGCCGACACCCCCGCCTCGCGTCGCTCGCTGATCGCGGTGTCGCGATTCGCTTTGCTCAGCTTCCGGCCATCCGGATGCCGAAGCAGCGGGTGATGCCACCAGTCCAGCGGGCGGGCACGCCCCAGCCACCGCGCCAGCTGCAGCTGCCGCCCGGTGCTGGCCAGCAGGTCCACGCCACGGATCACCACGTCGATCCCGTGCGTCATGTCATCGACGACGACCGCGAACTGGTACGTCCACAGGCCGTGCCGGTCCCGCACCAGCACATCGCCGCACTGCTGCTGAGGGCACTGCTGCTGCACCCCCAGCGCGCGGTCCTCGAAGGCCTCCGTGCGATCGTCGAGGCGCACGCGCCGCGCCAGCGACTCCGCCGCCGTGTGTCCCGCCGCACGGCAGGTGCCGGGGTAGCGCGGCTCCTCGCCGGGCGCGTGCGGGGCGAGCGCCGCGATGTCGCGCCGCGTGCAGGTGCACACATACGTGCGCCCGCGTTCCGCTAGCGCGTCCAGCGCCGCCGCATAGCGAGGCGCATTGTTGGACTGACGCTGCGGATGCCCGTGCCGGTCGGCGCGGAAGCTGTCGGTGGACCCCACGTCGGGGACGAAACCCAGCCAGTCGAGATCGTCCAGCAGCGCGTCCTCGAACGTGTCGCGGCAGCGCGTGCGGTCGTGATCCTCGATGCGGAGCAGTACCTCCCCGCCGAAGGCTCGCGCGATCCCCCATACGTGGATCGCGTTGGCCACGTGGCCCAGATGCAGCAACCCGGTCGGCGCCGGCGCGAAGCGGGTGCGCCAGGCCATGGTCTACTGCCAGCTGGTGATGTCGGCGTCCTCGCCCGCACCGCCGGGCCGCCCGTCGGCCCCGTACGTGAGCAGGTCGTAACTGCCGGGATTGACGGTGCCGGGCGCCACGTACACATACGGCCGTCCCCATGGATCGGCGGGGACCGGCTTGCGCAGGTACGGCTCCGTCCAGCCCACGGGCGGCTCAATGACCGGCTTCTGCCACAGGGCGCCCAGCCCCTGCGCCGTGGTGGGGTACCGGCCGTGGTCGAGGCGATACGCGTCGAGCGCAGTGCCGAAACTCTCGATCTGCGCCTTGGCCGTGGCCACGCGCGCGTCGTTGACATTCCGGAAGAGATTGGGCGCCACAAAGGTGGCCAGTACGGCGATCACGACGATCACGACCAGCACCTCGATCAGCGTGAAGGCGCGCCGCATGCGCGCCGTCACTCGCCGCGGATCTTGAGCGAGTCGGCCGTGAAGAGGCGGGGATCAACCCACCCGGTGATGTCCGGGGAGCGCACCTGCCGCCAGCCGGCGCGGTCGGTGCCGAGCATGGCGCGTGACTCCGGCTTGATGACCCCAACCACCTGCCCGCCACGACTGGCATCATCGCGCACGTTCACCCACGTCCGCGCCACGGCCGGCGTCCACGTGATGCTGTCGGCTGCGACGCCCGCGACCGGCATCGCCGGGGCCGCCTCAGCTACCGCGGCCGACGATTCCAGCCCCGCGGTCACAGACGGCGCGTCCGCGACCGGAACCGCCGCTGGCGCTTGCACCGCCGACGCATACGTCCGCGGGGGCTCGTTCGTGACCGACAACGGCGACCCGAAGGTCCACGCCGCGCCCGCTGCGGTCACGGAGAGCAACACCGCCGCGGCGGAGCGCCAGACCATCGGCGACTGCCATGAGGGCGCGGGGAGCACGCCGCACCAGTGACAGGTGGCATCGGCCCGGTGCATGATCCCGCACCCACGGCATCGCGACAGCTTGGCCCGTTCCCCGCGCGCGTTCAGCAGGTGAAAAGGCGTCGCGCACCGGGGACACTGCGAGGCAGCGACCAGTGCTTTCGAACCACAGTGCGTGCAGCGGAGATAGGCCATGGGACCGTGTGGCCGAGTGAGCGAGCCGAGCGGTGAGTAACGACAACGTGGGCGTTGAGCGGCGCCCGGAACAGCGTCCATCGGTGACAACGGTGTCACAATGAACGACGAAGGGCCAGCCCAACGGCACACGATTGGGCCGTCGCGCGGATTCCGCTACGTGACGGCAAGCAAATGGGAAAGAAAACCTGACAACCGGGACAAGACGACCGCCTGCGGCCTACAACAGCGTGGGGTTCCGCCGCCAGACCGACACCGTCAGCGCGGTGGCGAACGTCACCCACCCCAGATACGGGAGCAACAGCAGGCCGGCCACGGTGTCCTGACGCCAGAAGGCGATCAGGGTGAGCAGGATCGCCAGCCAGAGGCACACCACTTCCACCGTGGCACCCACCCCGGTGCGCCGCACGAAGAAGAACCAGCTCCAGGCCGCATTGAGCAGCAACTGGACCGCGTAGAGCGACAGCTCGACCCGGGCGCCGGCGAATCCCTGCTCGCGCCAGATGCGCCACGCCGCGATCCCCATGACCACGTACAGCACCGACCACGCCGGGCCGAACAACCACCCGGGAGGGGCCCACGCCGGCCGGTCGAGGGTGGCATAGAACGCGCCGGCCTGACGCGCGGTGACGGCGCCGCCGATGGCGGCGAGGCCGGTGCCAAAGATCCAGGCGAGCAAGCTCGGAAGTGATTGCAGCATGCGTGGAAAATGCCGTACCGCGTCCGCCCGCGTAATGGGGGCGGGCATTCATCACGACCGGAGACTCAGCGGGGCGCGCACCAGAACTGATACATCGCGGCAAAGGTGTCGGGGTGCGCCTTCTCGAAGGCATCCCATGCGGCGAGATCCAGCCAGCCGCCGGGATGCGCCGCGAGAAATCGGGCCTGCACCGGCGCGGGGAGTTGGAACCCCAGAAAGCGCAGCCCCAGCGTGTCGAGGTCGGCCGCGATCTGCGGCAGCGTGTAGCTGCGCTCCTGCACGTGCATGAGCAGGTCGCGCGCGCCGCTGGTGGAATAGAAATCCACAAAGGTGAGGACGCCCCGCGCGGGATGGTGCGCGGGGAGCGCGCGAATGGCCTGCCGCGCGGCCCGGATCCCGGCATCGGTGGGGGGAAAGGCTTCCTCGCGCACGTACGCCCGCGCCGCGTCGATCCGGGCGCGCGCGGCGGTGGCATAGAGCCCCACCTTCAACACGCCGTGTGGCGCGAGCACGCCCAACAGGCGCTGCCACCCGGCGAGCGGATCGGCCAGATGATGCAGCACCCCCGAGCAGCTCACGATCGCGAAGCGCCCCAGCGACGCGTCGATGGCCAGAATGTCGCCGTGCCCGAAGCGCACGTTGGGGACCTTGTAGTGCTCGGCCATGCGGGATGCATACGCCAGGCTGGCACGGCTGAGGTCGAGCGACAGCACCTCTGCATCGGGGAACGACAGCGCCATCTGGATGGGCTGCTGCCCGCTGCCGCCGCCGGCCACGAGGATGGACCGCCCCGTCGGGACCGTCGGCGCGTCGGGGCGCAGCCCGCGTACGAACGCCGCCACGGTGGTCACGGCCGGCCGCTGCAACGTGATCCAGCGCGGGTAGGGGTGCTCCTCGTACATCGCGCGCACCTGCGATGACACGCCGGCGGTGAACGCCGTGAGCGCGGGCAGGCGCGCCGCAATGGCGCGTTCGGTGTTGTACGCCTCGAGCTGATCACGGAGCAGCGGCTGCAGCTCGGCGGGCCAGCCGGCGCGATCCGGCTCCGTGTGCGGCAGACGGTCGGCGAATGGGCGCAGCGTGTCGTACATCGCGACGCCCAGCAGTGGCACCACCGCGCCCGCGAGCGACGGCAGCCCGGCCAGCCGGTGGCGCAACCGGTCCACGATGACCTGTTCGTCGTCGCCCACGGGCCAACTGTATCCGGTGTTGAAGCACTGCGCGGCCAGCGCCGCCGCCAATGGCAGCGCCAATGGCGCCAGCGATGCCGTATCGATGGCGTCGTCGTCCGCCGCCCGCTGTAGCAGCGCGCGACGCAGCCCCACGAGCACCGTTTCGATGGACGGATCGGACACCAGCACCCGCGGCAGCACCGCGAGCAGCAGCGTATCCGCCGCGAGCGCGTCCACCGCGGCCGGTGCCACGCGACACGGATCCTCGCCCTGCGCCAGCGCCGCCTCGATGGCCTGATACGCCGGACTCGCCTGCACCAACCCCAGCGCCGCGCCCGAAATGGTCTGCGTGGCAATCGCGTCGTCGTGGCAGAGCGCGAGCAGCACGGTGCGCACGAGCGGGCTGCCGCTCCCCAACGAGACACCCTGCAGCAGGAGCGCGAGGCGCTCGCGCAACGCGGGCTGCGGCGGCGACGTCGCGACGGCCTCGAACAGCAGCACGAGCGCCTCCTGCAGACGTCCGGCCAGCTGCAGCGTGGCCGCGAGGTTGAGCTGCGCATCCGCGTAATGCGCGCGGCGCGCGATCGCCGCGCGGAACGCCGCGATGGCCTCATCCGGACGTCCCAGCACGCGCAGCACGTCGCCCAGCGTGTTGTGGACATCGGCCCGACCGTCGGCCTTCGCGACCGCCCGCTCGAGGCATGGCAGCGCCTCCGCCGCCCGCCCCTGCTGGTGCAGCAGCATCCCCAGCAGATAGAGGGCATCGACGTGCGTGCCCTGACGGGCGAGCACCGCGCGATACCCCTGCTCGGCCTCGGACAGGCGCCCCGCCTGATGAGCGCGCAGCGCCTGCGTGAGCCGGTCAGTGGGCGAAGGAGTCATGCAGGAAAACTACCGCCGGCGCGCCCCCAGACGCACCGCCGCCGCAGCGGCACGGCGATGCCGCCGCGATACCCCCGCATCGATCCGCATCGATCCGCGTTGCCGCCGCGTACACCAGCAGGCAGCTTTGCCGTGCCCGCGCTGCCCGTGTCGATTCCCGTACCGGATTTTCTGCATGTCACTCCCCCGCGCGTTCCCCGCCAGCGTCCTCCTCGTCGCGGCCATGGCCACGACGGCCGCTGCGCAGCAGACCCCACCCGCCGGCGCGGCCGCACCGCCGCCGGCCGACGGAGCCGCCGCCGGCGGTGCCTCGGCCCGCCGCGGCCCTCGCCCCTACGCCCAAGTCATTCCGGCGCGCGCCCACACCGAACGCGGCGGCATCACCGTGCACCGCGTGGATGACCGCTACTTCTTCGAGGTCCCCGACTCGCTGGCCGGCCGCGACTTCCTGATGGTCACGCGGGTGGCCGGCGTCCCGGCCGGCGCCGGCGGCTTCCAGAGCGCGGGCAGTTCACTCACGGAACGCATGATCCGCTGGGAGCGGGTGAATGACCGGGTGTTGCTGAAGAGCATCAGCCCCGCCGCCGTGGCCGACGATTCGCTGCCGATCGCGCGCAGCGTGGCGCAGAACAATTACCCGGCCATCATCGGGGCCTTCCCCATCGCCGCGTTCGGCAAGGACAGCGCCGCGTACGTCATCGACGTCACCGACTTCTTCGCCGCCGACAATTCGGCCACCAGCGGCCTCGATGCCGCGCAGCGACGCGCGTACGGTGTGCGTCGGTACGACGCGGCCCGCAGTTACATCAGCAGCGTGCGCGGCTTCCCGATCAACATCGAAGTGCGGCAGGTCCAGACGTTCGACGCCGCCACGCCGCCCAGCGATCCCGACGCCGCCACGGTCACGATGGAAACGCGGCAGTCGTTCGTGTTGCTGCCGAAAACGCCCATGCGCCCGCGCTACGCTGACGCGCGCGTGGGGTACTTCTCGGTGGACCGCGTGAACTACGGCCTCGATGTGCAGAAGGCCGAAAGTCAGGAGTTCATCACGCGCTGGCGTCTGGAGCCCAAGGATCCCGCGGCGTATGCACGCGGCGAACTGGTGGAGCCGGTCAAACCCATCGTGTACTACCTCGACCCCGCCACGCCGACGCGCTGGAAGCGCTACGTGCGCGAGGGTGTGGAAAACTGGCAGCAGGTGTTCGAGAAGGCGGGCTTCAAGAACGCCATTCTGGCCAAGGACGCCCCCACCAAGGCCCAGGACCCCGACTTCGATCCGGATGACGCGCGCTACTCCATCGTGCGCTGGGCCGCGAGCCTCGTCCGCAACGCCACCGGTCCGCACACGCATGATCCGCGCTCGGGGGAGATCATCAACAGCGAGATCACGTGGTATCACAACCACATGCGCTCGTACCGCAACTGGCTGATGATGGAAACCGGTGCGGCCAACCCGTCGGCGCGCACGCTCGACATCCCGGAAGAGCTGATGGGCGAGACGATGCGGCAGGTGATCACGCACGAAATCGGGCACGCCCTGGGGCTGCAGCACAACATGATCGCGTCGGCCTCGTTCCCTGTGGACTCGCTGCGCAGTCCGTCGTTCACGCGGGTGTACGGCGTGAGTGCGACGATCATGGACTACGCGCGCCAGAACTACATCGCGCAGCCGGGGGACGGCTTGCAGCCCAAGGATTTCATCCGTCGCGTAGGACCGTTCGACGACTTCGCCATCAATTGGGGCTATCGCGTGATCGCGGCGCCGAGCGCCGAAGCCGAGCGCACCACGCTGCATCGCTGGCTGACACAGCAGTCGGGCCCCTTCCCGTACCGGTTCGCGTCGCAGCAGCTCGCCGCCGGCGATCCGCGCAACCAGACCGAAGATCTGGGCGACGATCCGATCAAGGCGTCGACGTTCTCGACGATGAACTACAAGCGCATGATCCCGAATCTGGTGACGTGGACCGCAACGCCCGGTGAGGACTACACGGAGCTGCGCGAGCTGTACGAAGAATCCGTGTCGCGGTGGTTCGGCAACATGAATCATGTGGCCACGATGATCGGCGGTGTCGAGGTCGACCTGAAAACCTCCGAGCAGTCCGGCGCCGTGTACCGCGTGGTCCCCAAGGCGCGGCAACAGGCAGCGCTGGCGTTTCTGTCGTCGAATGTGATCACGACGCCCACGTGGCTGTCCCCGCCGGCCATCGCGCAGCGCATCGGACCGAGCAACACCGTGTCCACCCGTCAGGCCGGCGTGCTCACCTCGCTGCTCAGCCCCGCCCGCCTCGGCCGCCTGGCCGAATCGGAGCGGTACGACGCGACCAACGCGTATCCGCTGGCGGAGTACATGGCCGATCTGAAGCGCGCCGTATTCAGTGGCGGTGCACCGGATGCCGGCCGCCGCCAGCTGCAGCGCGTGTACCTGCAGCGTCTGGAGGCGGTGATCGCGCCGCCCAGCGCGCCCACCGGCGGTCCGCCGGGCGGCGGTGGTGGTGGTGGAGGCGCGGCGCGCTTCGTGCCGTTCGTATCAGCCCCGGTGGTCGCGCAGAGTGATCTCCCGGCGCTGGCTCGTGTACAGTTGCGCGAGATTCAGCGTGAGGCACGTGCCGCCGCGGCCGGCCAGTCCACCACGACGATCCGCGCGCACTGGAGCGACCTGGCCGACCGCGTGACCGCGATCCTCGACCCGAAGTAAACCAGCCCCGCACGGGGGACTCGACAGAGCCTTGCCGAGTCCCCCCGTGCGCGGTAGTTCACCAGCATTCCCCGAACATCACCACCATGCCTTTCGACACGACGACCGCCATGCCCGACACGACCGTCCCGATCGCACCAGTCGCCGCACCAGTCGCCGCGCCACGGCGCGCGCGGCGGGCCCGCTGGATCGGGCCGCTCGCGGTACTCCTGTTGCTCGCGCCGACCGCGTCGCAGACGCAGGCGCGTCGCCGCTGCCCGCAGTTTGCCCGCGTGCCGGGCTATGGCGCCTGCACGAACATCGGCGGCGCGAATTGTGGATTCTGCACCTACCGGTGCAACGACGACACGGTAGTCCGCTGGAACGTGTGCGGGCAGTAACGTCCGGCGGTGGCTGGGCCCTGCTACTAACCGCGGGGGTCGCCGCCTGCTCGGGGCAGACGGATGCCACGGACGGTGCGCCGCCTGAATTACGGGCCGCGCTCGCGGCGCGCACCATCTATCCGGCCAAGCGCGAGGAGTGGCGCACCGATATCACCTCGCACACCGACAGCACGATGGTGCCGCTCGTGTTCCGCGCGAGCGGGACCACCGTGGCGCTGCTGCAGGCGTCGCCCACGCGCATCTCGCAGTTCGAACTGCACGGCAAGGGGATGCTGCTGTCCACCCGTCCCGCTCGGGTGGATCCGCTGCTGCACGCCGAGGTGCCCCGTGACATCGTCGCGCCCACGGATCTGTCGCGCGCCACGGATGACGCCCACGTCGATGTGATCGACAGTGCCACGAGCACGCTCGTGCGCGAGTCCCTCGGCGGGTTCGTCTTCCGCCGCGACCTACCGATGCTGCGGGGCGGCAGCGGCCGTCTGTGCACCGTCTCGCCGGCGACCCTACTGCACGTGCGACAGCTCGGCGCGCGACGGGTGCTCGAGGCGTTCACCCTCACCGCCATTGCCGCCGACGATTCGCTGCTGGGCCGCCACCGCGTCATGACCGACCCGTCGGCGCGCTTGCGCTTTGGTGGCGGCGACGCGCGACGTTGCCTGCTGCTCACCGATCGTGAGGTGTGGATCGTGAGCGCCCCGGCGGACACGGTCGGCCACGCCACACCGCGCGTAGATCAGTTACCGATGCCCGGGGCCGGTGCGCGCGCGATGATCGGGGAGGCGCGTGCCACGCCACGTGACGGATCGGCAGAGGAGCGGCAACCGTTCGTGGTGGACGCGTCGATCGTGGACGGTGGTTTCGTGGTGCTCGTGGGCGTCGAGAGCGACCGGCAGGGGCGGCTCATCGACTACTACACCGAGGGCGGCCGGTACCTGCAGAGCGCGATGTTGCCGTTCACCGCATCGGCGATGGCCGGCGCCGGTCCGCGCTTCCTCGCACTGCATCAGGATCAGCAGTATCGCTGGTGGCTGTCGTCATGGCTCACGCCCATGGCGGCGCGCGGCGCCACGCCGCCGCCGGCGCCGCCCAGCGTGACCCGCGCGCCGGAACGGCGCCTGTTCGAACCCGCCCGCGGCAGCCGCTAACGCCGCCGGCCAGCCCCCCAAGCACGAAGAGGGGCCCCGAACACTCCACCGTTCGGGGCCCTTTTCCGTACGCCCTACTCCCTACTCAGGCTCGATCAGGGGAGCCGGTCCGTGCAACCCTTGAAGTTCGGGTTGTTCCGCTCGTCGGTGACGACGGGGAGGTTCACATCGGCGCCGTAGTTGCCGCCCTTGTAGTGCACGCCCTGCGGGAACACGTTGTCGACCGTGCGGGCATACTGCCGCACGAGACGCCGCATGTCACCGAGACGCTGGCCGCGGCTGAAGGTCCAGAAGGCCTTCTCGCGGAAGTGCAACGACACGCGCGCAGCGTCCGTGCCCGGATCGATCAGCGCCGGCATCGCGGCCGGCTGGATCTCACCGAGTTTGGGCGGTGCGGCCCGCAGCGTGTTGTGGATGGACAGCCACAGCGCGGAGTTGTTGGCCTTGAGCGCGGCTTCGGCTTCGATCATGCGGGCATCGACCCCGTTGGCCACGTCTACCGCGGTGAACTGCCCCCACATCGTGGTGGTGCGGGCGTATGTCCGTCCGTCCTGTCCGTTGATCGAACCGGAGGTCGGCGTGACCACCGGCAACCGGCTGTCACGCGACGATGCGAAGGGAATGGCGTTGCGCACCGGGATGTTGCGCGTATTGCCTTCCACGCTGTCGCCCACGCTGTAGCGGCGGGAGCTGAGCCCCTGTGCCCAGATCGTGTTGCTGCCGGCGTTGGCGGAGAAGGTGTGCTGATAGGCAAAGGGAGTCGGGATACCCGCCACCAGCGCGCCGGCCCCGGCGAAATCACCGCGCGCCAGCGCGACGCGAGCGCGGGCAATACGGAGCGCGCGGTTCATGCTGACACTGGCGGCATCGGTGCCGTTCGCAAACGTGAGCCCCGAATCCAGCGATGCCGCCGCAATGGCGAACAGCTCCTGATTCGACTTGGGCACGCCATCTTCCGGGGGAGCGGCGTTGCCGTTGCCGATTGGGACCCCGTTGCAGAAATCGGACGCCATCTGCATCTCGGCGAAGCCGCGCGCCAGAAACATCTCGGCGATCAGCGCACGGGCGTCAGGGCGCACGGCCTTGAGCGCCGTGATGCCCTGATCGGCCCGCGTCCGCACGCGGTAGAGATTGCGCAGCATGCCGGTGATCGAGGAGTTGAACTCCTGGATCTGCCGCTGGTCGGTCTCGTCGTTCTGGATGAACGTGGAGCTGGTCGACCATTCGTCGGCCAGCAGCCCGCCAAACAGCCACGTGCTCTCACCGGCACCGGTCACCGACCGGAATGTGGCGATGGCGCCGTTGGCCACGGCCACCGCCGCTTCCGGCGAGACCACGTCGTTGGGGTTGATGATGTCCGGGTCGGTGACCTGGAGCAGTTGTTTGTTCGCTTCCTGACAGGCGGTGGCCGACAGCGCCAGCGCGAGGGTGAGTCCGGTGCCCAGGCGTCGTGGCATGGTGGACCGGCCCGTGGTGTGCTTCTGAGTCATGGGCTGTTCTCCTAGTAGCCGACGTTGACGCGGAAAATGAAGTAGCTTGGCGGCCCGACGGTCTGGAACTCGCTGGGCGCTTCGGTGCCGGAGGTAGAGTTAAAGGCCGACTCCGGATCGGTGCCGCGGTACTTGGTCTTGAGCCACAGGTTGCGGCCGGTGAGCACCACGTTGAGCGAGCGCGCGCGCGTGAGCTTCTGGGCGAGCGCCGGGGCCACGGTGTACTGCACCGACATTTCACGGAGCCGCACGAACGCGCCCGGCTGGAAGAAGCCGTCGAGGGTACGCGCCGGATGCTCGTTGGCGGCGATATTCGTGGCCTGGTCGATAAAGTCCGCCTCGAGGTCGAGACGGCCGGCGCAGTTCGGGCGTGTGCAACGGATGCGCTCGGTGTTGTTGTACCACTTGTTGCCGCTGCGGTAGTCCAGCATGGTGCTGATGCGGAGCTTGCGGCTGAACAGATCGAAGCCCGATCCGAGCGTCACCATGTAGCGCGGCGTGGCGTAGCCACGGAAGATGGCCGAGTCACCCACGAACACTTCGTTCCTGGCGGCGTCGGCAAAATAGGTGAGCAAACCGTCGCCGTTCTTGTCCTCGTAGCCGGTGATCGGTCGGGCCCAAAGGCCCCCGATGGGGTAACCAGCCACGGTGCGCGACGTGGTGCCCACCTGCGGCGGGTTGTCGCCCAGCGACACCACCTTGTTGTCGTTGGCGGAGCCGGCCAGGTTGACGTCCCAGCCCAGCTTCTCACCCTGCAGAATCTGCGCGTTGATCGCCACTTCAACACCGGCGTTCTTCACCGCGCCGAGGTTGCGCAGCTGCGACGCCACCGAGCCATACGACGGCGGCAGCACCGCGCTGATCAGCGCGTCCTTCGTGATTTTGCTGTAGTACGTCGCGTCGAGATTGATCCGCGAATCGAACATCTGCACTTCGAACCCGGTTTCCTGCTCAGCCGAACGCTCCGGCTTCAGGTTGTCGTTACCGAGCGCCGCCTGAATGACGGTGGGCTGGTCGGTGGCCGCGATGCTAGTGCTGGACGCCGTGAAGAACCGGATGGCGTCGTTCGGGCCGGGCTGCACGCCGGACTGGCCGTAGGCGTAGCGCAAACGTACGGAGTTCACGAACGCCGGCGCCTTCCACCACTCTTCCTGCGAGATCAGGTACGAGGCCGAGGCCTTGGGGTACAGGATGCTCTGGAAGTTGGTACCGAAGGCGGAGTTCTGGTCGCTGCGGACGGCCGCCGTGAGGAACAGGCGATCGCCCACGTTGAGCGCCTGTTCGATGAACACGCCGAAGGTCTTCTGGACCGTGGTGCCTTCGCTGACCGTCGGGATCGTGCCCGAGCCGACGTTCTGCGAGCCGGGCGCCAGCTGCGTCGCGCCCGTGGCCGCCGACGCGAACTTGTAGCCGATATACTGCGCGCCGACCGTGGTCTTGAGGCTCATGCCCGCCAGCGCGTACGTGGCGGTGGAGCCGAGGTCGACGGTCACGTTGTTGATGTTGACGCGGTTGATACCGCGCGCGCCGAGCCGGGTCGTGGCGGTGAGGGGCGGCCCTTGGCCGCGGAGCAGCAGGTTCTCGTCGGCGCGGCCCGTGTAGTCATTGCCCACGGTGGCGCGGTTGGCGAGCCAGCTGAAGGGGCGCCAGTTGGCGTTGGCCGACCAGAGGAAGCGGTTCACTTCCTGGCTCGTCTTTTCCTGCCACATGTAGCCGGGGGTCCAGGCGCGGTAGCCATTGAGCGGCGTGCCGAGCCCGGAGACCGTGCCGTTGGCGCGCGTGCCGGGACCGCCAAAGAGGTGCGACCCGAGGCCGGCCGTGGCGTTAGACTCAAGCGAGTAGCGCTGCGCGATGTTGATGAAGTTCGTGGAGACCGCCAGATCGAGCTTCGGCGAGATCGCAGAATTCAGGTTCATGCGCAGTGACTTGCGCGCCATCACGTTCGGACGGCTGGTCCACGGATACAGGGGCAGCGCGAGCGAGTCGAAGCGCTGGCGCTCGAACTGGGGGAGCGAGAGCACGCCGGTTTCCTTCTCGTCTTCCACGGAGAAGAAGTAGCGCACCGCTTCAGTGCCGCCGGACACCTGCACACCGGCCTGACGGCGGGCGCCGGTGGCCACCGGGGTCAGATCCGCTTCGTCGAAAATATTGAGTGAGCTGGTGGAATCGGCCGCGCACTCCCCGTTGCCGACGCGCTGCAGGTTGCAGAACGCGCGCGACGACACCGTCTCGCCGGGGCGCTTGCCCCACAAGCTGTAGGCCGACGGGTAGTAGTTCTTGTCGAACAGCGTGCCGCCTTCACCGTACACGTTCCACTTGGCGGCGCCGGCGCGCCCCTTCTTGGTGGTCACGAGAATCACGCCGTTCGCGGCGTCGGTGCCGTACAGCGTGGCGGCCGACGGCCCCTTCACGATTTCGATGTTCTCGATTTCCTCGGGATTCAGGTCGCCGACGCGGCTGGCGTTGTTGCCGCCGGTCGTACCGCCGCTACCCGTGGCCGTGCTGAAGCTCGCGTTGTCGCTCGTCATGCGGATGCCGTCGATGATCCAGATGGGCTCGTTGGACAAGCTCACCGAGTTCATGCCGCGCACGCGGATACGCGAACCGGTGCCCGTTTGCGAGCCGCTGGTGACCGTGACGCCCGGCGCGCGGGAGTTGAGGAGATCGTTGAGGTTGGACACCGGGGCGGCCTCGAGGACCTTGCTGGCGTCGATGTTGGCCGTGGCGTTGCCGATTTCGACGCGGCGCTGTTCACCGGTGGCCGTCGTGACGACAGCGGCCAGGTTCACGGCCGCGGTAGCCATCGCGAACTCCACCGTCGCCGTCTGACCGGCCGCGATGGGCACCCGCTTGGTCTGCTCGGTGTACCCGACGCGCAGCACGCGCACCGTGTACTCGGCAGCCGGAATGCCGCGGAGCGTCAACCGACCGTCGGTGGAGGTGGCGCCGCCGATGGCGGTACCGACCAGGAAGACACGAGCAGCTTCGACCGGGCGCTGGTTCGCAGCGTCAGTCACACGGACGGATAGCGATCCCGGCCCGCTTTGCGCGCGGGCGGCGGGAGCGGCAACCGCGATCGTGCCTGCCAATGCCAGCAGGACACGCCAAGGGTGATGCATGGGAAATCTCCTCGAGAGATGGAAAGGAACCGGCCGGCGCCGGACCGCCGTCAACTGCCCGACCGCCACGAACAACCAGCCAACCAGCCAACCAGCGGACAACGTACGGCGCGCCGGCATGGCATGCATACTTATGCAACCATGCTGACGGGCACTTTTCTCATTACGAACCGTCTGCCGAACGCATTCTCCTGCTCCTGCCCACCACGAGGATGACACAGTATGCAGCGCGG
>JARIEX010000093.1 GCA_031127095.1 Gemmatimonadota bacterium
ATGCTGGTGGCCTCTGCCATGATCGCGATGGCGGCCCCGACGGTCTCGCAGGCGCAGGACAAGGACATCGTGGAGACGGCCGTCGCGGCCGGTTCGTTCAAGACCCTCGCCACGGCCCTCACGGCCGCCGGCCTGATCGAGACGCTCAAGGGCCCGGGCCCGTTCACGGTGTTCGCCCCGACCGACGAAGCCTTCGCCAAGATCCCGAAGGCGCAGCTCGAAGCGCTTCTGGCCGACAAGGCCGCGCTCAAGAACGTGCTCCTGTATCATGTCGTCGCCGGTAAGGTGATGGCGGCCGACGTCGTGAAGCTGAACGGCAAGGGCGCGAAGACGGTGCAGGGCGCCGAGGCGAAGGTCGTGCTCATGGGCAGCACGGTCATGCTCAACAACGCGCACGTTGTGAAGACGGACATCGCGGCCAAGAATGGCGTGATCCACGTGATCGACGCCGTGATCCTGCCGCCGGCCAAGTAACTCTGTAACTGCGAAGTAAGCAGTACGGAGTACGGAGTACGAAAAGCGCGGGGTGACCATCACGGTCGCCCCGCGCTTTTCGCTATGGCCCGAGCAACGCCGAGTTGACCCCATACTCCCGAACATCACGGTCGACGGCGAGGCGGAGATACGAGGCGATCTGCCGTCGCATGGTTCGCGGCGACTGTCGCCGAATGGCAGGGAATCCGGACGACACGATTTCCGGGGCATAGTCGGCGAGGGCAAACGACGTGACACCGCCAATAGCCGGTCGCGTTCCGCCGAGCAGTGTCCGAAGACTGACCGTCGGCGTCTCAATTCCACGCTCAGCCAGCGTAAGCGGCCGCCTACGGACCTGCACGATACGGCCAGCTTTTTCCATACCATTCAACCAAACTTTTCCATACCATCCCCCCGTGGATTCGGCGTGATTGGGCCGAGCCTTGCCCCGCGCCCCGCCGGGGCGCAAACTGAGCCGACCCTCCTACCCCGGCTTCATGATCGCTTTTCGCACTCTCCTCGGCGCCGCCGTGCTCGCGGCGCCGCTTGCCCTGTCGGCTCAGACGGTGGCCCCCAAGGCGCCCGCCGACTTGATCGTCACCAACGCGCGTGTGTACACCGCCGACGACGCCCGCCCGCTGGTCGAGGCGTTCGCGGTGCGCGACGGACGCATCACCTTCGTGGGCTCGCAGCGCGAAGCCGCCGTGCTCAAAGGACCGAACACCCGCGTGGTGGACGCCGGTGGACGCACGGTGATCCCGGGCATGGTGGACGCGCACGCGCACTTCAGCGGGTTGGCCCAGACGCTGCGGTCGGTGGACCTCACGGGCACCAACAGCCTGGCCGAGGTGATCGCGCGGGTGGTGGCCAAGTCGAAGTCGGTGCCCGCGGGCACGTGGATCACGGGCCGGGGGTGGGACCAGAATGACTGGGGCGTGACGGACTTCCCCACGCACGACGCGCTCACGGCGGCGCTCCCCGATCATCCGGTGCTGCTGGAGCGGGTGGACGGGCACGCGACGTACGCCAACATGGCCGCGATGAAGGCGGCCGGTGTCACCGCCGCCTCGAAGTCGCCGGTGGGCGGGCAGATCATCAAGGATGCCAAGGGCAATCCCACGGGCGTGTTCGTAGACAATGCCAGTGATGTGCTCGAAGCCAAAGTGCCGGCGCCTACGGCGGCCGAGTACAAGAGCGCACTCAAGGAAGCGATCGCGCTCATGCACAGCTGGGGACTCACCGGCATGCACGACGCCGGCGCCACGCGCACGGCGATCGACACGTACGAAGAGCTCGCCAAGGCAAAGGAGCTGAACCTCCGACTGTACGTGATGATCGGCGACGACAAGGCGGCGCTCGACCATTACTTCGCGAAGGGACCGCAGTCGGCGATGTACGACGGCCAGCTGTGGGTGCGCGCCGTGAAGCTGTACGCCGACGGCGCGATGGGCTCGCGTGGCGCCGCACTGCTAGAGCCGTACAGCGACGACCCGAACAACTCGGGGTTGCTGAAGAGCACGCAGGAGCACATCCGCGAGGTGGCCGAGCGTGGGCTCAAGGCGGGGTTCCAGATCAACTCGCACGCCATCGGCGACCGCGGCAATCGCGTGGTGCTGGACGCGTACGAGCAGGCGCTCAAGACGGTGCCCAGCGTCGACCATCGCTTCCGTGTGGAGCACGCGCAGATTCTGCATTACGACGACATCCCGCGTTTTGCGCAGCTCGGTGTGATTCCCAGCATGCAGGCCAGTCATCAGACCAGCGACATGTACTGGATCGGCAAGCGACTCGGCCCCACGCGGCTGTACGGCGCGTACGCGTGGCAGTCGCTGCTGCAGACGGGCGTCGTGATTCCGAACGGCAGTGACTTCCCGGTGGAGCAGGTGAATCCGCTGATCTCGTTCCACGCGTCGATCGCGCGTCAGGACGCCCGCGACTGGCCGGCCGGCGGCTGGTTCCCGGAGCAGAAAATGTCGCGCGAGGACGCGCTGCGCAGCATGACGATCTGGCCGGCCTACTCGGGCTTCCAGGAATCGTCCATGGGCTCGATCACGGCAGGCAAGCTGGCCGACTTTGTGATCCTCGACACGGACATCATGCGGGTACCGGCTGAGATGGTGATGAAGACGCGAGTGCTGTCCACGTGGGTTGGCGGCAAGGCGGTGTACGAGGCGGTTCGATAGATCGTGTGAGTTTGGAGTGGTGAGTTGAAGTTTGGAGTTATTAGTCTCGGCTTCACTCGGCACTCCGAACTTGTACTCATTACTCATCACTCACCAGCGATCTGTCATGCGCACCGTCTCCCTGCTCCCCGCCGCCACGGAAATCATGGCGTTCCTCGGCGCCACGGATCATCTCGTGGGTGTGACGCACGAATGTGATTACCCCGAGATCGTGGTGTCGCGCGCGCGGGTCACGAAGAGCAGCGTTCCGCACTCGAGCGATCCGGCGGTGATCGACGCCGCGGTGCGGGAGCTTCATGGTGCGGGACACGCGCTGTACACCATGGACGAGACGCGCATTCGCGCGCTACACCCCGACGTGCTGCTCACGCAGGCACTGTGCGACGTGTGCGCGATCAGCGAGACCGACGTGCGCACCTTGGCCGAGCAGCTGTCGCCGGTGCCGCGCATCGTGACGTTGGGGGGCACGACGCTGGACGGCGTCTACGCCGACATCCGTGCCGTCGCCGATGCGATGCAGGCCGGCGATGAGGCGGATGAACTGCTGGCGGGGCTGCGCGATCGCGTGAAGCATGTGCACGACATCCTGAAAGCCGCCAAGGCCCCGCGTCCGCGCGTCCTGCTGCTGGAGTGGACCGACCCGGTGTACGTGGCCGGCCACTGGGGCCCCGAGCAGATCGCGCGTGCCGGTGGCCGCGATGTGTGCGGCACGGCCGGCGCGCACTCGGTCACGGTCGAGATGCCGGCGCTGATCGCGGCCGACCCGCAGATCGTGCTCTTCGCGCCGTGCGGCTATTCGCTCGCGGCGTCAGTGGCAGAGGCGAAGCGGTGTCTGGCCCTGCCGCAGTGGGCCTGGCTGCAGGGACGGGCGGTGTGGGCGCTCGATGCCAACGGGCTCGTGAGCCGACCGGGGCCGCGCATCGTGGACGGCATCGAGACGATGGCGCGCATCTTCAATCCGTCGCTGTTTACGGCGATTGATGGGAGGCACGGCGAGCGGGTGCGGTGAACAAACGGCCAACTGCCAAGGAAGCAGGAAGGAGGCGATCAGGGTGGAGAACGCAGGATCGCGTCGAGCTCCTGCCTCCTCCTTCCTGGTATTCTCCTCCCTGCTCACTAGGCAGTTGGCAGTTTCACCCCACCCACATCTTCACCGCCATCCCCACCATCAGCAACGCAAACGCGCGCCGCAGCACGGTGGCGTCCACGTTGGTGGCGATCTGCGCGCCGAAGTACGCGCCGGCGGCCATGCCCACAGCGATCAGCAGCGCGTCCATGAGCTGCAGGTGCCCGGCGCGGTAGTACGTGGCGGCGCCGATGGCGGCACCGAGTGGCAGCACCAGCGCGGCGAGTGACGTGCCGGCGGCTTGCTGCGGGGTCATCTTCACGAGGTAGATGAGCGCCGGCACGACCACGATGCCGCCGCCGATCCCGAAGATGCCGGAGAGGACGCCAGCCCCGACGCCGATGGCGAGAAGAAGAAGGATCATCGCTGAAGAATAGCACCTATATTTCGCGTATGCTCTCTGAAACCTCCGTTGCCTTCCTGAAGCGCCTGCTCGATACGCCCGGTCCGTCGGGCTTCGAAGGCGCGCCGGCCCGCGTGTGGCGCGCCGAAGCCGCTGCGTTCGCCTCGGTCAAAGCCGACGTGGTGGGGAACAGTCTCGCCACCGTGGAAGGAAGCGGGGGGCCGACGATTCTGCTGGCCGGGCACATCGATGAGATCGGCGTGATCGTCACGTATATCGACGAGCACGGTTTCATCTACTTCGAGGCCATCGGCGGCTGGGATCCGCAGGTGCTGGTCGCGCAGCGGATGCGCTTTCTGGGCCGTCACGGCGATGTGTTCGGTGTGATCGGCAAGAAGCCGATCCACCTCATGAAGCCCGAGGAGCGTGAGAAGGCGTCGAAGATCACCGATCTGTGGGTGGACATCGGCGTGACCACGAAGGCCGAAGCGATGGAGCATCTGGAGATCGGCGACGCGGGCGTGATCGATGCGCGACTGCTGGAGCTGCCGAACGGCCGCATCGTCTCACGCGCCATCGACGATCGCATCGGCGCCTTCGTGGTGCTCGAGGCGTTACGCCGCTATGCCGAAAAGCCGGGGGCGGCGCGCGTGGTCGCGGCGGCGACGGCGCAGGAGGAGATCGGTTACGCGGGTGGGGGCGCGCGCGTGGCGGCGCAGCAGCTCGACGCGGCGATGGCGATCGCGGTGGACGTGACCTTTGCCACTGATCATCCGGGCGTAGAAAAGAAGGAACTCGGCGAGCACTCGGTGGGCGGCGGTCCGGTGCTCACGCGGGGATCGGTGGTGAGTCCGGTGGTGTTCCGGCTGCTGGCCGACACCGCTGCGCGACTCGAGATCCCGTACTCGGTACATGCGGCCGGCCGGTTCACCAGCACCGACGCCGATGCGATTCATCTCACGCGCGACGGCGTGGCCACGGCCCTGCTGTCGATTCCGAACCGCTACATGCACTCGCCGAACGAACTGGTGTCGCTGCATGATCTGGACCGCGCGGCCGAACTGATCGCAGAAACGTGCCGCATGGTCACCCACGACACCGACTTCACCGCGCGGTAACCGGCGGGCGTCGATTCCGGCGCGCTACGCCAGCGACGCCCGCAAACGCATCACGGCCGCCGCCACTTCCGGATCGGCGTCGCCAACGAGCGCCTCGATGGCGGGGAGCACCGCCCCGCCGCGCGCCCGCACGAGTGACTCCAGCGCCGCGATGCGCAGCCACGCGTCACGCGGGACGGCGCGTTCGCCGGGTTCGGCGGCCACGGGCTGCGCAATGCGCAACAGGCGCTGAATTGCGTCGGCGCTGCCGAGCTTGCCCATTGAGGCCAGCATTTCGAGCGCCACGTCGTCGTTCGGTTCCTTGTCCAGTGCGGCGGAGAGCCGGGCGGCTTGCGGACGCGCGCCGCCGGGGCCGGTCCCCGGCAACCCGTACGCCGCCGCGGCGATGCGGCGCACTTCCGGATGCCGGTCGTCGATGACGCCATGCAGCCCCTGAATCGCCTTGGCGGTCCCGAAGCGCATCAGCGCCCGTGCGGAGGCAATGCGGATGCGGTCGTCTTCGTGCGTGAGCAGCGGCAGCATGGCGGTATCAGCCTGATCAACGCCCATCTCGCCCAGCAACGCGACGGCGTTGCGCACCACGAACCACCGGCTGTCGCGCACCAGATCAATCAGGAGCGTGGCGTTGAGATCGAGCGCCACGACGCTGTCGAAGAACGCCCGACGTGCCTGGGATTCCGTGGAGGCCAGCAGTTGTTGTACCAGCATCTCCACGGCGGCGTCACCGGCGCGGGCCATCAGCTCGAGCACCACGGTGCGCTCGGTCGTGACGGGCACGCGCGTGGCGAGCAGCTGCAGCGACGCCCGATGCAGCAGCCGTCGGATGATGCGCTCACCGCCCAGCCGTCCGCCGCCCGCATGCACCGCATGCACGTGCTGCATGGCGGCCCGCGCAATGGACTCGATGGTCAGCGCGTCCCCCCGCCGCTCGGCACCATCGATCAGTTCGATCAGCAAATCGGCGGCAGCCATCGTGGCACTGTCCGTCCGCGCGGCAGCGAGCCGCGTGAGCGCCGCCGCCACGGCACTGCCGCCAGCCGTACTCATGGTGGCAGCGGCCTCGTCGATGGCGGCCACGCCCCACGGGGTCCCACGGGACGGCGGGCGGGCGACTACGCGCCCCGCTTCGCGCCCGGTATCCCCCCCCGGAGGATCGAGCGTGACGAGCACACTCCACGAGCGCAGCAGCTCGCGCAGCGGCTCGTCGGCCGTGACAGCGCGGTTCATCGTGGTGGGCGTATCACCGGACAGCGGGATCGGCGCTTCACCGGGCAGCGCCGTTTGTGAAAGCTGCGAGGCGAGGGTGAGCAGTTCGCCGGGCGAGGCGCCCTGCCGCACGGTGATCGTCCCGATGCCGAGACTCAGCAGACGATGCAGCAACCCCCCGAGCAGGGGGTCATCTTCCATGAGCCGGCGCTCAACCGGGATCCCGTCGAGCACCAGTTGGCCCTCGATTACGCGGCAACGCAATGCCGCCTCGCGGGAGCGCGCCGTGAGCTGCCGCAGCGCATCGCGCACCAGCGGCTGCATGACCAGCTCGGCGTCGATCTCGGTGGTGCGCGGCCCTGGTCGCATCCCCTGCACCGTGACCACGCGATCGACGAGCAACGCCAGGGCACGGGCGATCACGCGCGACGCGCGACTGTCGGCCGGGGCTTTCCCCGCCCCGCCTTCGCCGGCACCCGGTACGCTGCGTCGATAGCCCAGTGGTTGCATGGATCGCAAGTTACGAACGTCGCTGCACGGAGGCGATAGGCAGCGACCGGTTGCACACGATAAGATTTGATCACATGGGACACTTCGACAGCACACCGCAGCGATGACGGACGAGCATGAAGCAAATATCATGACCGAGGGGTTCACGCAGAGCACCGACGTGCCGCTGTATTGGCGCGCCGACGGACCGCCGGGCGCATCGCCCGTGCTGCTGCTCCACGGTGGGCCGGGCGCGCACCACGATTATCTGTACCCGCAGATGCTGGCGCTGGCCGAGCACGTTCGCGTCATCACCTACGATCAACGGGGGGGCGGCCGCTCGAAGACCGACGACCCGACACCGGTGACGTGGCAGACCCAGGTGGAGGATCTGGCACGGGTGATCACGGAGTTGGGCCTCGTTGCGCCCACGATCATCGGCTACTCCTGGGGCGCCCTGCTGGCCATGTTGTACGCCGTCGACTGCGCGCGCGATCCCGCCAGCCGAGACGCACGGTACGCGCCGGCGCGGCTGGTGCTGGTGTCGCCGGCGCCGATCACGCGCGCGTGGCGGGACGAGTTCGAATCGTCACTCGCCGTGCGTGGTCGCAGCGCCACGATTCAGGGGATGCGCGACACGTTGGCGGCGTCGGGGCTGCGTGAATCCGATCCGGCAACGTATCGTCAACGGAGCTTCGAGCTGAGCGTGGCCGGTTATTTCGCGGATCCGGCGCGTGCCCGTGCCCTGACGCCCTTCCGGGTCACCGGCCGCGTGCAGCAGTCGGTGTGGAGCAGCCTCGGCGATTTCGATCTGACGCCGGCGTTGCGTGCCGTCCACTGCCCGACGCTCGTCATTCATGGACAGCAGGATCCGATCCCCCTCGCATCGGCGGCCGCCGCCGCGCAGGCGCTCGGTGCCGAGTTCGTGACGCTGGACGACTGCGGCCACGTGCCGTATGTCGAGCAACCCGGGCCGCTGTTTGCGGCTATACGTCGATTTCTAGCGGAGCCCCATGGTCGCCTTCGGTCCAGTCACTCACACGCCACTCACGATCATCCAGGTTGACGGTCGCGCCGTTCGCGTGACGTTGCACACGGCGCACGACGGGATCGAACTGGTGGGCCGCCTGTTTTTCGCCGACGCGGAGTGGCAGCACAGCGGGATCCCCGACCGCGGGGTGATTCCCGGTCGCGCACTGCACGACGTGGAAGCACTCGCGCGCGATCTGCGGGTGGACGAGCTGGTGCAGCGCTACCGCCGGGCGAATGCGGAGAAGCGCCGGTTTCACGGGCTGCGTCAGCTGACCGGTGAGCTCTTGTCGAAGGTCCGGTATCTGAATCAGGTGGCGGTGAGCGTACGCACCGGGCTGCTGGACGCCGAGGCGGCGGGGCAGGAGATGGACCTGACCGAGGCCCAGATGGTGGAACTGGTGCGGCAGGCGCAGCGCGTGGCGGGGATCGAAGGGTAAGGCGTGCTGCGCGGCGAGCCAGTCGCACGGGCCCGCGTGCGCTAGATTTCGGTACATGGACTGCCGCTCCGCTGCCTTTGCGCTGACCCAGATCGCCACGCTCCTCGAGTTGCACGACGAGGACCGGTTTTCAGTGCGGGCGATGCAGGCGGCCGCGCGCGCGGTGGCGTCGCACGGTGAGTCCCCCCTCACCGCCGCGCTGACGCGCGAGGTCGGCACGGCCGATGGGTTGGCGCCGGCCGCCATCGCCGTCTTGCAGGAACTCGCCGACAGCAACGGGTCGTCGCTGCTGGAGCGACTGCAGGAGGAGACCCCCGAAGGGTTGCTGGAGATGCTGCGCGTGCCGGGGCTTGGGCCGTCGCGCATCCGCGCCATCCATGATGGACTGGACGTGGACACGCTGCTGGAACTCGAACAGGCGGCGCGCGACGGGCGTCTGGCGGAGCTGCCGCGGTTTGGCAGCAAGACCGCGGACAAGATTCTCAAGGGGATCGCCGATCTGCGCGCCACCGGGGCGTATGTGCTGTGGCCGCACGGGCGCGCGGAGGCGGAGCGTATCGCCGACGCCATCCGGTCGCACCCCGACGTCCTCGAGCTGGCGATCGCCGGCTCGATCCGCCGCCGCATGGAACTCGTGCGTGACGTCGATCTCGTCTGCGCCGTGCGCGGATCGCCGAGCGTGGTGGCCGCGTCGTTCGCGCGGCTGCGCGGGGTGCAGGAAGTCCTGGGCGGCGGCGGCCGGTCGTTGTCGCTGCGGCTGGACAACGGCGTGCGCGTGGATGTGTCCTGCGTGCGTCCCGAGCAGTTCGCGCTCGCGCTCTGGCGTGCCACCGGCAGCAGCGCGCACGTGAAGCAGGTAACCGAGCGGGCCGCGCAGCTGGGCTTCGTGCTGGCCGGCGACGAATTGCGCGACCGCGACGGCGCGCTGGTGTCGATCCCCGACGAGACCGCGTTATATGCGGCGCTCGGTCTGGCCTACGTGGCGCCCGAACAGCGCGAAGCGACGGGTGAAGTGGAGGCGGCGGCCCGTGGTGCCTTTCCCACGCTCATCACCGAGCGGGATCTCGCCGGTGCGCTGCACTGTCACTCGCAGTACAGCGACGGCGGCGCCACGATTGCCGATATGGCCAGCGCCGCGCACGCGCGCGGACTGCACTACCTGGGCGTGTCGGACCACTCACAGTCGAATACGTACGCCGGGGGGCTGTCGCGCGATGCCATTCTGCGCCAGCACGACGAGATCGACGCGCTGAACGCGCACTACGCCGCGCAGGGCGTGGACTTCCGGGTACTCAAGGGCATCGAGGCCGACATCCTGCCCTGCGGGCGCGTGGACTACGATGCGGCGTTTCTTGACCGCTTCGACTTCGTGATCGGCTCGGTGCACACGCGCTATGGCATGAACGAGCGACAGATGACCGACCGGGTGCTGAAGGCGCTCGACGATCCACATCTCACGATCCTCGGGCATCCCACGGGGCGGCTCCTGCTCACGCGCGAACCGTACGCCATCGATCTGGCGGCGATCATCGAGAAGGCCGGCGCCGTCGGCGTGGCGGTGGAGCTCAACGCCGACCCGCACCGGCTCGACATCGACTGGCGCGCCTGCCGCATCGCGCAGCAGTGTGGGGCCTTGGTGAGCATCGGCCCCGACGCCCACTCGCCACAGGGACTCGACCATCTCGAGCTGGGAGTGGCCAGTGCGCGCAAGGGGTGGCTCACGCCGGCGGATGTCCTCAACACCCGTTCCGCCGACGAGGTGCTGACGTTCGCGCGGGCGCGACGGGCAGGGGTGGTGGTGCCGGCGGCGCCACCGCGTCTGCGCGTGATGTAAGCGTCGCGCATGGCACGAGCAGGGGGTGGCGGCGCCAGGCAGCCGTTGTCGGTGAAGCAGCCGGGGAAAACGGCAGGGCGGGCGCCGGTGGCCCCATCCGGAGCGGCCGCGGCGAAGGCAAAGCCCGCGCGACGCATGACGACAACTTTTGGCCAGAAACCATCACAACGCGCCGCGCCGGTGGCGGCCTCGCCGACCACCAAGGCCGGTAAGCAGGCCATTGCCACGGAAATGCTCACGCAGCTCAAGCGGGTCTATCCCGATGCGCACTGCGAGCTCGATTACCGCAATCCGTTCGAACTGCTGTGCGCGACCATTTTGTCGGCGCAGTGCACCGATGTGCGCGTGAACATGGTCACCCCGGCCCTGTTCGCGCGGTACGCCGACGCTCCTGCCCTCAGTGCCGCGAAGCTGGAGGACGTGGAAGAGATCGTGCGCAGCACCGGTTTCTTCCGGGCCAAGGCGAAGAGTCTGGTGGGGATGGCCACCCGGCTCGTGGAGCGCCACGGGGGCGAGGTGCCACGCACCATCGCCGAACTGGTGGCCCTGCCGGGGGTGGGGCGCAAGACGGCCAACGTCATCCTCGGCAATGCCTTCGCGATCAACGAGGGGATCGTGGTGGACACGCACGTGCAGCGGCTGGCGCGGCGGCTGGGGCTGACCCGGCAGGCAGATCCGATCGGCATCGAGCGGGCGCTGATGCCGCTGATTCCGCAAGAGGACTGGGCGCTGCTCAGCCACCTGCTGATCTGGCACGGGCGGCGGGTGTGCTCGGCACGGAAGCCGGCCTGCGGCGACTGCGTGATCGCGGCGGTGTGCCCCAGTGCCGGGCGGCCAACCTGACGCCGGGGCGTTCCCGCATTAGGTTTCCCGTCTTCACTCCCAAAGGACTCAGGAGATACAGTGGCCAAGCTGGCAACGTTCGAGACCACCAAGGGGACCCTTGTCGCCGAGCTGTACGCGGCCGAGGCGCCCAAGACCGTTGAAAACTTCGAGAAGCTCGCCAATCAGGGCTTCTACGATGGTGTGAAGTTCCATCGCGTGATCGAGGACTTCGTCGTGCAGGGTGGCGATCCGTACTCGCGCGACCTCCCCGCCGGCGATCGCCGGATCGGCACGGGTGGTCCGGGATGGCAGATCCCGTGTGAAACGGCGGGCAATCCGCACAAGCATGCGGTGGGCGCGCTGTCGATGGCGCATGCCGGCAAGAACACCGGCGGCAGCCAGTTCTTCATCGTGCTCAGCGAGGCCAACACGCGCCACCTGAACGGCGTGCACACGGTGTTCGGCCAGGTGATTACGGGGCTCGAGTTCATCCCGTCGATCGTGGCCAACGATGGCATGGTGTCGGTGCGCGTCGCCGACGTCGACTGACCTTCCCCGGAGAATGGACATGGGCGGACACGAGCAGCACGGCAGCGACAAGGGCGCCGCGTTTATGGGACTGATCGGCGGCGCGATTTTCATCGGCGCGATCCTGTACGGCATCGTCCTGTGGACGAACGCGTCGTTCAAGGCGCACGAAGCGGAAAAGACGACCGGTGCGGTCACGGTCGAGTCGGTGCGGGTCGGGTAACCGGCCGAAACCGGGGCGGGCATCGCGACCAGCGGTGCCCGCTTTTTTTTTGCCGGGGCCCAGCCGCCTCGCGAGTTCTCCTTTTTATCACGCCTCCATGATCCGCGTAATCACCCGTAGCGCCGCGCTGCTGCTGCTGGCCGGCCATGCGGTGTCGGCCCAGCCGGCGCTGTCCCTTGGCGACGCCGCCCGGCTCGCCGCCAAACAGAGCGGCGGCGTCGAGGTGGCGCGCACCCGCGTGGCGCAGGCCGAGGCGCGCGTGCTGCAGCGCCGCGGGGCGCTGTTCCCCGACCTCGCGGCCGGCTTTCAGCAGGCCGAGCGTACGCTCAACTCGGCCACGTTCGGTTTCGCCTTCGCCAATCCCGCCACCGGGAGGCCGTTGCTCAACCCCGACGGTGAGCTGCTGGGGCCCGTGCCGACCGTGGACCTGCGCTACCGGCTGCAGCAGCCGCTGCTCGATCTGGGCAACATCGCCAAGTGGCGGGCGGCCCAGTCGGCCGTGGTGGCCGCCAGCGCTGATGTGCTGGCGCAGGCGGATCTCGCCGCCGCGACGGCCGCGGTGGTGTACGTGCGCGCGGCGCGGGCCGAAGCGCAGCTGTCGGCGCGACGGGCAGATTCGGCGCTGGCGGCGGATCTGTTGCGCATTGCGCGCGACCAGCTGCAGGCCGGTGTGGGCATCGCGCTGGATGTGACGCGCGCCGAATCGCAGCTGGCCAACGTGCGCGCGCAGATCATCGCGGCGCGCAACGACCGGGACCGCAGCCTGCTCGAACTCAAGCGGGCTGTCGCGCTCCCGTTGGATGCGCCGCTGGTGCTGCGCGATTCACTGGCCGGGCTGCCGATCGGCGAGGCCGCACCCGACGAACAGGCGGCGCTCACACACGCCGGGGAATCGCGTGCCGACGTGCGCGCCCTGATGGCGCAGGGGGCCTCGCAGCGTCGGGCCACGAGTGCGATCCGGTGGGAGCGCACGCCGCAGCTGGGGTTGATGGTGGACCAAGGCGTGATCGGCAAAAACTGGAGCCGGCTGCTCCCCACCTACACGTGGGGCGTGCAGCTGTCCGTGGGGCTGTTTGACGGCTTCCGGCGTGAAGGACGCATGCAGGAGCAGGTGGCCGCATCGCGCGAGACCGACGCGCGCCTGCGTGATCTGCGGGCGCAGAGCGCGCTCGAAGTGCGCGCCGCGCTGCTCGATCTCGCCGGCGCCCTCGAGCAGGTGGACGCCGTGCGCGAACGGCTGCGCCTGGCCGAACAGGAAGTGTCGCAGGCGCGGGAGCGGTTCCGCGCCGGCGTGGCCGGCAACGGCGACGTGATTACCGCGCTGCTGTCGCTGAATCAGGCGCGGACGC
>JARIEX010000094.1 GCA_031127095.1 Gemmatimonadota bacterium
CCCGGGCCGGCCACGAGATCGATCGTGGTGTTCTCGCGCGCGAGTGCGTCGGCGAGTGCGTGTTCGCGGCCGCCGGAGCCGAGGAGCAGGATCTTCATGGCGGGAAATCTAGTCCAATACGAGAGTGAAGCGCGAACCGCTCACACTCGAAGAAACGATCACGCGGAGCAGCAGAGGGCGCAGAGGCCGCAGAGAAAAAACATGCTGTTCTCTGTGTGCTCTGCGCCCTCTGCCTCTCTGCGTGATCAGTTCATCCCAACCACCAAATCACACCCCGACTGGCGGCTCTGGAGCCGGAGGTGGCGGAGGAGAAGCCGGCGGCGGCGGAGGCGGCATGTCGCCCCCCATACTGGCCGCGCTGGCCGCCGTCTTGAACGCGTCGCGGAACGCATCGGCCGCACGGGTGATCACGTCACCCACCGTTTCGGCGGCCGCCTTCGCCTTGTCGGCGTAGTAATCCTTCGCGTCGCGGAGGTCGTCGCGCAGCGGGCGCTCGGCTTCGCTGCCGCGGCGGATGTAGTCGCCACCCACAATGGTGGCGTACGCCCCCGACTGCGCCCAGCGATTCAGTTCGCCGGCGCGCACCGTGTGGAACGGGTGCTCACGCAGCGCCGTGTTGAGCGCCTTGATCACGTTGTCCCAGGCCGATCCGCCCACGTCGTACTCGGCGGCCTGCGCGAGGTAGGCGTCGAGGTCGATCGAGTCGCCGTAGGCACGACCGCCGGCCAGCTTCAGGAACGCCATCAGACTGGCGCGCGGGTTCTGCGTGCCGAGCATGCCGGCGCGGTCGGCCGAGAGTTCCGAGGTGCGATACCACTCGAGCAAGGCCAGCTGGAAGGGCAGCAGCGCGATCGACGCCAACAAGGGCAGGGCGCTCATGCCGAAAAAGAGGACGATGAGGGCGATCGTGCGGTAGGTGGTACGCCCCGTCATGATATGGCCCAACTGCTGCGCGAGAATGAAACGCTGCTCCTCGGGCTCCAGCAGTTCGAGGACACCGGAGTTGATCACGATGAACGGCTGGTCGAAGCCCACGGCGCCGGCGTTCGCGATCGGGTTTTGCGCCACGTACAGTTGGGGGACGGGCTGGCCCGCCAGCGGCCAATCCAGGGCCTGCAGGACGTCGTGGTACAGGGCGTGGAGCGCGGGCCGCTGGGTGGGTCCCACCAACACGGCGTCGCCGAGAAAGAGATTGCGGACGCCGCGCTCGCCGAACGCGCTGGCGATTTTCCGCACGACCTCGTCGAAGCCAGGGAGGGCGCGGAGCGTCTGGAGGGCAGCTCGGTCGGCTGGATGCTCCCAGGAGACTGACGAGATCTGGGTGAGCGGTGTGACAGGCATGGGCAGAATGGGCTGGAGACACCCTCCCTACGGAATGAGGGTGTCTCCGGTTCCATCGGCGCTCAGGGGGTGGTCAGATGCCTTCCAGCGCGCCGTCGAGATCGGCGATCAGGTCCTCGGCGTCTTCGATCCCGCATGAGAGACGGACCATCCCGTCGTTCAGCCCCATCGCGTCCTTGATGTCGGCCGGGACGGAGCCGTGCGTCATGGTGTAGGGGTGGTTCGTCAGGCTCTCCACGCCACCCAGCGACTCGGCCAGTGAGAACACCCGCACCCGCTCGAGGAATTTCCGGGCGTTGTCGATGGTCTTGAGATCGAGCGTCATCATGCCGCCGAACCCGCTCATCTGGCGCGAGGCCAACGCATGATGGGGATGGTGCGCGAGGCCCGGGTAGATGACGCGATCTTCACCGAGTCGCTGCAGCAGCCACGCACCGATCGCACGTCCATTCAGGTCGTGTTGCTTCATGCGCAGCGGTAGGGTTTTCGTGCCGCGCAGGGCGAGCCACGCATCGAAGGGACCCGGAACGGCACCGGCGGCGTTAAGGATGAGTTGCAACCGGTCCGCCAGCTCGTCCTCAAGTACGACCGCCAGTCCGCCGATCATATCGGAGTGGCCGTTGATGTACTTTGTGGTCGAGTGCCACACGATGTCGGCGCCCAGCTCCAGCGGACGCTGGAAGATCGGCGTCGCGAAGGTGTTGTCTACGATCAAGAGGGCCTGGTGTCGTTTGGCGATGTCGCTCATCGCGGCCAGGTCGGTGAGTCGCATCAGGGGATTCGTCGGCGTTTCTACGAGCAACGCCCGCGTTGCCGGCGTCATCGCGTCCGCCACCCGCTGCGGATCATCGGTATCCACGTACGTGAACGACAATCCGAAATGCCGCAAGATCTTATCGAACAGACGAAACGTGCCGCCGTACACATTCTCCCCGCACACGATGTGATCACCGGCGCGGAACAACTTCATGATCGAATCGAGGCAGCCCATGCCGCTGCCGAAGGCGAAGCCGTGCCGGCCGCCTTCGAGAATGGCCACGTTGCGCTCGAGCGCTTGCCGCGTGGGGTTTTTGCCGCGGGCGTACTCGTACCCTTTGTTGACGCCAATGCTCTCCTGCACGTAGGTGGACGTGAGGTAGAGCGGCGTCATGATGGCGCCCGACACGGGGTCGGGGCGCTGGCCGGCATGGATGGCGCGCGTGGCCATGCCACCCGCGAGGTCGTCGTCGTAAATGCGCGTCATGGGCTCCGTGTGGTCCGAGGCGATCGTGCGCGGGAAGCTACTGCGCATATCGACCGCGGGCGAGTGTACCCGGTGGGCGTGCGGGCAGCCCGGCGCCGGACGTCACACGCTGCACAACCGCTGGCCGTAGAGTGGCCGCTCTTCTCAC
Organism: Gemmatimonadota bacterium; assembly: GCA_031127095.1. Lineage (GTDB taxonomy): Bacteria > Gemmatimonadota > Gemmatimonadetes > Gemmatimonadales > Gemmatimonadaceae > Gemmatimonas. The sequence goes on from JARIEX010000094.1 coordinate 2,733, forward strand.
GCGATCCCCACCCGGCGGCCTGATGCGTTTCGCGAGTGCGCTGGCCGGTGCGCCCGGCCGCTGTCTGATCGTCGATGACGAACCCGCCATTCGCGTCGCGGTGCGCCGCTTGATGCAGGCGGAGGGGTTCGTGTGCGTCGAGGCCGCCACCGGTCTCGAGGCGCTGGCGGCGCAGGAAGCCGACCCGTGTCCCCTGGTGTTGTCCGACTTCCACATGCCCGGCATGGATGGCGCGCAGTTGATCGCCGCGCTGCGCGAACGGTGGCCGCAGACCGCCGTGGTGATGATCACCGCGGTGTCCGACGTCAACCTGGCCGTGCGCTGTCTCGAAGCGGGCGCGCTGGACTATGTCACGAAGCCGTTCGCGATGGAGGAGCTGCGCGCGCGCGTATTGCAGGCACTCGAGAAGCGCCGGCTGCTTATCGAGAACGAGTCGTATCGCTCCGAGCTCGAGGCGCGTGTGGTCCAGCAGACGCACGCCTACGAGGAGCTCTTTTTGGCCTCGCTGCGGTCGCTGGCCGAGGCGCTCGAAGTAAAAGACTCATACACCTGGGGACACTCCACGCGGGTGAGCCAGTACGCCATGGCCATCGCCCACGAACTGGGCTTGCCCGCCGACCTGCTGCACCAGCTGGAGACCGGAAGCCGCCTGCATGACATCGGGAAGATCGGCGTGCGTGAGTCCGTGCTCAACAAGGCGGGCGCGCTGACCGACGCGGAGTACGCGCATGTCATGGAGCACCCGGTCATCGGGTGGCGCCTGCTGGCGCCGCTGCTGGGCGACATGCCGCACGCGCTGGCTGTGGTGCGGTCACATCACGAGCGGCACGACGGGCGCGGAAAGCCTGACGCCCTGTCAGGTGACGACATCCCACTCGCGGCGCGTATCACGGCGGTGGCGGACTCCTTCGACGCGATGACGAGCGGGCGCCCGTATCGCGACGGGATGCCCGTCGAGGTGGCGATGGCGGAGCTCCGCCGGTGTACGGGGACGCAATTCGACCCCGAGTGCGTGGCCGCCTTCGAGCGGGCGATGTCCAGCGGCGCGATTCCGCCGCTCGACCACAGTGTGCAGCGACAGACGCTGCTGCACGTCGTCGTCTAGGCGGTCCTGCCCGCCGTGCGCCGTGCGCCCTGCGCGGTCGTCAGTCGCTGCGCGGTCGGGGCAGATGCACGTCGCGCCAGGTCGCGACATCCTCGGCACCACCGTACCAGATCACACGCGTGGCGGTGGCGTCCTGCCATCGCGTGGCCAGCGCGGGATCGATCGGCGCTCCACCGCAGAGGCAGGTGACCAGTGACGTGGCGCGCCACGCACCCCCGCGTGCGGCGTGCTGCGACAGCACATCCTGGTACACCGCGGCCACCGTCACGAGCACCGTGATCGTATTCGCCTCGAGTGCGCGCAGGACGTCGTCACCACGCGCGTCGGGCCGCATCGTGACCGACCCGCCTGCCAACAGGGGAGCCGTGAGGCCAAGCGTGAGGGCCAGTGGGTTGCTGATCGGCAGCGCGACGAGCGTGTGATCGACCGGCGTCAACAGGAGCTCGGCGATCGCGGCGCGCGCGTCGGCGAGGAGATCACGATGGCTGAGGGCGAGACGCGGGCCGGGAAGTCCACCCTCGCGCGGTGCGTCGGCGTAGACCACCACACACTCCTCGTCGCGCCCGTCGCTGGCCGTATTCCCCTCCAAGGCGAGCCCGTGGTGCGAGCCAAGGTCCACGTCCATGGTGCGTCCGGGGACGATCACGCGCGCGGTCCGCGGGGCGTCGTCGAGCAGCGCGACGGGCATATCCGCCGGCAGTCGTGTTGCGAGGTGGTGCAGGGTGAAGACGGCGCCGACACCGGCATCGGCGAGTTGCCACGCGATGTCGTCGGGTGCGCCGTGCGGATCGAGGAGGAGCGCGCCCCGACCGTCAGACGCGGCGAGGGCCGTCAGGAACGCGGGGCCGCTGGGCAGGAGAATGGCGGCCCGTGCGCCCGACAGCGCCCGCACGAGTGGCGCCGAGCGCTGCAAGAGGGTGACGCCGGCGGCGACCAGCGCCGCCGCCTCACCGGCGTCGAGGCGCCCGCCGCCGGCCGCGACGGCGAGCGGGAGCAGGGCGAGAGGATCAGACATGGGAGCAGGTTAGCCCGCCGTGCCGGTCTGTGCCATTGCCGTAACGGATCCGCGCGGTGAGTCGTCTACCCGTCGAGCTCGCGGCAAACGGTCGAGACTGCCATGGCATGAATGGTTTGTAATGATTCGGGCCGGTGCCTACCTTACCGAATTCCCCCGAAGGGACGCCGATTTTTCGAGGAGCGATATGGCATTCGATGGGCTGATGGTGAGCGTGTCCGGTGTGCGCGGACGCGTGGGCTACGGGCTGACCCCTGAGGTCGTCGCGACGTTCGCGGCGGCGTTCGGCGCGTGGGCCTCGCGGACTGGCGTGCGCACGATTGTCGTGGGGCGTGACAGCCGTGTGTCCGGACCCATGTTCACACGGATCGTGCATGGGGCGCTCGAATCCGTGGGCTGCACCGTGATCGACATCGGCATGGCACCCACCCCGACGATTCAACTCGCCGTCGAGCACCATCACGCCGCCGGCGGGCTGGGCATCACGGCGAGCCACAATCCGATCGAGTGGAACGCCCTCAAGTTCATCGGCCCCTCGGGGTTGTTCCTCTCGGCGGAGGAAGGCGCCGAGATGCGCGCACTGATGGACCAGGGGATCCCGCGCGCGCGATGGGACCAGCTGGGTGAAATCGTGCACGACGCGGAGGCCGTGTCGCGACATCTCGCGCAGGTGCTCGCGTTGCCGTACCTCGACGTCGCGGGCATCCGCGCGCGGCGCTTCCGCGTCGCGCTCGACTGCTGTCACGGTGCGGGCGGCGTGATCATGCCGCAACTGCTCACCGAACTGGGATGTGAGGTCTACGCCATCAACATGGACGCGGACGGGTTGTTTCACCGTCCGCCCGAGCCGGTGGCCGACAACCTCGGCGAACTCGCCGCGCTGGTGAAGGCGACGCAGGCGGACATCGGGTTTGCCACCGACCCTGACGTGGACCGGCTGGCGCTGGTGCTGGATGACGGCGTGGCCCCCGGCGAGGATTACACCCTCGCGCTGGCGGCTCGCACGGTGCTGCGCCACCGGCCCGGCCCGGTGGTCACCAATCTCTCCACCAGCAAGGTGGTCGCCGATGTGGCCCGCGACGCCGGGGTGCCCTTTCACTTCGCAAAGGTGGGCGAGGTGAACGTGGCGATGGCGATGCGCGATCTCGGCGCGACGATCGGTGGCGAAGGCAACGGTGGGGTGATTCTTCCCGAGCTGCATCTGGGCCGTGATGCGCCGGTGGGTGCGGCGCTGCTGCTGCAACTGATGCTTGAGGAAGGGCGCCCGCTGTCGGCGCTGATCGCCGAGCGCCCACGCTACGTGATCGTGAAGGACAAGCTCGATCGTCCCGATGCGCCACTCGACGCGGTCTACGTCGCGCTCCGCGAGGCGTTCCCCGATGCCACCGCGGACGTGCAGGATGGCCTGCGCCTCGACTGGCCCGATCGGTGGGTCCACCTGCGCCCGTCCGGCACGGAGCCGATCGTCCGCGTGATTGCGGAAGGCCCCACGGACGACGACGCACGCACGCTCATCACGCAGGCCCGGGCGCCCCTGTCGGCGCTCGGTACACTCTAGACCTCGAACGACCATGTGCGGAATCGTCGGCTACGTTGGAAACCGGATCGCCACCCCGATGCTCGTCGAGGGGCTCAAGCGCCTCGAGTATCGCGGCTATGACTCGGCGGGTGTTGCAATCATGGACGGTGCGGGCGTGGAAACGCGCCGGGCCGCCGGAAAGATTGCACGTCTCGAGGCAGCGATCGCGCTCAACCCGCCGCAGGGCACGATGGGCATCGCGCACACGCGCTGGGCCACCCACGGGCCGCCGACGGAAATCAACGCCCATCCGCACGCGAGCCAGAACGGCCGGATCGCCGTGGTGCACAACGGCATCATCGAGAACGCCACGGTGCTCAAGGCGGGGCTCGAGGCGCACGGCTACGTGTTCAAATCGGACACTGACACCGAGGTTCTCGCCCACCTGATCGAAACTGCCTACGCCGGCAATCTGGAAGCGGCCGTCATCGAGGCGCTCCGGCAGTGTGATGGCACATACGGACTGGCGGTGATCACCAGCGACGAGCCGGACAAGATCGTCGCCGCGCGGAAGGGCAGCCCGCTGCTCATCGGTGTGGGTGACAACGAGTTCTACATCGCCTCTGACGCCTCGGCGATTCTGGCCCACACCCGGAACGTGGTGTACCTCGACGATGGCGACATCGCCGTGGTGACGCGCGATGGGTATCGGGTGCTCGACCTCGACTCGGTCATCCGCGACAAGCCGGTCACGCGCATCGAGTGGGACCTGCAGCAGATCGAGCGTGGCGGCTACCCGCATTTCATGCTGAAGGAAATCTTCGAGCAGCCGACCACGGTGGAGAACACCATGCGCGGTCGCCTCATTCTCGAAGAGGGCTTCTCCAAGCTCGGCGGCTTGAACATCTCCAAGGAAGACCTGCTCAAGGTCGACAACATCATCATCACGGCGTGCGGCACCAGTTGGCATTCGGCGCTGATCGGCGAAATGATGATCGAGGAGCTGTGCCGCATTCCCGTGGAGGTCGAGTACGCGTCGGAGTTCCGGTACCGGAATCCGATCGTGACGCCGACGACGCTGTGCATCGTGATCTCGCAGTCGGGTGAAACGGCCGACACGCTGGCCGCGATGCGCGAGGCGAAGCGCCGCGGCGCGCGCACGCTGGGGCTGGTGAACGTGGTAGGCTCCACGATTGCGCGCGAGGACGACGGCGGGATTTACTTGCACGCCGGTCCGGAAATCGGTGTGGCGTCTACGAAGGCCTTTACCAGTCAGGTGGTAGCGCTGGCGCTGTTCACGCTCAAGCTCGCCCGCCTGCGCAACCTGAGCGTCGCGCGCGGCCGCGAGATCGCGCAGGCGTTGGCTGACCTGCCGGCACAGATCCAGTCCATTCTGGACCGCGCCGAGGAGATTGAAAACCTGGCCGAGGAGTTCAAGCGGGCCACCAATTTCCTGTACCTGGGTCGCGGCTACAACTTCCCGGCCGCGCTGGAAGGCGCGCTCAAGCTCAAGGAAATCTCGTACATCCATGCCGAGGGGTATCCCGCGGCGGAAATGAAGCACGGTCCGATCGCGCTCATCGACGAGATGATGCCGGTGGTGTGCATCGCGCCCCACGACGCGGTGTTCGACAAGATCACGTCGAACATTCAGGAGGTGAAGGCGCGGAAGGGGAAGATCATCGCGATCACCACGCGCGCGGAGCCGTCGCTGGCGGGCAAGCTCGATTACGAGTTCCGCATCCCCGAAACGGTGGATCTGCTCACCCCGATTCTGGCGAGCGTGCCGCTGCAGTTGCTGGCCTACTACATCGCGGTCAAGCGTGGGTGCAACGTGGACCAGCCGCGCAACCTCGCCAAGTCGGTGACGGTCGAGTAACCGTTTCGGATACCCCCCTCGGGCGCTTAGCTTCCGGTATGACTGACGCTGTCTCTCCTGGGGTCGCCGCCGAACGGCTCGCGCACGAAATCTCCCGTCGCCGGACCTTTGCGATCATCTCGCACCCCGACGCCGGCAAGACCACGCTCACCGAAAAGCTGCTCCTGTACGGCGGCGCCATCCATCTGGCCGGCTCGGTGAAGGCGCGCCGGGCCACGCGGCACGCCACGTCGGACTGGATGAAGCTCGAGCAGGAGCGCGGCATCTCCGTGACGAGCTCGGTGCTGCAGTTCGAGTACCTGGGCTACCAGCTCAATCTGCTGGACACGCCGGGGCACGAGGACTTCTCCGAAGACACCTATCGGACGCTCGTGGCGGCCGACTGCGCGATCATGCTGCTCGACAACCGCCGCGGGGTGGAAGAGCGTACGCGCCAGCTGTTCGAGGTATGCAAGCGACGCCGGACGCCGATCTTCACGCTCGTGAACAAGTGCGACCGGCACGGCGAGGATCCGCTCAAGCTCATTCAGGATGTCGAAGCGGATCTCGGCATCGATTGCTTCGCCGCCACGTGGCCGGTGTTCGACAACGACATCTTCGTGGGCGTGTACGATCGCCTCAAGCGCGAGGTGCACCTGTTCGAGCGCAGCGGTGACCGCGGCGCCACCCGGGCCGACGACACCATCGTGAGCATCGACGATGTGGCATTGATCGAGGCGATGGGCGAGAGCGCGTTCGACCGGTTGATGACCGACATCGACTTGCTCGATGCAGCCGGTCACACCTACGATCACAGCCGGGTGATTGACGGGTCGCTCACGCCGGTGTTTTTCGGGTCAGCCCTCACGAACTTCGGGATCGAGCCGTTCCTGCGCGAGTTTCTCGAGCTGGCGCCATCGCCCGGGCCGCGCGAAACCAACATCGGCAACGTCGACCCGGAGAGCATCGATTTCACGGGGTTCGTCTTCAAGATTCAGGCGAATATGGATCCGAAGCACCGCGATCGCGTGGCCTTCGTGCGCATCGTGTCCGGGCACTTTGAAGCGAACATGCAGGTGCTGCACCAGCGCAGCGGCAAGCCGATCCGGCTGGCGGCTCCGCAGCAGTTCATGGCGCGCGATCGCGTCAGTATCGACGAGGCGTGGCCCGGCGACGTGATCGGCATCATGGACCGCGGGACTCTGCGCATCGGCGACACGCTGGGTGGCGACGGAAAACTGGAGTTCCAGGGCATTCCGCGTTTCCCCCCTGAGCACTTTGCCCGCGCGATTCCCGCAGATCCGCTCAAGCGCAAGCAGTTCGATAGCGGCCTGCGTCAGCTCACCGAAGAGGGCGCAGCACAGGTGTTCTTTGCCGAAACCTCGGCCGGGTCACAGCCGATCGTGGGGGCGGTGGGGCAGCTGCAGTTCGACGTGATGGCGTTTCGTCTCGAGCACGAATACGCGGCGCCGTGCAAGTTCGAAAAGATGACCTATCGCTGGCCGCGCTGGCTCACCGGCGCCAAAGCCGACGTGGAGCGGGTGGCGAGCGGGCAGGGGCGCCTCAAGCTGTTCGATCACAAGGGCAATGTCGTGGTCCTGTTCTCCGATGCATGGGCGCTCCGACGCGCCCTGCAACACGAGACGAGCGTGGTGTTTCACGAAGCCGCGCCCTGACACGACACCGTGAGCGGGCGCCGTGGCGCCCGCTCACGGTGTTCACACCTTGGGCACCACGGTTTCGATCTGCCGTCCCATGTGCCCGATCACGAAACCGCCGTCTTCGGATGACGTGAAGTAGATCCGCAGACAGGTGATGGGGTTGCTCCCCTTGCGCAGCTGATCGGCGCATTCGATCTCCCGCTCGCCGTCGCGGAAGATGTACGGCGTCTTGCGGCTACCGTCCGTGGGCCCCGGCGAGAAATCAACGCCGAGATCGGCGAACACTTCAGCCAGTGGGCGCCCGAGGGCACGGTCCTGACGGCGGCGGCCCACTTCGCCGAGGGCCTTGAGGTACGACCAGGCGGTGTCGGGGTCGGGGAACGATGACTCGCGCGCCGAGGTGAACGCGGACGGGAGCAGGCGCAATGCGTCGGAGTACAGCGCCTGCGCCCGTTCCACCGCCTCGAGTACCGACTGGGGCGCGTCGCTGGCCGGCTTCGAGATCGGTTGACGCTCCTTGTGTGCCGCGAGCGTGGTGCGAAGCGCCCGCGCGCTGGCGCGCTCCGCTTCGAGTTGCTCACGCGCCTCCACCAGGCGCTCACGGGTCCGGGACAGCTCCCCCTCGGCGGCGCGTACAGCATCTTCGTACTGACGCACGAGCGAGATCAGCTGTCCCTTGTCCAGTTCCACCCCCGATTCCGCCGCGGCGAGCGCTTCGGTGGCATCAGGGCGCTTGCCGTAGGCCGCAGCGCGCTGATCGCGCAGCGTATCCACGATGGCCGGGTCGGAGAACGGGCGCTGCACGGAGACTTCCGCGAGACGCTGCACGAGCCGGCGACGTTCGCCGGGGAGCGCCAACGCCCGTGCGAGCACGAGGGGATGCTGGAACGGGTCGGACTCGAGCGTGAAGCCGGGAAGATAGGCGCGCGCCGAACCCAGAAAGACACTGCGCGCGTGGCCACCAACGGCATCGGACAGCGCGAAGGTGTCCGAATGGCGGAGCATGAAGCAGAGCCCCAGGCCGAACATCTCGGTGGCGAACTGTTCGGGCGGGAGGACGTAGCCGCCATCGGGCAGTTCGGTGAGCAGCAGGACCGGCATGGTGCGTGCCGGATCGCTCAGGACAAAGCGGACGAACGCATCGAGCGTGCCGGCTTCGAGCTGCGTGGGAATGCGCTGCAGGGGGCCATCATTGGACACCAGCGTGAACTGCGTGTCGAGCTCGGACAGCAACCGCGGCGGACGGACCGGTGGTGGCGCCCCATTGCTGAGCCCCCCCTCGGTACCGACGCGCAGATTGACCTGCCGGTGCACGGTGCCCCCGCTGTTGGTCGTGACCACGTACGTCACGTGCGTGGACCACTGCAGTGACCGGTCGAGCGGATCCGGCGCGTGCACCACGATGTCGGCCAGCGCGGTTCCGCCATCACGATACGGCGCCCAGCGCAGGATGCGCCCGCCGTCGAGCGTGTGATTGGACGGGCTGTCCCAGCTCAACTGCTGCCCCTGATCGAGCCCAAGCCACGCAACACACGCGGCGAGGAAGGCAGAATCGGCGTCCATCGCCGCAGAGCGCGGCGTCAGATCAAAGTGAAGAGCGAGGCGTGGTTGCACGGAGATCATGATTGGCATTGTCCTGCACTTCCGTGAGTCGGAAGGCATCGCCAGACTTCTGCGCCATGCGAATTCTTCTTCAGCGCGTCAGTCGGGCGGAAGTACGAATCCGGCCGGACGATCCCGACGAACCAACTCGGGTGTCCGGGCGCATCGAATCAGGCTATGTGCTACTGGTGGGGTTCACGCATACGGATACCGCGGCGGAACTCCGTTGGATGGCCGAGAAGATAATCGGACTGCGCTTGTTCGCCGACACCGAGGGAAAGCTGAACTACGATCTGGCCGAGCGCGCAGGCGCGCTGTTGGTTGTCTCGCAGTTCACACTGTACGCCGATGTCAAAAAGGGAAAGCGGCCCAGTTTCATTAACGCGGCCCGGCCAGAAATCGCTGCCCCGCTATATTACCAATTCGTCATTCTTTTGCGCCAGTGCGGACTAGATGTACAGACGGGCGAATTCGGTGCCGACATGGAGGTCGCGTTGGTGAATGACGGACCGGTCACCATTTGGCTCGAGCGCGAGGCGGCGACCTCCGCGTTGTAGACATCTCGCGACCTGCTGCACTGTCAACATTGCCTGACAGTGCGGACGACATGTCCTATATCATCAGCATTTCCCGTGCCGCGGCGATGTCGGACTCAGCGGCACGTTAGCGCATGGTCCGGCCGAGCGCCTGCTCGAGATCGGCAATGATGTCGGCCACATGCTCGAGGCCGACACTGACCCGAATCAATCCATCGGAGATGCCGACGGCCGCGCGTTCGTTGGCGGAGAGTTTCGAATGGGTGGTCGAGGCGGGGTGGGTGACGATCGTGCGGGTGTCGCCGAGGTTGGCGGAGTGCGACACCATCTGCACCGCGTCGAGGAAGCGACGCCCCGCGTCGAGCCCGCCGGCAAGCACGAGGGCCACGATGCCGCCGCCTTGCGACATCTGTGCGCGGGCGAGCGCGTGTTGCGGGTGCGACGGCAAGAACGGATAGCGCACCGACTCCACCGCGCCGTGCCCTTCGAAGTGCTGTGCCAGACTCAACGCATTCGCGCAATGGCGGTCCATGCGCACGGCGAGTGTTTCCAGCGACTTCGACAGGAGCCATGCGTTGAAGGCGCTCATGGCCGGTCCCGTGTGCCGCGCAAAAAATCGGCAGTCCGCGATGTATGACGCGTCACCGATGATCGCCCCGCCCAGGGCACGTCCCTGCCCGTCGATGTACTTCGTGGCGGAGTGGATGATGACGTTGGCCCCGAGCGACAACGGACGTTGCAGATACGGCGTGGCAAAGCAGTTATCGACCACGAGCGGGATGCCGCGCGCCGCCGCGAACGCGGCGAGCCATCGCAGGTCGATCAGTTCGAGGCCGGGGTTGGATGGCGTCTCTATAAAGATCAGCTTGGTGTTCGGCCGCACCAGCCGCTCCCACGACGACGGATCGGCAGCGTCGGCGTAATCGGACGACACGCCCCATTTCGGCAGAATCCGGGTGAATAGCTGGTGCGT
>JARIEX010000095.1 GCA_031127095.1 Gemmatimonadota bacterium
GGGCCGGGCGGTCGCGGTTTCAATCCGGCAAGTCAGCCGGATTCCGTGCCCATCGTGCGCGTGGACTTTGACACGCGCAAGGCCGACACCGTCGCGTACGTGAAGGTGCCCAAGAACGAAACGCAGATGACGCGTGGCGAAGACGGCAGCACCAAGATCTCGATCAAGATCAATCCGCTCCCGCAGGCCGACGATTGGGCACTGCTGAATGATGGCACGGTGGCGATCATGCGCGTGCTCGACTTCCATGTGGACTACTACCGTCCCGATGGTTCGCACGTGTCGTCGGACAAGCTGCCGTTCGACTGGAAGCGCATCACCGACGACGACAAGGCGAAGCTCGTGGATTCGTTGCAGACGCTCGCCAAGGCGGCCACCGAGCGCGCGGGCGGTGGTGGTGGTGGCGGATTCCGCATGTCCTTCGAGCCGGTCGCGGCCGAAAAGCTGCCCGATTATTACCCGCCCATCCGCGCTGGCACGACGCTGGCTGACTTCGATGGCAACCTGTGGGTGCTGCCCGCCACGTCGAATCTGTCGGCGCAGCTCGCGACGCAGTTCATGGGTGGGATGGGTGGCATGGGTGGCCGTGGCGGCCCCCCGGGCGCAGCAGGTGGTGCTCCGGGTGCCGCCGGTGCCCCCGGTGCGGCTCGTGCCCCCGGCGCAGCCCGCGCGCCCGGTGACACCACGCGTGGCGCCATGCCGGCTGCCGCCATGGGCATGATGGCGGCCATGATGAACCAGCCGCCCCTCGTGTACGACATCATCAGCCCCGCCGGCAAGATGATCGAGCGCGTGAAGCTGCCCGCCGGTCGCCAGCTGCTCGGCTTCGGCCCCAACGGTGCCATTTTCCTCGGTGCGCGCGAAGGCCGCCAGATCATCATCGAAAAGGTGATGCGGAAGGAGTGAGGTCGCTCGCCGTTCGAACCGTGTGAAACGAACCGCCCCGGAGCGACATGCTCCGGGGCGGTTTGCGTTTCAGCGGTGAACGTCGGTGCCCAGCGTGCCTCAGCCCTTCGGACCTGCGCCCAGAATGGCCGGCGACACCGCCGCGCCGAACTTGGTGATGTTTTCGCGGAACATGCCAGCCAGCTTGCTCGCCTGCGTGTCGTACGCGGCACCATCCGCCCACGTGCGGCGCGGGTCCAGCACCTCGTTCGGCACGCCGTCGAGCGCGTGCGGGATGTGCAGGCCGAAAATGGGGTCCGTGCCGAAGGTGGCGTTGGCCAGTGAGCCGTCGAGCGCTGCCCGCACCATGGCGCGCGTGTAGCTCAGCTTCATGCGGCTGCCCGTACCATACGCCCCGCCGCTCCAGCCCGTGTTGACCAACCACACCTGCGACCCATGCGTGCGCAGCAGTTCGCCCAGCATTTCGGCGTACTTGGTGGGATGCCACACCAGGAACACCGCGCCGAAGCAGGCCGAGAAGGTGGCCTGCGGTTCGGTGACGCCACGCTCGGTACCGGCCACCTTGGCCGTGTAGCCCGACAGGAAGTAGTACATCGCCTGTTCCGGCGTGAGCTTGGCGATCGGCGGCAACACACCGAACGCGTCGGCGGTGAGGAACACCACGTTCTTGGGGTGTCCGCCGCGGCCGCTCGGCACATGGTTCTTGATGTAGTGCAGCGGGTACGACGCGCGCGTGTTCTCGGTGACCGACTGGTTCGAGAAATCCACCAGCCGCGCGGGCTCGTGGAGCACGACGTTCTCGAGAATCGTGCCGAACATCTGCGTGGTCTGATAGATGTCGGGCTCGTTCTCGGCCGACAGGTTGATCACCTTCGCGTAGCAGCCACCTTCGAAGTTGAAGGTGCCTTCGGAAGACCAGCCGTGTTCGTCGTCGCCGATGAGTCCACGCGACGGATCGGCCGAGAGCGTGGTCTTGCCGGTGCCGGAGAGGCCGAAGAACAGCGCCGTGTCGCCCTCGGGGCCGATGTTGGCGGAGCAGTGCATGGACAGCACACCCTGCTTGGGCAGCAGGTAGTTCATGACGGTGAACATCGCCTTCTTGAGTTCACCGGCATACCGCGTGCCGCCGATCAGGATGGTGCGTTCGGCGATGTTCAGCACGATGAACGTGCCGGTGCGCGTGCCGTGCTTCGCCGGGTCGGCCTGATACTCGGGCGCGTGGTACACCGTGAAGTTGGGCGCGAACGTGGCCAGATCTTCCACGGCCGGGCGGATGAACATGTTGCGCACGAACGACGCGTGCCACGCATTGGGGAGCACGTAGCGCACGCTCAGGCGCGTGGCCGGATCGGCACCGCAGTACAGATCCTGCACGAACAGCTCCGAGAGGCTGTTCAGGTACTGCTTGACGTCGGCCTTGAGCGCCTCGTAGTGCGCCTGCGCCATGGGCTGGTTGACCTTCCCCCAGTCCACGTCGGCCTCGCTGGAGGCTTCCTGCACGACGAACTTGTCGTTCGGCGAGCGGCCCGTATGCGGCGACGTGACGGCCACGAACGGCCCCATGTCGGCGAGACGGCCTTCGCCGCGGCGGATCGCCGCCTCGATGAGTTCGGGTGCGACGAAATTCCAGTGTACGTCACCGCCCGGCTTGAGGCCCTGAGGCGCGAGCCCCTCGAGGCTTTCGCGGCGAACGGTAGCGGACGGCGTGGCGTGTGTCGCCATGGTGCGACCCTCAAAAGAAAGCGGAGCGGACCGGAGCCGCGTCAGAAACGCGCGACCCGCGGTGCGCGTCGTTGGAATTCGGGTTTCATTCGGTATGGGGGATCACCGACCTAGAAACATGGCCGACCGTGCCCCGCCACTCAAGCGCGGCGGCGGCATTTCCCTCAGTAATGTTGGCATCGAGCCCCGGCCGCAGGGCTACAGCGTGAGGTCGGCGGGACGGCCCAGCACGTGGCGCAACGTCTGCCGGTCGCGTGCCGAGGGCGCGGTGACCGTGGGGCGTGTGTACATCAGGTCGGCGGCGTCGGGACTGTGGCCGCCGATCCCCACCGCGTGGCCCATCTCATGGGCGACCAGCGCGTCCAGTGCTGACTGCGTCGCGGTGGTGGTCATGTCCACGCGGATCACCACCGACGCGGTCTTTACCGTGGAGGTGACCGGTCGCAGCTTCTCGGCGCGTCCGTTCACGTTGCAGAAGTACGTGTAGCCGGCAGCCCCCGACGGTTCGAAGGGGCACAGCCCCGCCACAACGGGCTGCGGGGTGCCGCGATCGTACACGATCACGTCGGCGACGTTGCGGTCGGTGACAATCTCGAGCGCCACCTCTCCGCGCGCCGGTGCGGCGTTCCACTGCTGCGCCGCCCGCTGCGTGGCGGTGGCGAGGCTCACGCCGGTGGAGGGGGCGGCCTCCACGAACACGCGGACGCGCGTGCCGGTGCTCCAGCGGTAGAGCACCCCACCGGTGAGCGCCGTGGGGTCGTACGCGAAATCCGGCACCGTCGCGGTGGGGTCGCCGCAGGCGGTGCCGCCGAGGGCACCCAGCACGAGCACGGCGAGCCGGATGCCGTGGCCACGGCGCTGGCCACGGCGCTGGCGGCTGATCGGCCTGCTCACGTCCGGCTGATGGGTTCGGGACAACATGACCAACAAGCTGTACCCGCGACGCCCGAACCTCCATGGCCGGTTGCGTGCGCTGTGCCGGACGCGCACACTTCCCGTTATGGCCCGCTCGCGTGCTCCGCTGCTCTCCCGACTGCTGTTCCTGTTGGCCTGGTGTCAGGTCGTCGGGCCGGCCGTGTCGGCCATCGCCGATGCGTGGCGGCTGGACAAGCGCGAAGCGTACGTGCACATCGAGTCGGAGTCGGCGCCCGGGTGCGTACTCGTACACGACCACGACTGTCTGCTGTGCAGCGTCGCGACCGGGGCCACGGGGCGTCCGCCCGAGCCGATGCGCATGCCGCTGGCCGCTGGGCCGTCCGCGGCGCCTGCCGCCGTGCTGGGGTCGCCGCGCGAATCGTTCTGCCGCGGCCGTCCTTCGCCGCGTGCGCCTCCTGTGATGTCGGTCTGAGTTGTCGGCCGTGCCTCGCGCACGGCCCCAGACCATGCGGCGACGTCATCACGACGCGTCGCGCCCATCACTTCTGGAATCTCCATGCTGCCGAACTTTCTGCGCCGCGCCGCCGCGGCGCGTGCATGTCTGTCCGTCCTGCGCGCGTGCCAGTCGTCGTGCACCGCGCTCGTCGTCGCCGCTTTCGTGACCGCGTCCATTCCCGCCGTCGTCACCGCGGCCCCTGCGTCACCGCGTGCGCGCATGGACAACCTCGTGAGCGGCGTCGTCAAGGACTCCGCCGGTGTGCCGTTGTCCAACGTGCAGGTGGTGGTGAGTGGCGCCAACCGTTCCGCCCTCACCGACGACCGCGGCCGGTTTACGGTGCGCGGCCTGCCGCCCGGCACGTACCATCTCGACTTCATCCGTATCGGCTATGCGAGCACGCACGAAGTGATCACCGTGGGCGCGAGCGGCGCCGACGTGCAGGTCACGGTCACGATGCGCGTGGCGACGGTGCGCCTCTCGAGCGTGAACGTGACCGCCACGCCCACCGGCAGCGATCCGCTCAATGTCACGCAGGCCACGGTGCAGCTGGCCGGCAAGGAGCTGCAGCGCGCCCTCAGCACGTCCATCGGACAGACGCTGTCGAAGGAACCGGGCATGGCCACGCGCTTCAACGGCCCGCTCGCCTCCACGCCGGTCATCCGCGGCCTCACCGGCGAACGCGTGCTGGTACTCCAAGACGGCGAGCGCGCCGGCGATCTCTCGGCCGGCGCGGCCGATCACCTCAACGCCGTCGACCCGAGCAGCGCCGAACGGATCGAAGTGATTCGTGGCCCCGCCTCGCTGTTGTACGGCAACAACGCGATCGGTGGCGTGGTCAACGTGATTTCGTCGGACATCCCCACCACCGTGCCGGGGCGCGCCACGGGCTACGTGCTGGGACAGGGGGAAAGCGTCACGCCGGGCGGCGTCGGATCGGCTGGTATCACCATTCCACTCGGCAGCCGGTTCGCCGTCACGGCGCGTGGCGGCCTGCGGCGGTTCGAGGAGATGCGCGTGGGCGGTGGTGCGGTGCAGCCCAACACCAATGGCACCACGTCGCAGTTCGCGCTCGGTGGCGGGGCCGTGGGCACCGGCGGTGCCGTGGGCGTCGTGTACCGTCAGATGGGCTTCGAGTACGGCCTGCCGCACCCCGACGGCGACGAGGGGATCCGCATTGACGGCATCCGTCGCATGGCGGCGCTGCAGTCCACCGTGAACACCGGCTTCGCGCCCATCGCGAGCCTGCGCGTGGACGGCACCTCGCAGTGGTACTCGCACAACGAAATCGAGCCCGATGGCGCAATCGGCACGCAGTTCAAGCTCAACACGCAGACCGTTAACGTGACCGGCCGGACGCAGGTGGGGCGTATGACGGGCGCGGTCGGCGTGCAGGGGCTCTTTCGCCAGTACAGCCCCACCGGTGAGGAAGCGTTCGTGCCGGCCTCCACCAACGACAACGTGGCCGCCTTCCTGTTTCAGGAGTTGCCGTTCAGCGGGAGCGCGTCGGAAGAGCACGCGCCGCGGCTGCAGATCGGCGTGCGCATGGACCGTTTTTCCATTGCCACCGATCCCGCAGACGAGGCCGAGCGCTTCGGCGCGGCGCAGTCGCGCACCTTCAACAACCTCGCGGCGTCGCTGGGCGTGAGCATTCCGGTGTCCACCGACGTGTCCTTCACGGCCAACACGTCACGCGGCTTCCGCGCACCGGCGGTGGAAGAGCTGTACGCGAACGGCTTCCACGCCGCCGTGGGCACCTACGACGAGGGGAACGCCGCGCTCGAGCCCGAGCGCAGCACTGCCATCGAAGCCGGCCTGCGGGCGCAGACGCCGCGCACCTTTGCGCAGCTCAACAGCTACTACACGCGCATCGACCGCTACATCGTGCCCACGGCCGTTGGTCAGGCCAACATCGACGGGGACGCCGTGCCGCGCGTCAACTTCCTGCCGCGTGACGCGGCCATGTACGGCGTGGAAGGGCAGGTCGAGACCAAGCTGGCCCGGCAGTTCGTGGGCGGCGTGATGGGGGACTACGTGCGCGCCACCATTCGCGGCACCGACGACAACCTGCCGTACATCCCCGCCGGTCGTGTGGGAGCGTCGCTGCGCTATGACAACGGCCGCATCTCCGCTGGCGGGGATGTCCGGCGGGTGTTCGCGCAGGACAATGTCAGCGGCGACGATCTCGACGTCACCACCGACCCCTACACGCTGCTCGACCTCAGCGCGTCGTGGCTGTTCACGGTGAAGGGGAGTCAGGTGCATTCGCTCACGCTGCGCGCGGACAACGCGCTCGACGTGCAATACCGCGACGCGACCAGCCGGATCAAGAGTTTCGCGTCTAATCCGGGACGGAATGTGAGCGTGGTGTACAAGCTGCTGTTCTGACGAACGGCGAACTCCCGAGGAAGCAGGGGGGAGGGTATCAGGAGAGAGGAAGCAGGTGAACCACGCGCGTTTACTGCCTCCTGCTCCCTGATACCCTCTCCCCTGATTACTAGGGAGTTTGCAGTGTACGGAGCCACTCTCGAGTTATCCCGCCGCGTACCCCCGCAACAACCGCAGCATCCGCCCGTCCGTCTCCGCCGGCGTGTCGCCCTTGGGCGTTTCGAGGATTTTCGGCACGGTCGCGAGCGCCTCGTGCGTCATGATGCGCCGGAACACCTCGCCGCCGATCGTGCCTTCGGCGATCAGTTCATGACGATCGAGGTGCGATCCGAGCTTGGCCTTCGAGTCGTTCAGGTGCAGACAGCCGAGCGAGGCGAACCCCAAGACGTCGGCGTAGCGCGCAAACACGCCGTCGAAGTCGCTCACCAGATCGTAGCCGGCGGCCCACACGTGGGCGGTGTCGAGGCACACCCCCACCCGTGCCCGCAGCGGGGCAGGGATGCGGGACAGGAGATCGGCCATCTCCTCGAAGGTGGAGCCGAGTACCGTGCCCTGGCCGGCGGTGAGCTCCATCAGCAGGCGTGTGGGGCCCGGTTCCGCCTCCAGCGCCTCCGTGATTGCCTCGGCGTTGCGCGCGATTCCGCTGACGCGGTCGTCCATGAAGTTGCCCGGATGCGACACCAGCGCGTCCAGCCCCAGCGCGTGGCACCGGCGCAACTCCGCCCGGAAGCTTTCGGTTGACCGGGCACGCAGCGCGTCATCCGGTGACGCGAGATTGATCAGATACGAATCGTGCGCGCAGGTCCAGCGTACCTGCGTCTCCGTCATCGCCGTGCGATAGCGCGTGGACTCGACGTCGTCGATGTCCCGCTCGAGCCAGCGGTTGGCCTGCTTCGTGAAAATCTGCGATCCGGTGGCGCTGATCTCGCGGGCCCGGGCGGCTGATTCCCAGCTCCCGCCGGCCACCGACACATGTGATCCCAAGGGCGCGCGGTCCTTGGTCCAGTCGCCCGCATCGACCACGATGGGGGCTGAGATTGACGGGGCAGGCGGCGACGGCGCCTTGCGGGTGGACACCTTTGCGGCGGCTTTCTTGGCAGGCATGATACCAAGACTAGCAGCTTCTATCGCTGTCCGCGCAGCCACTCCAGCGGATCCACCGAGCGCCCCTTGGGACGGATCTCAAAGTGCAGGTGCGGCGGCAGATCGGGGTCGGTGGCACCCACGGTGCCGAGCGCCTGCCCCTTCGGAATCTGCTGCCCCTTCCGCACGTCGATGCGGGCCAGCGATCCGTACACGGAGTAGTCGCCGCCGCCGTGCTGCACGATCACCGTGGGGCCGTACGTCCCCACGTTATCGGCCAGCACCACCTCGCCGGCCGCGATCGACCGCACCGCCGTGCCCACCGAGGCGCCGATGCCGATGCCGTTCCAGCGGGTGGTGGTGTTGTTGGGATTGATCACGCGGCCGAAGCGGTAGAGGATCGTACCGTCCACCGGCCAGTCGAGTTTCCCGAGGTCGGATGTCCGGATGCTCGACGGCGCAGCCGGCCGCGCGTTCGGTGACATCTCCGCGCGCCGCCGCACGGTTTCGAGCGACGCGATTACGCCGGCCACCTTGGCTTCGTCGCGCGCGAGTTGGGTAAGCCGTTCCCGCGTCTGTGCGGCGCTGCGCTGCACCACCGTGAGATTCCGCTGCCGGCGCGATTCGAGATCGGCCAGTCGGCGCGCTTCGCGCGACTTCTCGGAGCGGTTGCGCTCGACCTCGTCCTGCAGCCGTACCAGCAGCAACCGCTGCGAGATGATCTGATCGCGCAGCCCTTCCACGCGGCGCACCAGCGAGCGGTCATGGAGCGCCAGCTCGTGCAAGTACTTGTACCGCGCCACGAGCCCGGCAAACGACTGTGCCGAGAGCATCGCTTCCACATCGTACAAAATGCCGCGCTTGTAGATCTCGACCATCCGCCGCTGCAGGGCGCCGCGCTTGTTCTCCAGCTCGCCTTCGGCCCGCATGAGGCCGGCCCCGGCCCGGGTCACCTCGACGGTGATGGTCTCGAGTTGCTGGTCCAGCGCCGTCACGAGCCGCGCCGTGGCCTGCCGTTGCGCTTCGAGGTTGTTTACCTCGTCGGCCAGCGTACGCGCGCTGCGCTGCAACTCGGCCATCTTCGCTTCCAGGGCACTGCGCTCGCGGCGCAGTTTGTCCAGCTCATCCTGCTGCTGGCGCAACCGCTGTTCTGCATTCGCGGCCGCGCCGCTGCCGGTCTGCGCCCGCACGGCACTCGGGACCCACCACCAGCCCAGCAGCGCGGTAAGGAGCGACCGCCGGCATGCGCGCCAGACGCCGTGCGTCACGCGTCGCGCCAGACGCGGCGGAGGTGACGACCCACCGAGAGCCAGCTGCCCACGAGCCCCAGCACGCCGCCGGCGGCCACGCCGAGCAACGCCTGCTGCGTGGTGAAGAACTGTGCGGCCATGAGCGACCGCGACACGAGCTGAACCGCGCCCCACGCCATCAGCACCGCCAGACCGCCGCCCGTGAGCCCCTTGAGCGTTCCGTCGATAAGGTACGGGAGGCGCACGAAGCCGTTCGTGGCACCCACCAGCCGCATAATTTCGATTTCCTTGGTTCGCGCCAAAATGGCCATGCGGATCGTGGCGCCGATGATGATGATCGCCACCAGCGCGAAGACGCAGCCGAGCGCCATGCCGGCCACGCCGGCGATGTTGCGGATGCGATAGAGCTTCTCCACCCATTCACGCCCGTACCGCACTTCTTCCACCACCGGATACGTCTGCAGCCGGCGCGAAATCGCGAGCACGGTGTCCGGATTGCGCGCGCCCTCCTTGAGGCGCAGTTCCACCGACCCGGGGAGCATCGCCCCTTCCATCACGTCGCGGAACTCGTCGAGTTCGGCCCGCGCGCGCTGCAGTGCGGAGTCGGGACTCACGTAGCCCACGTTGGCCACC
Organism: Gemmatimonadota bacterium; assembly: GCA_031127095.1. Taxonomy (GTDB): domain Bacteria; phylum Gemmatimonadota; class Gemmatimonadetes; order Gemmatimonadales; family Gemmatimonadaceae; genus Gemmatimonas. The sequence continues at coordinate 9,355 of JARIEX010000095.1, forward strand.
TGCGGCATCTTGCTGATGCCCCGCATCAGTTCGTCCACCTGCGCATCGCGCGCGCCGTCGACCAGGAAGGCGCGCACCTCCACGCGGTCTTCCACGGCGCGCAGCGCGGCTTCGATGTTGAGGGCCACCAGCCCGAACAACCCGAACGCAAACAGCGAAAAGGCAATCGTCGTGACGCCCAGCACGGCCAGCAGCGGGGCGCGTCGGAACGCGAGCAGCACTTCACGGAGGGCGAGTCTCACCGGCGCCCCCGCATGTCGGCGATCAGCCGCGCCACATCGGTGCCGTCGTGCACCAGCGCCCCGTGATCGAGTTCGAGGAAGCGCAGTCCGGTGCGCTGGATCATCGCCACGTCGTGGGTGGCCATCAGCACGGCCGTGCCCTGCGCATTGATTTCGCGCAGCAGCAGAAAAATGGCATGCGTGGCGCGGTCGTCGAGGTTACCGGTGGGTTCGTCCGCCAGCAGGACAAACGGATCGTTGGCGAGCGCCCGCGCAATCGCGACGCGCTGCTGCTCGCCCCCCGAGAGTTCGTGCGGAAACGAAGTGGCCTTGGAGGCCAGCCCCACCTGCGTGAGCAACCGCGCCACCTTGGGGCGGATCTGTGCATGCGGGGCGCCGGTCACCTCGAGCGCGAACGCCACGTTCTGCTCGGCCGTGCGGTCGGGGAGCAGCCGGAAGTCCTGAAACACAATGCCCAGACGGCGGCGCAACGCGGGAATCTCGCGCGGCGTGATGGACTGGCTCGTGAAGCCGGACACGCGCACCTCACCGCTCGTGGGCCGCTCGGCCATTGAGATCAGCTTGAGCAGCGTACTCTTACCCGCACCGCTGTGGCCCACCAGAAACACGAACTCGCCCTTCTGCATTTCGAAGGACACGTCGTGCACGGCGGCGCCCGAGCGGGGATACTCCTTGCTGACCTTCGTCAGTCGAAGAATGCCGGACACCGGCTACTCCATGGCCTGAGAGAGATCGTCGATCAGCGATGCGCTGTCGTCGAGGCCGATGTTGAACCGGATGGCACCGTCCGACAGGCCGGGCACCGCCGACAGCGCGCTGGCCGCCGAGCGCGCGCCGCCAAGACGGGGGGCGTCTTCCACGGCGCACACGTCGAAGCGCTGCAGCTGCGCCAGCAGCTGCGCCGCCGCCGCGTCGCCACCGGCGCACTCCACCGCCATCACGCTGCCGTAGCCGGCAAGGCACGCCGCAGCCACCGCATGATCGGGGTGGGAGGCGAGGCCGGGATACCACACCCGCGTGAAGGCGGGCTGCTGTTCGGCCCACGTGGCGACGGTCTGTGCCGACGCACTCTGCTGCGCCACGCGCACGGCCAGCGTCTGCAGCCCACGGGCCAAACTGGCCACCGCGGCGGGATGCGGCTCGGCGCCCCACGCGCGCATTTTGTGGCGGATTTCCTCGATCACCGTATCGGTGCCGCACACCACACCGGCCACGCCGTCGTGGTGCCCGTCGAGCACGGCACTGGCCGCGTGGACCACCACATCGGCGCCGCATTCGACCGGACGGAAGTGGACGGGGCCGGCCAGCGTGCTGTCCACGACGAACGCCAGCCCCAACTCCTGCGCCAGTGCGCGGGGCGCGCGCAGGTCCACGACGCGCGTGGTCGGATCCACCGGCGATTCCACGAACAGCAGACGCGTGTTCGGCATGAGCGCGCGCCGCCAGCCCCGCGTTTCGGTGGGATCCACGAAGCTCACCTGGACGCCGAGCGCCGGCAGTTCGCGCACGAAAAAGTGGCGCGTGTCCGCGCGCAGCCAGGTGCTGGCCACCAGATGATCACCGGGGACCAGGAGGGTCATCAGCGTGCTGGCCACGGCGGCCATCCCGGTGGCCAGCACGAGCGCTGCGTCGGTGCGCTCGAGATCAGCCAGTTGCTGCGCGACGGCGGACTCCGGATGTCTCATAGCGGGCACCACCACAGGGCAGAACGGGGAGGGCGTATCGGTGACGACGGGCTCAGACGCGCGCCCGCGAGTCGGTATCGAGTTTGACAACGCGGATCAACTCGGACGGCGCCGCGCCGAGCACGTCGCGCAGCAGGCATCCGCCGCGTGGCAGGGTGTCGTCGATCTGCAATTCCGCCAGCTCCGACCGACGATCCGATACCACACGCACCAACTCGTGGCCCGTCACGAGACGGATCAGGGCATCGTCGCTGCGCATACGCACCATCGGGCCCCGGTCGGTATCCCCCGGCCGGCTGCTGATGAACCCCACCACCTGTAACACGGGGGAAAACCCGCTGAACATCCCCAGCTTCCGGGCTTTCGCCTTGTCGTCGTCGTTCATGTGCCCCTCGGTGCTGCGCCGGGCACGGCGTAGCCGTCGTCCCGTCGCATGATCAACCGGCGGCCGCGCAGCCGGTCCAATTCGAGCGTCGCGTCGGCGTCGCTCATCGACAACAGCCGTGCAATCGCGTCGGGCCACACGGGCCCGTGGTCGCGCACGGCCTCCCAGCAGCGGCGCTCCTCGTCGTCCACATGACCGAACAGCTCCGCAGCGCCCTCGTGCCACGAGACCAGCGCCAGCGCATGACGTTCCAGCACGGTCTCGATCGGGTCGATGTGCCCCTCGTGGATACCGCGGAACGTCAGGAACCCGGGGAGCCCGTCGTCACTGGCGTAGCGCAGCAGCAGCTTGGCCACGATCTCGTCGGCGCAGGAGAAATCCAGCAGGTTGACCTGCGAGAAGTCGATGGTGGTGACCACCGACGCCCCGATTTCGATGACCTGCTGTTCGATCGCACTGCGCACGGCGGCGCCGGTGGGGCGCGTGACCAGGTTGGAATACAGGTCACACACCGTGCCGCGCAGCACCGTGCCCACGTCGATGTGCATCGTCACGGCGCGGTCCGTGGCCGCGGCCGCGAGGTGCTCGTGGCCCGCCCACGCGCCGGGGCGTCGCCCAGTCGCTCGGGGATCGTGATCTGCATCTGCGCGCCGGGAAAGAAGGGGAGCCCCTCGGTCATCGGCAGGTCTTCGTCCCACGCCGGGTTGATGGCGATGCGGGCGGTGCCGCTGCGCACCGACAGCTTGCCGTCCCAGCGTCCCACAAACCGCCGGATCCCGGCGAGCCCCTGACCACGCCCCTTGTCGCCGTGGCGGAAGCGGCTGACCGCGCGCAGCACCGCATCTTCGAGCGCCATCGCATCGTCCCACCGGTCGCTGCGCCGGTGGCCGGGCGAGCTTTCCAACGATTTCCGGAAGCCCACCCCGGCATCGCACACCGCGATCACCACCACGCGGCGCCCGAGTCGGCGGGTGTACTTGTAGGTCTGCACGGCCACCCAGCCGCCCAGGCCCGCGTGCTCCACAATGTTCTGGCACGACTCGCTCAACGTCATCCCGAAGGCGCCGGTAATGGCCGTGTCGAGGTTGAGTTGCCCGTGCAGGATGTCGGCGGCCTTCTGCTGGATGCGCCCCACCACGCCGTGCACGTCGTCGCTCTTCGTGATCGGCGTGATCTCGAGCAGCACGTCGGACTCGTGCGCGTCGCGTGCCCGCGGCACGGTGCCGTGCAGATCGTA
>JARIEX010000005.1 GCA_031127095.1 Gemmatimonadota bacterium
CGCCACCAGCGGGTGGCTCCTCGGCCTGTTCATCGGGGCGTCACTGTCGGCGCGGGGGCAGTCCGCGACGATGGCGTCGGCACTCTGGTGGCCGCCGCTGGCCCTCCTGATCCTGGGGATCGCTCGACTGGTGCGCCGCCGCGCCGCGGGGGGCCGCGGGGGCGGCGCCCCGTCGTACGCAGCGCTCGGGGTGGCATGGCTGGGACTGGGAGCGGCCGGCCTGCTGTCCAGCACCGCGGCCGCCGACACGGCGCGCAGCTGTCGCGTCGCCATCGTGGCCGCGCTGGCGCGCGGCGAGGCCGCCACGCTGCGCTTCGACGGCGCGGTGCCGATGCGCGCCGCCGCCGCCGGTCGTCCGGCCCGCACCCCCGTCACGCGCGGACGCGGGGAGGTGCGCCTGCTGCGCGACGCCCATCGTTGCGCGGTGCCGGCCACGGTGCGCTGGGCCCGCGCCGGCGCGGGGCTGCACGCCGGCGACATCGCACCGGTGTTTGGTCGCGCCACGGCCACCGAGCGCGGGATCCGCCTCGAGGTGGACAGCGTGCATGCCGCCACCGGACGCGCAACCTGGCGCGCCTTGCGTGGTCGCACGGGCGAGACCATCGACCGCCTGTTCGGCGAGCAGGCGCCACTCGTGCGGGCCCTCGTGATTGCCGATCAGGACGGCATTACACCGGATATCCGTGACCGCTTCGCCGACGCCGGACTCGTTCACGTGCTCTCCGTGTCGGGGATGCACGTGGCCATCATCGCCTCGGCGCTGCTCACGCTTACCGCCGCGTTGCGCCTGCCGTCCGCCGTCGGGGTGACGCTTTCGCTTCTGCTCGTGCTGGCGTACGTCGCCATGCTGGGCGCGCCGGCGCCGGCGGTGCGCAGCGCCGTCATGCTCGTCGTCGTCCGGCTCGCCGGTGTGGGACAACGGCCGATTCACGAATGGACGGCGCTCGCGCTCGGCGCGGCGATTCCCACCGTCGACCCGCTGGTGGTGGTCGATCTCGGCTGGCAGTTGAGTGTGAGCGGGATGGCGGCGCTGCTGGCCGCGCGCGCCGTCCTGCGCCGGATGCGCCCCGATGACCGGTTCACGCGCGCCGACCATCCCGCTACGAAGGAGCGCACGCGGCACGGCGCGCCGCGACTGGCCGATCGCGCGCGCCGCTGGGTACTCCGCCGCCGTGGGCTCTCGCGATGGCTCGTGCGCGAAACGATCACGGGACTCATCGCGACGGCGGTGACGGTGCCGCTGATCGCGTGGACCTTTGGGCGCGTGAGTCTGGTGGCGCCGTTCACCAACCTCGCTGCCGCGCCGGTGGTGGCCGTCCTCCAGCCCGCACTGTTTCTCGCGTTACTGGCCAGCCCGTGTGAACCGCTGGCGCGCCTGTTCGCCGACGCCGCCTGGCTCCCCCTGCTGCTGCTCGATCGCCTCGCAGCCATGGGTGCGGCAGTGCCGCACGGGGTGGTGCCGGTGGCGCCCACGCGCGTCACCGCGATCTGCGCCGGCGTGGCGGCGAGTGCCATGGTCGGTGCCACGGCCGCGCGTCGCGTGGGGCCATGGCTGCGGACGGCGGCGCTCGCGATGGCGCTGGCGGTGTGGGCCCCACTCCTCGATCCCGGGCCGGGCGTTCTCGAGGTGCACATGATCGATGTGGGGCAGGGCGATGCCCTCGCGGTGCGTACCCCCCGTGGCCGCTGGGTGCTGATCGACGCCGGGCCGTCGTGGGAGGGGGGCGACGCGGGACGGCGTGCGGTCGTGCCGTACCTCCAGCGGTACGGCGGGGCGGTGGCGCTCATGGTGCTGTCGCACGCCCACGAAGATCACGCGGGGGGCGCGGCCAGTGTGATTGCAGCGCTCGCCCCACGTCTCTGGTGGGAATCCGCGTTCGTGACCACCTCGCGCGGCTATCACCGCGCCCTGACGGCACTGCGCGACGGCGGACAGCCCTGGCGCCGCGTCGGGCCTGAGCAGCGCTGGCAGCTGGACGGTGTCACCCTCGACGTGCTGGCCCCCGATTCGCTCTGGTCGGCGGCCCAGCAGGATGCGAACGAAACCTCAGTGGTGGTGCGCGTGTCGTACGGGCAGCGGCGGTTTCTGTTCATGGGGGATGCCGAGGCGCACGAGGAAGCCTGGCTGCTGGAGCGACTGCCGGCGGAGGACCTCCGGGCCGACGTACTCAAGCTGGGCCATCACGGGAGCCGCACCAGCTCCACCGAGGCGTTCGTGCGCGCGGTGTCACCGCTGGTCGGCCTCGTGTCGGTGGGGGCGGGCAATCGCTACGGCCACCCGTCGCCCGAGATTCTGGACCGGTTCGCGGCGCGTGGTGTGCCGCTGTTGCGCTCGGATCTCGAGGGGGCGGTCGTGCTGCGCACGGATGGGCAGCGCCTCGAGGCGATCGCGCACGGGGACCGCTGGATTGTCCCGGCCCGCGCGTCACTCTTGCCGTCGCGGACCCTCGGTCGCCAGTTTCCAGACGGCGCGAATGTGCGGGCACCCCGTACGGGTCGCCGTGTCGCGCGCTCAGACAGCTTTGCGCGTCCGTCCTTATGGGGAGCACCAGCGTGGTCAGGCATACGGCAACGTCGGTCGTCACGATCGAACGGTTCATCATCGAGCAGGAGCGCAATTTCCCCGAGGCTACCGGTGAACTCTCCGGCATCCTCTACGACATGGCGCTGGCCGGCAAGATGATCGCGAACAAGGTGCGCAGCGCCGGGCTCGTCGACATCCTCGGCTCCACCTCCGACGTCAACGTGCAGGGCGAGGTGCAGCAGAAGCTCGACGTGATCTCGAACGAGATCATCGTCAAGGCCTTCGATCACGGCGGCCGGCTGTGTGCCATGGCGTCCGAGGAGGAACCGGACATCATCCACATCCCCGAGGGCTTCCGCGCCGGCAAGTACGTGTTGTTGTTCGACCCGCTCGACGGCTCGTCCAACATCGACGTGAACGTGCCCGTCGGGACCATTTTCTCGGTGTACAAGAAGATCACCCGCGGTGCGCGCGGCGAGATGGAAGACATGCTGCAGCCGGGACGCCGTCAGGTGGCGGCCGGCTATGTCATCTACGGCTCGAGCACGATGCTCGTGTATACCACGGGGCAGGGCGCGCACGGCTTCACGCTCGACCCGTCCATCGGCGAGTTCCTGCTGTCGCATCCGAACATCCGGATCCCGCAGCGCGCGCGGTATCTCTCCGTGAACGACGCGTACGAGCAGGACTGGCCGGAGCCCACACGTGCGCTCATGCGCCGCTATCGCGGCCTCGACGGCCAGCGCGATCCGCTCAACGTGCGCTACGTGGGCTCGCTCGTCGCCGACTTCCATCGCAACTTGCTGGGCGGCGGTGTGTTCTGTTACCCGGCCAACGCGAAGGCGCCCAAGGGCAAGCTGCGCTTGCTGTACGAGGCCAATCCCCTGGCGTTCATCGCCGAGCAGGCGGGCGGGATGGCCACCAATGGATACGGCCGCGTGCTCGACATGCAGCCCACGGAACTGCACGAGCGGACCCCGCTCTATCTGGGCAGCAAGGCGGAGGTGGAAACTGTCGCGGAGTTTCCGTTGCCGCCGTACGTCCCCCCGGGTATGCCGGAGCGTCGTAGCACACGAACGGTGACGCCGACTCCGACAGACGCGACCTGATCGCTAGATTGGGGGGATGAGCGAGAGACTCTCCCCCTCCGGCATTCCCGTCCCCGGCGTCGTCCGTCCGGACGACGTCCACGTGGATTACGCGCGTGATCTGGCCGACCCCGGTCACTTCCCGTTCACCCGCGGCGTGCAGCCCACGATGTATCGTGGCCGTCTCTGGACGATGCGCCAGTACGCGGGCTTCGGCACGGCGCGCGCCACCAACGAACGATTCCGACTGCTGTTGGAAGCGGGGCAGACCGGCTTATCGGTCGCCTTCGATCTCCCCACGCAGATGGGCATCGATTCCGACTCGCCCCGCGCGAGCGGCGAAGTGGGGCGCGTGGGCGTGGCGATCGATACCGTCGACGATATGCACGTGCTGCTCGACGGCATTCCGCTCGACAAGGTGTCGTCGTCGATGACGATCAACTCGACGGCGTCCACGTTGCTCGCGATGTACATCGTGGTGGCGGAAGAGCGCGGCATGGCACGCGCTGCACTCTCCGGCACGGTGCAGAACGACATCCTCAAGGAATACATCGCGCGCGGCACGTACATCTATCCGCCCGATCCGTCGCTCGCGCTCACGGCCGAGATGTTCCGCTTCTGCGCGGCCGACGTGCCGCAGTGGAATCCCATTTCCATCTCCGGCTACCACATCCGCGAAGCCGGTGCCACCGCGGTGCAGGAAGTGGCGTTCACCTTCGCCGATGCGATCGCCTACGTGCAGCAGGCCGTGGACACCGGACTCGCCGTCGATGCCTTCGCGCCGCGCCTGTCGTTCTTCTTCGCGGCGCACAGCGATCTCTTCGAGGAAGTGGCGAAGTTCCGCGCCGCGCGTCGTTTGTGGGCGCGCCTCATGCGCGACCGGTTCGGCGCCAACGACGCCAGCTGCAAGCTGCGCTTCCACACGCAGACGGGCGGGGTGACACTCACCGCGCAGCAGCCGCTCAACAACGTCGTACGCGTGACCGTGCAGGCGCTGGCCGCCACGTTGGGAGGCACGCAGTCGCTGCACACCAACGGCTACGATGAAGCGCTGTCACTCCCCACCGCCGAAGCCGCCACGCTGGCCCTGCGCACGCAGCAGATCGTGGGCTACGAGTCGGGCGTCGCGCAGACCGCGGATCCGCTCGCTGGCAGTTGGTATGTCGAGCAGCTCACCGATGCGATCGAATCGCGCGCGCTCGCCCTGCTCGAGAAGGTTGATGCGCTCGGCGGCGCGGCCGCGGCCATTCGCGCCGGCTTCTTCCAGGAGGAAATCGGTCGGAGCGCCTACGAATATCAACTGCGCGTGGAAGCCGGCGAAACGGTGGTGGTCGGCGTGAACAAGTTCAGCGATGGACAGGAGCCGCCGATCATCCCGTCGCCGGACTTCAGCGCACTCGAAGTCGGACAGGTGGCAGGATTGAAGCAGGTGAAGGCCTCCCGTGACCGCGCCGCGGTGCAGGCGGCGCTGCAGGCGATCGCCGCCATTGCGCCGGAATACTTGCCGGCGCACGCCGGCGCGCGCACCCCACTCATGCCGCGCATCATCGATGCCGTGCGCGTGCGCGCCTCCGTAGGCGAGATTTCCGATACGCTCGAAAAGGTGTGGGGGCGGTACCAGCCGAGCATGTGATCGCAGCTCGGGACGTCGGCGAACAGCAACGGCGGGAACACGGATTTGAAAACGATGTCGCCGATTACACAGATAAGCCGCACTGCGCGTTCATGTCACGCTGTGGATCAAATGCTTTTGCTTATCTGTGATATCGGTGCGATCTGATTTGATCCGTGTTCCGGCTGTTGCTTTTCGCCGTTGCCGTTGCTGTTGCTTTTCGCCGTTGCCGTTGCCGTTGCTGTGCGTGTTACGGCGTGATCGCTTTCGCCTTGGGCTCGAGCTTCGCCGACCACAGCCCGGAATTGAAGTCGGTGAACAGCACCTGACCCTTCCACGGCATCGCGTTCATCACGAACGGCGCGTTGGCCGTGAACGCCTTCGGATCGTACGGCTTGAACACCGCGATCTCGCGCTTCTGGTCGGCCAGATTGCCCATCAGTTCACCGCTCACGTCCACCACGCGCACGCCGCCGTCGTAGTACGCCTGATACAAAATGTCGTCTTCCACGATGATGTCGTGCGCGCCGAAATCCTCGAGATGATAGCGCCCGACCTTGCGGGGGTGCATCGGGTCCGTGGCGTCGACGATGTGCACGTAGCCCCCCGACGACTGCGCCACACCGCCCGGCGTGCCGAGCGTGGAACGATAGTTCGTGCCTTCCCACACGCGACCGGCACGGTTCATCTCTTCGTCGCCCAGAAACAGGTACGTGCGCCCCGTAGACTTCTGGAAGTACGGGTAGATCTCGTGCCCCGAGTTGATCGGGAACACGTTGATCAGCTTCGGCTTCTCGATCGTGCCGCCGTACTTGCCGTTGCCCACGTCCACCATCACCGCGCCCACGCCGCCCTGCGCCGAATAGGCGATGCCGTCGCGCACCCACAGGTCGTGGATGCGGGCGTTCGGATGCTGATACTCGCTCACGTACTTCGGCTTGTAGATGTCTTTCACGTCGATGATCACGTACTTCTGTCCGCCCGAGATCGCGAACAGGTGATCGTTGGTGGCGAACATGTTGTGCACGCCGCCGGTGAGTTCCTGGTCGAACGTCGAGGCGATCTTGGGGTGCGCGGGGTTGGCGAGATCCAGGATCACCACACCGTTCACGCGGTTCGACGCGCCTTCGCGCGCCAGCACGCCGTAGCGGCCGTCGGGTGAGACCGTCACGTCGTTGATCGTGCGCGCGTCGATCTTGATGGAGTCCGTCTTCACGATGTTGTTCATGTCCGTGATGTCGAACACCATGCCGTAGCCGTCGCCGCCCCACGTGCCCACCAGGCAGTAGTCGCGGCCGTCCTTGCCCGTCCACGGCCAGAGATCGGACGTCGCCGTGGTCGCGATGTTGCCGCGACCGGTCACCGTGATGCGGCGCACCACGTCGCGCGGCTTCGCCTCGAGCACCTTGCGCGCCGTCACGTTCCCCGACTGCGCGAGCAGCGTGAAACGGCCGGGATAATTGGGCGTGAAGCGCCCCCAGTCGATGATGCCGGGGCCGCCCGGGGCCACCGTCGTGTCGTCAGGGGTATAGACGTAGCTCCACGTGATCACCGCGTCTTTCACCGGCGCGCCGCTGGCCGTTCTGGCCGTGGCATTCAGGCGCACCACCTGTCCCGTGAGGATCACATCTTCCTTGATGTCCAGCGCGATCGACGACACGGGGTTGGTCGCGATCGTATAGCTCTTCCGCGACACCACTCCCTCGGCCTCGGCGCTGATCACCACGGTGCCAGCCTTGAGCGCCGTCACGGTGCCGAATCGGTCCACCGTGGCCACCGTCGGCGTGCTGCTGCGCCACGTGGGAATCAGGCCGGGGCGCGAGGTGCCGTCGGCGTGCGCGCCCTCGGCTTTGTGCCCGATGGAAATGCCCGTGTACAGGCGTCCCGAGTCGGCGAGAATCGCGATCTTCGAAAGCGCCGGCCACGTCACCAAGACGGCGATGTCGAGGGTGATCGGACCGTTTGCGCCGGCTGCCGTGGCGGTGGCCGTGAACGAACCAGCGCGGAAGGCCTGCACCCGTCCGTCGGCGAACGCGACCGCCTGACGCGGGCCACCCACGCGCACCACTGCGTCCGGGATCACGGCGCCGGCGGCATCGTACGCGGTAACGGTGAACGGTTGGGAGTCACCCGCCCGGATCGTGACTCTGGCCGGTTCTGCCACCAGTCGGGCCACGGGTTTGGCGACCGGTGCGGCGGCTTGTGCACCGAGTGGTGCCACCGCAACCACGCTGACGATCGGGGGTAGGACAAACAGCAGGGCCGCGGTCGTGACGAACCGCCTGGTGCGCGCTACGTTCATATACTGTTCTCTCCAGTGGGATGGATCCTGCCGAGCCCCGCCATCATGCCTCTCGCCTCACCCCCCCGCAAGACGTGGCGTTCCGGCCACGGGGCCGCCACGCGCTGCCTCGCGCGGTCCGCCGTCGCGGCGATGCTGTGCGCCACGCCCTCGCTGGTGGTGGCGCAACCCGCCGCGGTGAAAGGTCCCACGGCCGACTACTGGGTGTACGTCGGTGCCGAGTCGGCTGATCACATCTACCGGGTGCGCTTCGGTCCGGCAGGGACGGTCGTCGAGAAGCGCATCGCCGTCGGGGAACTCGCCGCGGAGATGGAGGGGCCGCACGGCCTCGCGATCTCCGCAGACGGCAAGTACCTGCACATGACCACCGGCCACGGCTTTCCGGACGGCAAGTACTGGCGCTACGAGCTGGGCCCCGACACGCTCGTCGCCCCCGGCCTGTTGCTCGGCAATTTCCCGGCGTCAATCGACGTCACGCCCGACGGGCTCTACGCGCTGTCGGTGAATTTCAATCTGCACGGCGACATGATCCCGTCCACCGTGTCGGTGATCTACACCCCCAACGCCACCGAAATCGCGCGCATCGTGACCTGCACCATGCCCCACGGCAGCCGAGTCGCCCCCAATGGCATGCACCAGTACTCCACGTGCATGATGGATGACCAGTTGGTGGAAGTGGACACGCGCACCTTCGTGGTGTCGCGCCGCTTCTCGCTGGCGAAGGGCAAGGAAGGCGCGCTGCCGCTGTCGGCCGTGAACACCATGGCCGGCATGGATCACGCCGCGATGGACCACAGTGCGCCCGCGATGGCGACCGCGATGGCGACCGCCGCCACGACGAAAGCCGCGGGTCCCACGGTCGATCCGGCACAGATGGGACGCGTGGCGATGGGCCTCGAAAAGCACGACATGGCCCCGGCCTCCTGTTCTCCCACTTGGGCGCAGCCCTCGGCCGACGGCGCGAAAATCTATGTAGCCTGCAACAAGGCCGACGAAATTCTCGAGGTCGATACCAAGGGGTGGGTGGTGTCGCGCCGCTTCAAGACCGGCCGCGGCGTGTACAATCTCGCCGTCACCGCCGACGGGCGGACGCTCGTGGCCACGCTCAAGCAGGGCAACATGGTCGAGCTGTTCGACCTCGTGTCGGGCGCCAGCGTCGCGCAGCTCCCTACGTCCAACCGGCTCGCGCACGGCGTCACGGTGAGCAGCGATTCGCGCTATGCGTTCGTGAGCAGCGAAGGGCAGGGGGCGCAGCCGGGCAAGGTCGATGTCATCGACCTCACGGCCCGCGCCAACGTCGGCACCGCCGATGTCGGCCAGCAGGCCAGTGGCATCGCGTTCTGGAAGATGAGCAAGTGAGACGGGTGCGTGGCTGACACGCCGCGGCCGCTCCCCGTGGTGCGCGCCATGATCGACGCGCTCGATCGTGACCTGCTGCAGATCATGGCCAAGCGCATGGCGCTCGTCTCCGAGGTCGCCGCGTACAAGCGTCAGCACGGGCTCCGCATTCGCGATGCGGCGCGGGAGCGTGAGGTGTTGCGCGACCGCCAGGAGCGCGCCACGGAGCTCGGGCTTCCCGCGGAGGAGATCGAGTCGATCTTCCGGTTGCTGCTGCGCTCGAGCCGCGATCATCAGGCCGCCCTGCGCACGGAGGTGCCGGTGGACGCCGAGCCGCGCACGGTGGCCATCGTCGGTGGACACGGACGCATCGGGCGCGTCATGGCGCGCCTCTTCGGCGATCTCGGCCATCGCATCCTCACCGTCGATACCGACACCGCGCTCAGCGCCGCCGAGGCGGCCGCGGTGGCCGATGTCGTGATCGTGAGCGTGCCCATCGACGTCACGGCGGCCGTGATTCAGGCGGTGGGGCCACATGTGCGCCCCGAGTCGTTGCTCATGGATGTGACCAGCCTCAAGGAGGCGCCGGTGCAGGCCATGCTGGCGTCGACGTCGGCCAGTGTGGTGGGGACACACCCCATGTTCGGCCCCAGCGTGCACACGCTGCAGGGGCAGCGTGTCGTGCTCTGCCGCGCGCGCGGCGACGCGTGGGGCGACTGGGTGGCGCAGTCGTTCGCCGCCCGCGGGCTGGTGGTCACGGAAAGCACGGCCTCACAGCACGATCGCGCCATGTCGGTGGTGCAGGTCCTCACGCACTTCCAGACGCAGGTGCAGGGGCTCACGCTGAGCCGTCTGGGCGTCCCGCTCGCCGAAACCATGCCGTTCACGTCGCCGGCGTATCTGCTCGAGCTGTACGTGGCCGCGCGTCACTTCGCGCAGGATCCGGCGTTGTACGGCGCGATCGAAATGGGCAATCCGCGCACGGCGGAGATCACGGCCGCGTTCGGCGCGTCGGTGCAGGAGGTCGCGGAGGTGCTCGCCCGTGGCGATCAGGCCGCGTTCGCCCGGCTCTTCGCGGATGTCCGCACGTTCTTCGGCGACTTCACCGCCGAAGCGCTCGAGCAGTCCAGCTTTCTCATTGATCGCATCGTCGAGCGCAATTAGCGGCGATGCCCGTGCTGTCCGATCCTGTTTCTCCTCACGCTTACGGAGTGCTGATGACCCGCCACACGCGCCTTCGCTGGATTGCCCTGAGTGCCGCCCTCGTGGGGCACACCGCGGTGCTGTTCGCGCTCGCCCGGCCAATTACCGACTACGCGGCCACGATCGCGGGCAAGGATGGCCGCAAGGTGCATGGCACCGCCGTGGTCACGCCCACCATGGATGGCACGGGGACGGAGGTGTCGGTCACGCTCGATGACGACACGCCGGGGGCCACGCGTCCGTGGCACATCCACACGGGCAGCTGCGAGAAGGCGGGCGGCGTGGTCGGCGGGGGACGCGCCTACGCGCCCATCGTGATCGATGACAAGGGGCACGGCACGGGCAAGGCCACGCTGGCCGTCGCTCTGGCCGACACCACGGCTTACTACGTGAACATCCACGATGCCACGGCGGCGATGGGCATCATCGCCGCCTGCGGTGACCTCAAAAAGAAGTAGCGACTCGCCGGCGGCACCGCTGTGTTCACGATGGTACGGCGTGTGCACCGCCGCGAGCGACCCGTGCCGATCGTGGGGTAGCATGGCATGGGATGTGTCTCCGCCGAAGGAATGCCGATAACTTATAGGTCTATGCACAGATCACACGCCTCCGTCCCACCGCGCGCTGCGCGTCGCGCCCTCCGTCGCGCACTCGGGGCGGCGCTGCTGCTCCCCTGCGTCGCCGCGTCGGCCCACGCGCAGGTGCGCGCAAGCATCAGAGACCGTGCGGCACAGGAAAAGGAGCGCGCGGCCATCCGTCCCCTCACGGGGCAGGCGGTCATCGACGGCGTCGTCACCGATACGTTGCTGCGCCCGCTTGGGTCGGCCGACGTGTCGGTGGTCGGGACCAGCGCCCGCGTGATCACCAACGAGAACGGGCGCTTCCGCATGCTACAGGTGCCGTCGGGGCAATACCTGCTCGTTGTGCGGCGCATCGGATACGCGCCGACCTCCGGCATCATTCAAGTGCCCGAAGGTGACACCGTCCGCTTGTCGTACACGCTCATCCGCTCCAATGCCTTGCTTGACACGGTGCGCGTGAAGGAGCGGCGCGTGACCATGCGGATGGTGGATTTCGAGGTGCGTCGTCGGCAGGGGCAAGGGCAGTTCGTGACGCAGGAAGACATCGAACGGCGCGGGTCGCTGCAAACGTCCGACTTCATGCGCGCGATGCGTGGCGTGGAAGTGTCGCGGGTCACCACTCAGGCCTTCGCGGGCACGCAGGTGTACTCGCGCCGCGAAGGGGGCGGATTCGATGCGAACGGCCAGCAGCAATTCTGCGCCATGCAGGTCGTCCTCGACGGCATCGTGCTGCCGCGCAACTTCGATCTGGATCTGTTGCCGCCGCCCAAGCAGATCGCCGGCATCGAAGTCTATACCGGTGCCGCGACGATCCCCCCGCAGTTCGGTGGACCGGATCGGCGCTGCGGTGTCGTCGCCGTGTGGACGCGCGACGGGTACTGACGACGACTGAATGCGACCCGACCGCGACCCGACGGCCGCCGTGATCGGGCCCCGTACGAAAAAGCCCCGCGTGACATGATGTCACGCGGGGCTTCTCCGTAATGGGTGGGCCGGTGTTAGCAGCCCGGTCCTGCGAGCGCACCGGAGCGTCCAGCCCGCTGCAGGCACTCGGCCTGCGGCAGCGGCTGCACCTTGGCCACGAAGTGTGCGTTGACCCCAGACGTCAGGTCACGCGGCAGCTCGCTCAGCCGGCCGTAGCGGCGCATGTCGATCCAGCGATGCCCTTCCAGCATGAGCGAATACCGCTTCTGCAGAAGGATTTCCGTCACAAAGGCCGCGTCCGCCGAGGCCGCGGTCAGCGTGGACGGCGCAAGGCCGCCAGCGTTCACGCGGATGCTGTTGATCAGCACCAGCGCACCCGCCTTGTTCCCCGTGGCCACCAGCGCCTCAGCGCGGAGCAGCATGAGCTCCTCGTTTCGGATGATCGGCAGCGAGGTGGTGATGGCGGGATACAGGTTGAAGCCCAACGACGAGGACACGCCCAGACCGCTCGGCGCGTTGCGCGTCGGACGGACACCGATCTTGGCCGCGAACCGGTTGTCCTTCGAGCCGTCGGCCTTGAGTGGCGCGTCGGTGTCGAACGACATATGCGCGTACAGGTCCGTGTTCGTGGACTGGGCGAGCGGGTTCGGTGCGTCGGGCGACGCGGCGTACGGGTGGTACACACCCACGTTCAGCTGCGCCGTCGTCGTGGCCGCCGCGTTCAGGAACGAGGCATCCAGTGCCGAGTTCGCACGCGCCCACGCGGTGGCACCGCCGCCGGAGGTGGCGTAGTACGCCGCGGCACGGGCGGCCATGGCGCGGTTGAACTGGCGGAACGTGCTCGGTGTGTTGAAGCCGGTGAAGCCCGAGTTCAGCGCAAACGGGAACGCGGCGCCACCGGCGCCGAGATCCGTGTTGGCCTCGTCCAGCGTGTTCAGGATGTACTTATACACCGAGTCCCGCGAGACGAACGGCGCGAGCACCGTGGCATCCTGATTGATCTGGGTGACGGCACCGATCGTGTCACGTGTCGAGATCACCGTGAGCAACTCGATGGCTTCGATGGTCTTCGCGAAACCAAGCGCCGCCTTCTTCTGCTCGGCGCTGAGTGTGGACGCCGCCACGGTGTTCTTGAAGTTGAACACGTCACGCAGGTTGCCGTACGGGCCCGACCAGCTGCCCACGGCGAAGCCGGCGTTGTCGAGCTTGTTCTGGCCGGACAGCCCGATCAGATAGGCCGACGTGTTACGCCCTTCCTGCGGCGTATACACGTACGCCTCACGGCCGAAGCGGCCGGTTTCGCTGATCAGACCGCCGCGGCTGTTGCGGTTTTGCCGCAGCAGGCCGGTGGCGAGCAGCTGCAACGCCTGTGGGTCGGCGCTGGCACCGGCCACCGACGGGGTGTTCGGATTCGTGATCCCCAGCGTGTCCTTGCTGCAGGCAGCCAACGACAGCGAGGCGAGCGAGAGGGCACCAAGGGTGCGCAAAGGCAAACGGGTCATCTGCACGCGCGATGCGCCGGTGAGGTGGTCAGTGGTCGTCATGGATTAGAACCCCACGTCGACGCTGAGGAAGAACTGGCGGCTCGACGGGAACGGAGCAAGGTCGATGAACCGGTTGAAGTTCGTGTTGCCGAAGTTGTTGAACTCCGGATCGAAGCTCCAGTAATCGGTGAACAGCGCCAGGTTACGGCCGCTCACGTTGAAGCGCAGCGAGCGCGCGCCCGGGATCTTCTTGGCCCACGTCTCCGGTGCCTGATAGTTCAGGGTCACTTCGCGGAGCTTCACGTACGAGCCCTTCTGGATGTACGGGCGGATGTCACCACCATTGAACGTGGAGTACCGGCACTCGCCAAGCGTCGCGGTGCCGCAGGCACGCGACCCCGGGAGAATCGACGTCGGAGCGGCGGCGTCGTAGTCACGCGACTGTCCACCTTCGTCCCACAAGTTGTTCGTCATGTTCGACACGTAGCCACCCGCCCGCCAGTCGGCGAGGAACGAGAACGTGAACGACTTGTAGGAGAAGTCGTTGTTGAACGTGGTCGTGTGGATCGGGTTCGAGTCGAACAGGATCGTGTCGCGCGTGGCGCCGCCCACGCCGAACGGGGCATTGCCCCAGATGTACGTGGAGCGCGTGTTCGACTGGATCCGGTTGCGGCCGTACGACGCACCGTACGAGCCCGGGACCGCAAACGCCGGTACCGGCACGCTGTCGGTGAACTGGGCGTTCGTGTTGTAGATGATGCGGCTGGTCCACTCGAAGTTGCCGCGGCGCACCGGCACCAGCGACAGCACGCCTTCGGTGCCGAGCACCGACAGCTGGCCGCCGTTGATGATCTGGTTGCCCAACCCCGACGACGGCGGCAGCGGGAACGTGAGCAGCAGATCCTTGATCCGGCGCTGGTAGCGCGTCACTTCGACACCGACGCGCGCGCCGAGCATGGAGGCGTCCACACCGAACTCGAGTTCGTTCATCACTTCCGGCTTGATCCCGGTGTTACCGAGCAGGCCGGCCGACACGAGGGAGTTCTGGCCGCCGATCAGTCCGCCGTCCGCGTACAGAATGTCGCGGTCGCCGAAACGCGGACGGTTGCCCGACTGGCCCCACGCCGCGCGGAACTTGAACTCATCAACCTTGTCGGTGAGCGGCTTCACGAAGCGGTACGAGCCCGAGTACTTCGGGAACACGTAGAACTTCGCGCGGTCACCGTTGGCGCTCGACCGGTCGGCGCGGAAGCCGGCGTTCAGGGCCAGCTTCTCGTCCAGCAGCAGCATCTGCTCGTTCACGTAGTACGACTGATCGCGGAACTCCGAGCGGTCATCAACCGTCGCGATGTCCTGCGCACCGGCGGCCGTGCGGCGCGTCGGGAGCAGACCACGACCGCGGATGCGGTACACGTCCTGCTTCTGGCGCTCGTACGAGCCACCGATCGACGTCGTGAGCGACGTCACGTACTTGTTCGACGGCGACCACGTCCACACCGCGTTCATGCCGGAGTTGGTCTGGAGGCTCGACGCGTTGTTCTGACCGGCCGTGCCCAGGAATCCGTCCGCCGGCTCGAACTGCAGGTAGTTCGGCGAGTACTGCACGCCTTCCTGCTGGAAGCGGTCGAAGCCGCCGAGGTACGACAGCTGCACCGTGTGGCGCGTCGTGCTCAGCAGCGCGTAGCCGAGGCGGATGTTCGCGGCCTGACGGAACACCGTTTCGTCGCTCTGCATCGCGTTCATGATTTCGAACGGATTGGCCGTGCCCGACCCGCCGCCGTCGAACGGCATGCGGACGTAGCGGCCGGAGGCATCACGCGCCTGCAGATCGACAACCGCCGGCGTGTAGCCGAAGGTGTACGTCGGGCTCACGCCGGCGTTGTTGTTGTTGCCGATACCACGCTGGAAGAAGTTGCGCGTGACGTCGATGCCCATGCTCGCCGTGAGCTTCGAACCGATCGTCTGGTCGAGGTTGATGCGGCCGCCGGTGCGACGCGCGCCGGTGTTGATCATGATGCCCGATTCCTGGCGATCGCTGAGCGACGCGAAGTAGCGGGTGTTGTTCACACCGCCGGACGCCGACAGCAGCGTTTCCCACGACGGGTCGGTGCGGCCGTACAGCTCCTGCTGCCAGTCGTAGTTGGTGCAGGTCGGGGTGCACGCCGCGCGCGCGGCCGCTTCGCCCACCGGCCCACCCGCGAACGGCAGCACATCGTCCACCGTCGCATACTGCCGATGGCCGAGGGAGCGCATGAGCTGCTGCGTCCCGGCCCGCTGCGTGAGGTTCCAGCGCGGGGCGCCCGACGTGCCCTTCTTCGTCGTGATCACGACCACGCCGTTCGTGGCGCGCGAACCGTAAATGGCGGTGGCCGCCGCCGACTTCAGGACTTCGATGTTCTCGATGTCGTTCGGGTTCAGGTCGGCCAGACGGTTCACCACCTGGTCCTGGCTGGAACCCGTCGAGCCGCTCGCGCGGGTGATCGCGCTCTGCCCCGACGAGATGCCGGCGTTCGAAATGATCACGCCGTCCACCACGTACAGCGGGTCACCCTGACCGAGCACCGACGTGGCGCCACGGATCTGGATCTGCGCACCGCCGCCCGGGGCACCGCCGTTGTCGAACACACGCGCACCGGCGACCTTGCCGGCGA
This sequence comes from Gemmatimonadota bacterium, assembly GCA_031127095.1. Classification (GTDB taxonomy): domain Bacteria; phylum Gemmatimonadota; class Gemmatimonadetes; order Gemmatimonadales; family Gemmatimonadaceae; genus Gemmatimonas. Next base: position 15,708 of record JARIEX010000005.1, read on the forward strand.
GGTTGCTTTCAACCGAGCGGGCCGGCACGCGGTTCAATTCTTGCGCGCTCACCGTCGCCACCGCCGTAGCCGCCACCCGGCGATCGGTCGTCGTGGCCTGACCGGTCACGGTCACGCCTTCGAGCTGCAGCACGTCCTTCTCGAGCACAAAGTTGGCCGTGCTCTCGGTCGCGCCGAGGCGGATCGTCTGCCGCTTGAAGCCAAGCTGACGCGCCAGCACGACCACTTCGCCCGAGGGCACACGCATGCGGAATTCGCCGCGCTCGTTGGTGCGGACACCGACCTGCTGTCCGACGATGCTGACGGTCACGTCAGCGATGGGGGTGCCAACGACAGCCTGGGTCACCTTACCCGAGATATCTCGGGTTTGTGCATGCGCGCGAAGCGGCAGCACGGCAACCGCAAACGCGGCCACGAGTGAGAACAACTTACCCATAGAGGGTCTCCGAGGAAGGAAAGGCGGGCTGCTGAAACACGATGGACAGCGGGACAGCCAGTAGCATTCGTCCCATTGTCACCAATTGCTGTCAGACCGTGACCAGGACGTCACGAGAACCTGACAGCACCACGGTGGGACAAAACTACATGAGACGAACAGCGCGAGGCTAGGTCACGTCACCGGATGGGGCAGAGCGGGCAGCCTCAGCCGCTGGAGGCTCTACGCGGGCGCCTACGGACGGTACGGATCGTCCCCGAACCGGCGCCGGATGCGGACCGTGCGCTCGAGCTCGTCACGGCTCTGGAGAATTTTCTGCCGCAGGTCCGCCCCGAGCGTCGGATGGGCCGCCAGCCACCGGTCGATGATCTGCAGCGCCTCCGCCTCCGACTGGCCGCCAATGGTCGCCCCCAGCCAGCTCCCTAAAAAGAAGATCCGGCGGTTCTGCTGGATCCACGGCAGTGTGTCCAGCGCCGCGGTCAGGTAGCGGGTGGTCAGTGCCCGCTGGTCGGGATCATGAAAGCTCCGCAGGCTCGACGTCACCCACTCCTCATTCAGGGTCGCGTCCGCAAACCACCGGGTGAACAGCGCCTGCTTGTTCGCCGCGTCGGGGCGCGCCGCATCGGCCACGAACGCCTGCCGCTGCCCCTCGCTCGTAGAGTCGCGCCGCGCTTCCGCCGCCAGACGCGCCGCGGCCGTGGGCGCATCACGCGCCACCAGCCGCGTCACGATGGACCACCGGGTGGGGGCCCGCAGCGGCAGGCCGGCAATCGAGTCGCGGCCCAGCCACGCGTCCAGCTGCCCCAGCGACGCCGGCGTGCGCGCCAGTCCGATCACCGCGTCCAGCTGGCTCTTCCGCTGCCCGTAGCTGCGCGTGCTGTCCTCGGCGCCGCGCAGCAGCAACGGCTCGGCGCGCGCCAGCAGGGCCTCGCGGGTGGCGTCGGCGCTGTACCGGCCGATCACCGTGGATAGCCGCCCCACCAGCGTGCCTGCGATCTGTTCGTCGCGTTCCTGCGGCAGTTCGCGCAGCACCATCTCGGCGTAGCGCGTGGGGGATAGCCGTGCCTCCCGCACCAGATCCCACAACGCGCCCCACAGCATCGCGCGCAGGAAGTCGTCGCGCACCGTCCCGATCTGCTGCTCCAGCCAGCGCACACTGCCACTGTCGGGCAGGACCAGGGCGTACCCATAGTCGGCGTCGTTCGCGAACACGAACGCCGGGGCCGGCCGCCCGGCCGCGGCCGTCACGACCGTGGTTTCCCCGCGCAGTTCTACGGGCAGGCGGACCGCCGGCCGGTCGGTGTAATACAGCAGGAGCTGCACCTTGAGCGGCCACGCCCCCGGGCCCGACAGCGCCGGCTGCGCCGCCCGCTGCACGAGCGCCAGCCGCTGCACGACGCCGCCGCGCACCACTAGCTGCTGTTCCACCAGCGGCATCCCCGGGCGCAGCATCCACGCCCGTCCCCACGCCGTCAGGTCGCGGTGCGCCGCCTGGCCCACACTCGCCAGCAACTCGCGCCACGTGCCGTTGCCATAGGCGTGCTGCTGCAGAAACGCCCGCACGCCACGCTGGAAGGCCGGTGCACCCACCAGATACTCCAGTTGCTTCAGTACGCCGGGCGCCTTGTTGTACACGATCGGCCCGTAATTGCTCTTGGCCTGATCGAGATTCCCAAGCTGCTGCCAGATCGGGGTGGTTCCCGCCGTGGCATCGGTCGCGTAGGCCACCGGCTTGTTGCGCAGGTAGAACGTCTTCCACGCGTTCGAGGTGGGCTCGAGGTCGGCCTGCATGCGCGCCGCCATGTAGGTGGCAAAGCCCTCCTTCAGCCAGAGGTCGTCAAACCAGCGCATCGTCACGAAGTCGCCAAACCACTGGTGCGCCACTTCATGAAAGGTGGTCGCCTGTCGCCCCAGTAACTGCGACGCGGTCGGCCGCTCGCGGTAGATGAAACTCTCCTCGTTGTAGAACACCGCACCCGGATGCTCCATGCCGCCAAACGGAAACGCCGGCGCCAGCAGCGCATCGTATTTGTCGAACGCGTACGGAATCCCGAACCAGTCGCCCAGCCAGCGCAGCGCGCGCGCATTCATGGCGATCAGCGTGTCACTCTCCGCCTCGGCGCGCCGCGATTGCCGCATCCAGAGCGACACGGGCACCGGCGGCGCCGCGGTGGTGGTGGCCACCGAGCGGGTGGTCGTGGCCCACGGCCCCGCCGCGAACGCAATCAGGTACGTGCTCAGTCGCTGCGTCTCGGCGAAGCGGTGCGTCACCGCTGCCCCCGCGGTATCGGCACCGACCAGCGCGCCGTTGGCTAGCGCTCGCCAGTCCGACGGGGTGGTGAGCGCAAGGCGCACGCGCGCCTTGAGGTCGGGCTGATCGAAGCACGGGAAGAGCAGGTTGGCGTCTGACGGCACCAGCAGCGTATACAGATACACGCGGCCATCCGCGGCATCACGCGTGCGGATGATGCTCGCGCCCGCCTGCGCCACCGGCGTGCGGAACGCCAGTTCGACCTGGTTGCGCCCCACGCGCACCCGTGCCGCCGGGACCACCACATGCATCCGGTTCCAGGCCGCCGGCGCCTCCGCCCACGGCGCCCCGTTGATGCGTCCCTCGGTCACCGACAGCCCGCGGAAGTCGAGCACCACGTCGCCCGGTCCGCGCGCCGTGAACGACACGGTTACCCGCCCCGTGGCGGTGTCGCCCGCACTCACGGTGAGCGCGAGATCGTACGCCACGTCCGACAGTTGGGCGGCCCGGCGACGGGCCAGGTCGGCCGACACGCCGGGGCCGGTGAGCGCGGCGGTGCGGGGGGCGGTTGGCGTCGCCGCACGGGCGCCCGCCTGAGCCGCGAGCCCGGTCGGTCCAAGCAGCGCGGTCAGGGCGAGCAGGGCGCAGGGCGTGATGCGTCGCCGCACGCGACGGGTCGAGCAGGGGGCGGGAGAAGGCATCCCGCGAAGCTGGTCGCGCGCGCCGTCGCTGTCCAGCAACCCCGCCGCGTACCAGTCGGTGCCCGCCGCGAAACTCGACAGCGCGCGGTTCTGCGTTAACATCAAGAGTATGACTCCTGACCATCCGTCCTGCTCCGGCTGCGGTCATCTCGACCGGCGCCAGTTTCTGGCCTCCGCCTCGGTCCTGTCGCTCGGTGCGCTCGTCGCTGGCTGTGGTGACGGCGTGATCAGCGGGCCCGAGCAGCTCCCCGACGGGATTCCGCAGCCCTTCCGGATTGATCCGGCCACCATCCCCGAGCTCGCGCCGGTGGGTGGGCGCACGGTGGTCGTATCGGGTGCCTCCTCACCGGTGCTGGTGGAACGCGTGGGGAGCCAGCAGTTCCGGGCGCTTTCGCTGGTCTGCCCCCACCGGGGCTCCATCGTGAATGTGGCGGCCGACGGGCTGCGCTGCCCCAACCACGATGCGCGGTTCGCCAACAATGGCACGTGGCTCAGCGGGCAGCCCACCGCCGACCTGACGCCACTCGACGTGCGGCGGAACGCCGACGGATCGCTGCTGGTTGGCGGCGCCCTCACGCCGGCCGTGCTCGGGCTCGACCGGAACGCGATCGTGTTTCTCACCACACCCACCGGCAACGCACCCGCGGCGCAGACGGTTGCGATCACCAACGGTGGCGGTGGCATTCTCGGCAACCTCGCCGTCTCCCTCGCCTACGGCGCCAATCAGCGCACGGGCTGGCTGGCCATCGCCCTCAGCGACTCGGCCGCGCCGGCGACACTCACGCTCACGGCACTGCGTGGCACGCTGCCCGTGGGCAACTATACCGCCACGGTCACCGTGGGCGTCGGCAGTGGGGCACAGACCATCGCCGTGTCCCTGCTGATCCAGGATCCCACCACCCCGGCCAGCCTGCAACTGTCCACGGCCGCGCTCACGTTTGCGGCGCCGGTCGGGACGGTCCCTGCCGCGCAGACGGTGCAGTGCAACAACGCCGGGGGAGGCACCCTCACCGGGCTGTCGGTCGCCATCGCCTACGGCGCTACGGGCACCAACTGGCTGTCGGCCTCCTTCAATCAGGTCACGGCCCCTGCCACCCTCACCGTCCGTCCCGCCGTCGGGGCGCTCGCCGTGGGCACGTACACCGCCATCATCACGGTGCTCGCCGCCGGCGTTGCCTCACGGACCGTCGCGGTCACGCTCACCGTCTCGCCGGCCGGACTGGTGGTCACCCTCTCCGCGTGGCCGGCCTTGGCCAACGTGGGCGGCGTGGCGGGCAGCGTGGGCAACGTCAACGGCGGCCCCGTGGCCATCACGCGACTCAGCGCCACCAGCTTCGGCGCCTTCTCCATGCGCTGTCCGCATGCCGGTACGACGATCACGGTCGTCAGCGGCACGAGCTTCCGCTGTCCCAATCACGGCGCCCTGTTCAACAGCGCGGGGGTGTGGCAGTCCTCCCCGCAACGCGCCGAAAATCTCACGCCACTCACGGTGATCTACACGCCCGGGGCGACCACACTGTCGGTGGTGTGACCCCCAGCGGGTGCCGCCGGCGGGAAATGGATCGCCTCCGGTTGAACCGCGGGACGGACACGGCTATGTTACGAGGCTGTCTGACCCTAGCCAAGTAACGTAGCCATGCCGACTTACGAGTTCCGCTGCCCCGACGGCTCCATCATCGAGGCTCGGTTCAAGATCTCCGAAGTCCCGGAAAGCATTCCGACGCCTGACGGCACGGGAGTGGCCACGCGCATCATCTCCGGTGGTGCGAGCCTCCTCTTCAAAGGCTCCGGGTTCTACATCACCGACTACGGCAAGGACGGCAAGAAGGATCAGCGCACCGCTGGTGCGCCCTCTTCCGATGCCGGCGCCGCGGCCACGCCCAAGAGCGACGCGAAACCGTCCACCAGCACCCCATCGACGCCGGCGGCTGACTGATGCGTGGCCTGTCGCGATTCATCTCCCCGCTCTCCCGGACGCTGTGACGCACGCCGACGCCCTGCGCGCCGAGCTCTCGCGCGCGGCGCGCACCCTCGGTGCGCCCGACGACGTTTCGCCCATTCTCGAACGCCCGCGTGATCCGTCGTTCGGCGACTGGGCCACCAATCTCGCCATGACGCTGGCCAAGCCGCTCGGCCAGAAGCCGCGCGACATCGCCACCGCCCTCATCGCCGCGATGGACACGGCCAGCGTCGGTGTGACGGCTGCGGAAATCGCCGGCCCGGGCTTTCTCAACTTCCGGCTCGATCCCGGTTTCCAGGCGCGGGGACTGCTCACGATTCTCGAGTCGCCCGACACCTTCGGACGCCTCGACATCGGACACGGCGCGCGCGTGGTGGTGGAGTTCGTCTCGGCCAATCCCACCGGCCCGCTGCACGTCGGTCACGGCCGCCAGGCAGCGCTCGGCGACGCGATCAGCACGTTGCTCGAGTACACCGGCTGGAACGTTGATCGCGAGTTCTACTACAACGACGCCGGCGCGCAGATCGCCAATCTCGCCAAGAGCACGCAGGCGCAGGTACGTGCCATCGGTGGCGCGCCGCTCGAGATCCCCGAAGGGGGCTATCACGGCGACTACATCCGTGAAATCGCCGAGCGGTATGTGGCCGAGCATCCGGACGACGCGGCGGGCGACAATCTCTCGGCGATGCAGGCGTATGCCGTCGCCGCGCTGCGCCACGAGCAGGATCTCGACATGCAGGCGTTCGGCGTCAAGTTCGACACGTACTACCTCGAGAGCTCGCTCTACACCGACGGCTTGGTGAACAAGACCGTCGAGGGGCTGCAGGCATCCGGGCATACGTACGAGGAAGACGGCGCGCTGTTCCTGCGCACCACCGACTTCGGTGATGACAAGGACCGCGTCATGAAAAAGAGCGCGGCGAAGGGGGGCGACTACACGTATTTCGTCCCCGACGTCGCGTATCACGTCACCAAGTGGGAACGCGGCTACCATCGCGCGATCAACGTGCAGGGCGCTGATCACCACAGCACCATCACGCGTGTGCGTGCCGGCCTGCAGGCGCTCGATATCGGGATCCCCACGGGCTACCCCGACTACGTGTTGCATCAGATGGTGACGGTCATGAAGGGCGGCGAGGAAGTGAAGATCTCCAAGCGCGCCGGATCGTACGTCACGGTGCGCGATCTCATCGACGAAGTCGGTCGCGACGCGGTGCGCTATTTCTACCTCATGCGCAAAGGCGACTCGCAACTGGTGTTCGATGTCGACCTCGCGCGCAGCCAGTCGGAAGAGAACCCCGTGTACTACGTGCAGATGGCGCACGCCCGCATGTGCGGCATCTTCCGCGTCGGCGAGATCGACGCCACCACGGTCACAGGCCAGGGCGTCGATCTCGGCGTGCTCTCCGAGCCGGCCGAACAGGAACTCGTCAAGCAGCTGCTCGATTTCCCGGCCACAGTAAAGGGCGCCGCCGACAATCTCGAGCCGCATCGTATCGCCGCGTGGTTGCTGGAAACGGCGCGGGCCGGTCACACCTGGTACCACAAGCATCATGTCCTCGGCGAACCCGAGGCCATCACGCGCGCGCGCCTCGTGCTCGCCCGTGCCACGCAGCTCGGCATCGCCGCCGGCCTGCGCATCCTCGGACTGTCCGCGCCGGAGCGCATGTGAGCAGTTTCCCCAGTACCGCCAGCCAGGTCCTCGTCGTCGGTTCCGTCGCGCTCGATTCCGTCGAGACGCCGTTCGGCAAGGCCGATGATGTGCTCGGCGGATCGGGTACCTACTTCTCGTCGTCAGCGTCGCACTTCGCCCCCGTACAGCTCGTGGGCGTGGTCGGGGACGACTACCCCGTCCACCTGCTGCAGCCGCTCGCCGATCGCGGCGTCGATCTGGCCGGCCTCGAACAGGTGCCCGGCTCCAGCTTCCGCTGGCGCGGCCGGTACCGCCACGATCTCAACTCCGCCGAAACGCTCGAGACGCACCTCGGCGTCTTCTCGAACTTCCGTCCGAGCATTCCGGAGCAGTTTCGCAAGGCACCGTTCGTCTTCCTCGCGAACATTGATCCGCGCCTCCAGTTGCAGGTGCTCGAGCAGGTGGAGAAGCCGCGGCTGGTCGCCTGCGACACGATGAACTTCTGGATCGAGTCGCGCCGCCCCGAGCTCGTTGAGCTCCTCGGGCACGTCGATCTCATTACGCTCAACGACGGCGAGGCGCGCCAGCTCACCGAGCACACCAATCTCGTGCAGGCCGCACGGTGGATCCTCGACCGGGGTCCGAAGCACGTCCTCATCAAGAAGGGTGAGAATGGCGCGTTCATGTTTACGCGCGACAGCGTCTTCTTCGCGCCGGCGTATCCGTTGGAGTCGGTGTTCGATCCCACCGGCGCCGGCGACTCGTTCGCGGGCGGCTTCATCGGGTCGCTCGCGGCCAGCGGCGACTTGAGCGACGCGTCCATGCGGCGTGCCGTGATCGTCGGGTCAGCAATGGGTTCGTTTGCCGTCGAGAAGTTCTCCAACGGCCGTCTGCTCGAAATCTCGCGCGCCGATATCGACGCGCGCGTGCGGGAGTTCCGCCAGCTCGTGGCCTTCGACGAGGACCTCGGCGCGTGAGCACGGCCGGCGACACCCCGCTCACGTATCGCGCGGCCGGCGTCGACATCGACGCCGCCGAAGATTCCAAGCATCGCCTCGCCGCGCTCGTGCAGTCCACGCTCACCGCCGGTGCGCGCGGTGCCTTCGGCGGGTTCGGCGGCATGTTCCGCGTGCCGGAGGGCTATCGCGCGCCGTTGCTCGTGTCCAGCGCCGATGGCGTCGGCACCAAGATCAAGATCGCCATCGAAGCCGATCGTCACGACACCATCGGCCACTGCCTCGTCAATCACTGCACGAACGACATCCTCGTGCAGGGCGCGGTGCCGATGTTCTTCCTCGACTACGTCGCCTTCGGCAAGCTGTTGCCGGAGGTCGTCGAAGGCGTGGTGGCGGGCGTCGCCGCCGGCTGCCGCGAAAATCTGTGTGCCCTCATCGGTGGTGAAACGGCCGAGATGCCGGGCGTGTACACGCCACCCGACTACGATCTCGCCGGCTTCATCGTCGGCATCGTGGAAGAATCGCAGGTCATCACCAGCGCCAACGTGCGGGAAGGCGATGCGCTGGTCGCGCTGGCCAGTGACGGGCTGCACACCAACGGCTATTCGCTGGCGCGCCGCATCATCAGCGACCGACTGCAGCTGGGCGTGCACGATGCCTTCCCCGACGCCGGTGGCGCGTCCGTGGCCGATGTCATGCTCCGCGTGCATCGCTCGTACCTGCAGTGCCTCAAGCCGGTGCTGGGCCACATCCACGCCATGGCGCACATCACCGGCGGCGGACTGCCCGGCAACCTGAACCGGGCGCTCCCTGAAACACTCGATGCCAACGTGGACACGGCCTCGTGGACCGTCCCCTCTACCTTTCGGGTACTCGCCGAGGCGGGAGCGGTGGACACGCTGGAGATGTTCCGGGCCTTCAACATGGGAGTGGGTATGGTGGTCGTCACATCACAGGACAACGTGGGGCAGATCACGGCCCGTGCCGCGGCCTGCGGCATCGAGGCGTGGGAGTGCGGCACGGTCGTGAAGGGCACGGGTCGCGTGCGTCTCGACGGCGTCGTCACATGACGGCGCGCCGTCCGCACGCGGCGGGGATCCGCGCCGCCCTTTGGTCGACCGTCGTGGTGGCCGTGGCCACGGCAGTGCCGCTCGTCGCACCCGCGGCGCAGACCACCTCCGGCCCGTGCACCGTCTCGCCGGCCACTTTCTCGGGCTCCGACGTCTGCCAGAAGGGACGCGACCTGTTCGGCTTCGTCGTGCCGCAAATCGGCGTGGCGGTTGCCACCGGTAACCCCGTGCTCGGCGAAGGTGGCACGCTGGGCGGATGGCCCAAGCGCGCCTTTTCGCTGCGCCTCAGCGCCGTTGATGGACTGCTCCCGGCCAATGCCGTACCGCTCAGCGTCACCGGCACGGCGGTGCGCAGCGATTTCGGCGCGGTGCGCACGCCCGTGCCGATGCCGTCGGCCGATGCCGCCATCGGGCTCTTCCCCGGCATTCCGCTCGGGATCACGAACACGCTCGGTGTCGATGTCCTGCTGGGGGCCACCTATCTGCCCACGGTCAGCGAGAGCGAGTTCGCCGTGACCCCCGTTGGCAACGGCGTCGCATTGCAGTACGGCGTGCGCGTGGGGGCCCTGCAGGAATCGTCGTTCATTCCGGGCGTCAGCGTGAGCTACGTGCGGCGCAAGATGCCGACCGTCGATCTGGGCTACACCCCCAACAACGATACGCTGTCCGTGACCGGCACGTCGGTCACGGCCAATGCCATTCGCATCGTGGCCAGCAAGCGGGTGGCGATTCTTGGTGTTGCCGTCGGTGTGGGACGCGACGAGATCGAGGGGTCGGCGTCCATGCGGGCGTCGGTGAACGAAACCGTGCTCGGCACCAGCCAGCGCATCAGCGTGTCGCTCCCTAACCTGCGCTACGCGACCACGCGCAACACGGCGTTCGCGAACGTGTCGTTGGGACTCGGGCTGGCGCGACTCGTCGGTGAATACGGCTGGTCGAGTCAGGGCACCGTGCAGGAAACGATCAATCAGTTCGGCGGTCGCAAGGCCGATGAAGGGTATCGCTACGGATCGATCGGCATCGCCTTCCGGCTCTGACGGCCGTCCGTCGCCCGTGACTGAAGCGCACGAGTCGGCCGCCGCGGCCGACGACGTGCGCTTCATGCGTCGCGCCCTCGAACTCGGCGAGCGTGGCGCCGGGCGCGTGGCCCCAAACCCGAAGGTCGGGGCGGTCATCGTCTCCCAGGGCACCGTGGTCGGCGAAGGATGGCATGCCGAATACGGGCAGGCGCACGCCGAGGTGAATGCCCTCGCGCAGGCCGGCGCGCATGCGCGCGGCGCCACGGCGTATGTCTCGCTCGAGCCGTGCAACCACACGGGGCGCACCGGCCCGTGTACCGAGGCACTCATCGCGGCCGGGATTGCGCGCGTGGTGTACGCCGCGGCCGATCCCAATCCCACGGCTGCGGGCGGGGCCCGCCGCCTCGCGGAGGCCGGCCTGGACGTCTCCGGCGGCATACTCGCCGAGGAGGCTGCCTACCGCAACGCACCGTTCTTGTTCGACGCGAGCGGCGCGGCGCGTCGCGCCGGGCGTCCGTTCGTCACCCTCAAGCTGGCGCTGTCCATTGACGGTGCCATCGTGGACGCCTCACGCCAGCCGGGATGGCTCACCGGCGAAGAGGCGCGCGCGGCGGTGCATCGGCTTCGCGCCGAGGCCGACGCCATCGCTGTCGGGATCGGCACCGCGGTGGCCGATGATCCCGCGCTGACCGTCCGTGAGGGGATCACGCCACGGGTGTCGCCGCTCCGGGTAGTCTTCGACCGCACGGCGCGCTTGCCGCTGGCCAGCCAGCTGGTGCGTACGGCGCGCGAGCGCCCTGTGCTCGTGATCACCAACGGCAGCGCCCCGGCCGCCGAAGCCGCCCTCGGGGCGGCCGGCGTGCACACGCTCGCCGCGCCCTCCACCCGCGACGCCCTGCACGCGCTGGGCACCCGCGGCGTCCGCCATTTGTTGGTGGAGGGTGGCGCGCTGCTGGGATCGGCGCTGCTCGACGCCGGTCTGGTCGACCGCCTCGTTATCTTTCAGGCACCGGTCATCCTGGGCGCGGGTGCGCTGTCGGCCTTTGCTGCGTTTCCGTCACAGCGGGCGCAGCAGGCACCGCGGTTGCGCGTCCTGGAGCGGAAGGCACTGGGTGCCGACCTGATGACCGTCTACGCTGTTTCTGGAGACTGACGAGAGGATGTTCACGGGGCTCGTGGACGACCTGGGACTCATCACCCACGTCGCCGACACGCCGGCCGGGCGCGAACTGCGCATCCGCTGCCGCTATACCGACCTGGCCGACGGCGAAAGCATCGCCGTCAACGGCGCGTGCCTCACCGTGCGCGAGCATGGCGTGCACGACGACGAGGCCGGCTGGTTCACCGTCGCCGCCGTGATCACCACCCTCGGGCGCACCACGATCGACGGCTGGTGCGCCGGCGATCGGGTCAATCTCGAGCGCGCCATGCGCCTCGGCGACCGGCTGGGCGGGCACATCGTGCTCGGCCACGTCGACGATCTCGCCACCGTGTCGCACACCGAGCAAGTGGGCGATGCGTGGCTTGTCGATCTGGTGCTGCCGCCGGCGCTGCGTCCGCTCATGGTGGCACACGGGTCGATTACCGTGAACGGGGTCAGTCTCACCGTCAATGCGCTGCGCGCCGATGGCGTGCAGCTGTCCATCATCGAATACACGAAACGGCACACCACGCTCGGCGAACTCGTCGCCGGTGACCGGGTGCATGTCGAAGCCGATGTGCTGGCAAAGCACGTCGAACGGTTGCTCGCGCCATGGCGCGGCACAGGGGCTGGAGTCGCATGACGGCAGCGGATGACGCGGCGCAGGAAATGACGTTCGGGACGGTCGAGCAGGCGCTGGCTGACATCGCCGCCGGCAAGTTCGTGATCGTCGCCGACGACGAGGACCGCGAGAACGAGGGCGATCTCATCTGCGGTGCCGAAAAGGTGACGTCGGAGATGGTCAACTTCATGCTCGACGCCAAGGGCATGATCTGCCTCGCGATGGAGAACGCGCTGGCCGATCACCTCGGACTCGAGATGCAGGTGGACGAGAATACCGAGGCCATGCACACGGCCTTCACCGTCAGCATCGATGCGGCGGCGAAGTACGGCGTGAGCACCGGCATCAGCGCCAGCGACCGCGCCACCACCATCCGCGTGGCCGTCGATCCCAACAGCACGCGCGCCGATCTCCGCGTCCCGGGACACATTCATCCGCTGCGCGCGCGTGATGGCGGCGTGCTGCAGCGGGTTGGTCACACGGAAGCGGCCGTCGATCTGGCGCGGCTCGCCGGGCTGCGCTCGGCCGGTGTGATCTGCGAAATCCTGAACAAGGACGGCACCACCGCGCGCCGGCCACAGCTCGAAGTGTTCGCCAAGACGCACGGCCTCACGTTCATCACGATTGCGCAGCTCGTGGCGTACCGGCTCAAGCACGAGCGCCTGGTGCATCGCGTGGCCGACGCCCGCTTGCCCACCGAGTACGGCGAATGGCGCATCGTCGGCTACCGCAACGACGTGGACGACCGCGAGCACATCGCGATCGCCTACGGCACGGTCGAAGCGGGCGACGGCGTGCTGGTGCGTATGCACTCCAAGTGCCTCACGGGCGATGTCTTCCACTCCCGCCGGTGCGACTGCGGCTGGCAGCTGGAAACGGCGATGCAGATGATTCAGGCCGAGGGCGCGGGGGTGATCGTGTACCTTGATCAGGAAGGGCGCGGCATCGGCCTCCTGAACAAGCTCAAGGCGTATGAACTGCAGGACCGCGGCGCCGACACCGTGGAGGCCAACGAGCAGCTCGGCTTCAAGGCCGACCTGCGCAACTACGGGATCGGTGCGCAGATCCTGCTCGACATGGGGGCGCGGTCCATTCGCCTGCTCACCAATAATCCCCGCAAGCTCGTGGGCCTCGATGGCTACGGCCTGATCCTCAAGGATCGGGTCCGCATCGAAGCTCCCTCCACCGACGAAAACGCCTCGTATCTCGAAACGAAGCGCACAAAGCTCGGTCACCTGTTCGCACCCTGAGACGCATTCCTGATGGCCGAGTTCAACGGTAGTCCCCGCGGCGAAGGTCGCCGCATCGTCGTCGTTGCCAGTCGCTTTAACGAGGGCGTCACCATGCCCCTCGCCGAAGGCGCGGTAGCCGCCATGGTCGGGCAGGGGGTACGCTTCGAGGACATCGACGTGCTCTGGGTTCCCGGCGCATGGGAAATCCCCGTGGCCGTGCGCCGTGCGCTGACCACGGAACGGTACGATGCGGCCGTGGCCGTCGGTGCCGTGGTGCGCGGCGACACGCCGCACTTCGACATCGTGGCCGGCGAAACCTCGCGCGGGCTCATGGACGCCATGCGTGACTTCGACGTCCCCGTCACGATGGGGGTGCTGACCACCGACACGATGGAGCAGGCCGAGGCGCGTGCTGGTGGCGCACACGGCAACAAGGGCGCCGAGGCGGCCATGGCCGCGTTGGAGATGCTCGATCTGTTCGATCAGCTGTCGCCGCCGGGCGAGTTCGAAGGCGACGAATAATGACCAACATGCAGGACGATGCGTTCTGGGACACGCCGGTCCAGGAACCGCTCGCGCCGCGGGCCGGTCGGCGCACGCGCGGGAGCCGTGCCGCCACCAAGGTCGAGCGGGTGGAAACGCGGGGACGCGCCCGCGCGCTGCAGGCGCTGTATGCGGCCGACCTCCGCGATCTCACGCAGCTGCGAAAGATCGCCACGCACGTCTTTGACGATCTCGCGGTCGATCCCGAGGAGCGGCAGTTCGCGTCGCGGCTCGTGGCCACGGTGGCCGAGAAGGGTGCCGCCATCGATGCCGACCTCGCGCAGGTCACCAACAATTGGCGCCTCGACCGTCTCGGCGCCATCGAGCGGAGCGTGCTCCGGCTCGCCGCCGCCGAACTCGACCGGAACGAAACGCCGGTCAAGGTGGTGCTGCAGGAAGCCGTGCACCTCGCCGAGCGCTACGGCACCACGCGGAGCGCCCGCTTCGTCAACGGCGTGCTCGACGCCTATGCCCGGCGCCTCGGTCTCCTGTGAGCGACGGCCGGTCTGAGCGCGTTGGACTGACTGGGCGGCCGCTGCGCATCGCGGTCGTGAACTGGCAGTGCCGCGACAATCCGCTCGCCGGCGGCGCCGAAATTCATCTGCACGAAATCTTCGGGCGACTGGCGTCGCAGGGGCACGAGGTCACGCTGCTCTGTGGCGGCTGGCCGGGCTGTCCCCCGCGCGCCACCCTCGACGGCATCGACGTGCATCGCGTTGGGACGCGCGCCACGTTCCCGCTGCACGCGCAGCGGTACTGGCATGCGCTTCTCGCACCGCGCGGCTTCGATGTGCTCGTCGAAGACATCAACAAGGTGCCGGTGTTCACGCCGTGGTGGCAGGCGCCCCCCGTGGTGGCGCTCGTGCCCCACCTGTTCGGCGGCACGGCGTTCCAGGAGCTGGCGGCGCCCCTCGCGGCGGCGGTGTGGCTGGCCGAGCGCCCGCTCCCGTTCGTGTATCGCCACTGCGCCTTCGAGGCGATCAGCGAAAGCACGCGCGACGATCTGGTGTCACGGGGGGTGCGGAAAGACCGGATTCGCGTCATTTTTCCGGGGATCGACACGGCGTCGTATACGCCTGACCCTGCTTCCCGTGCTGCTCGTCCCGTGTTCGCCTACCTCGGGCGGCTCAAGAAGTACAAAGGCGTCGATCTGGTGGTGCGCGCGTTCGCGCAGTGTGGGGTGCCGGCGGCAACACTGGAGATTGCGGGGGCGGGGGAGTTCCGCGCGGAACTCGAACAACTCGCCGTCCATCTCGGGGTAGCAGATCGGGTACGGTTTTTGGGTCGCATAGACGAGACTGAGAAGTGTGCCCTGCTGCGACGAGCCTGGGCGACGGTGTTCGCTTCACCCAAGGAGGGCTGGGGAATCACGAATCTGGAAGCAGCGGCCAGCGGAACGCCGGTGATTGCGTCGAATTCCCCGGGGATACGCGAGTCTGTGCGGCACGGCGAGACAGGGTTTCTCGTGCCCCACGGCGATGTCGCTGCGATGGCTGAGTCGATGCGAAACCTCAGCGGCGAGCGAGCGCTCGTCGAACGCCTGGGGGTTGCCGCGCGGCAGTTCGCCGAGGGGTTTACCTGGGAGAACGCCGCCCAAGAGACTGCAGCTCACCTCCACGAGGTCGTGAGCAAGGAGGAAGGTCGCTAATGGAGATCATCCTGCACGCGCACCATGCCGAAGTGTCGGAATCGCTCCGCGCACAGGCCGAAGCCGCCATCACCCGAATCGCCAAGCGCCTGCATCGCGTCGCGAACGCCATTGTGCGATTCGTCGGCGATGGCGACACGCGACGGGTCGAGATCGTGCTGCGCCACGCGCGACATCGCGAACTGTTCGTCCAGGCCGATGCGCGTGCGTTCGCGCCGGCCCTCAGCGCGGCCGTGCACCGGCTGGAAAGCCAGGTGGCACATGCCCGCCGTTCGCGGCGCGTTCCCAATGGAGATCGCACCGGGTGAGTCGACGCCTCACAGTGGGCACGCTCTTCGAGCGGATGAAGGATCCGCTCGAACTCGAGCTGCTCGGGCCGGCCACCGGTCTCGATCGTGAGATCACGAGCCCCGAGGCGTCAAGCCCGGGGCTCGTCCTCGCCGGCTATCTCAATCGCTTTCCGTATCAGCGCATTCAGGTCCTCGGCGAAACCGAGATCACGTACCTGCAGTCGCTCGATGACACGGTGCGCGCCGCGAATCTCGAGCAGTTCTTCGGGTTTCCGCTCCCCTGCGCCTTCATCACGAAGCAGCTCGATCCCCCCGAACCGCTGCTGCGCCTCGCCGCCGACGCGGGCGTGACCGTGCTGCGTTCGCGGCTCAAGACGGCGGAGTTCTATCGCCTCATCAAGCCATTCCTCGCCGACCAGTTCGCTCCCACCACCACGTTGCACGGTTCGCTGGCCGACGTGTACGGCGTCGGGTTGTTCTTCACCGGCAAGAGCGGCATCGGCAAGTCGGAATGCGTGCTCGACCTCGTTGAACGCGGGCACCGGCTCGTGGCCGATGACCTCGTGTTCGTCTCGCGCCGCGGCAACGACGTGCTGATCGGGAAGGGGCACGAGCTGCAGCGGCACTTCATGGAGATCCGCGGCGTCGGTCTGCTCGATGTCCCCGCCATCTTCGGCATCCACGCCGTGCGCCAGCAGAAGCGCCTCGAAGTCGTGGTGGTGCTGGAGGAGTGGGATGCCGACGCCACCGTCGATCGCACCGGCCTCGACGTACAGACCATGGACGTGCTCGGCGTCGAGGTGCCGAAAATCACGGTGCACCTCAATCCCGGCAAAAACATCACCGTCATCGCCGAAGTGATCGCGATGAATCACCTGCTGCGCTATTATCGCGGCTATGATTCGGCCACGGCGTTCAATGAGCGACTGATCGGCCAGATGCGGCGGTCGTCGGACGCCCAGCGATATCTGCAAGAGGACGAAGAGTGACGGAGTACGGCGCGTGAGCGATGGTACCGAGGGGGCACCCGTCCCGGTGCGGGCCATCGTGGCGGGACATGGATCATTTGCCAGCGGCCTCATCTCCGCCGTCGAGCAGATCACCGGCAAGGGCGCGGTGTTTCTGGCCGTGTCCAACACCGGCCTCTGTCTCGAGGACATTCAGGGCACGCTGGTCCGCGCCCTCGACAACACGGGTGCGCGCGTGGTATTCACCGATCTGCCGGCCGGGAGCTGCACCATGGCCGTGCGCCGCATGATCCGCGCGCGGCCCGGCGTCGTGCTTGTGACCGGCGTCAACCTGTCCCTGCTGCTCGACTTCGCCATGAAGGAGTCGGCCGATCCACTGGCAGCCGCGCAGGCCGCCCTCGAGCGCGGTCGCGCCGCCATGCTCGTGCACGGAGCCTGAGCGCATGCCGATCGCGCTGTTTCGCATCGACGACCGGCTCATTCACGGGCAGGTCGTGGTGGGGTGGGGCCAACCGCTCGAACTCCGCTACATCGTGCTCGTTGACGACGAGGTCGCGTCCAGCGAATGGGAGCAGGAGCTCTACCGCATGGGCGTGCCCCCCGACATGTCGGTGGAGTTCGTCACCGTGGCCGAGGCCGCGCAGCGCCTCCCGGCGCTCGAGCAGTATCCCGGCCCCGGCATGCTGCTCGTGGGCGATATCGGCACCATGCGACGCCTCGTCGAGCAGACGGCTGGCGCCATCCGCGCCGTCAACGTGGGCGGCGTGCACCACTCGCCCGGGCGCGTCCAGCGCTTGCGCTATGTGTTCCTCACGCCCGCCGAAGAGCAGGGATTGCGCGACATCGCGGCACTGGGCGTCGAGGTGACCGCGCAGGATGTGCCGGGCGCCCGTCCGGTACCGCTCGGCGAACTGTTGACCGCCACCGCCGGCTCGTGATGCCTGCCGCGGCGTGGTGGTTTGACGTCCTGCCCCTGTCGATGCTCGCCGGGGTCATCGGCCTCGACGTGGTCAGCTTTCCGCAGGCCATGGTTTCGCGTCCGATCGTCGCGGCCACCCTCGGCGGCGCCTTCGTGGGCGCCCCCGTGGCGGGCTTGGTGTGCGGGGCGGCCCTCGAGTGTCTGGCCCTCGAGGCGTTGCCTGTGGGGGCCTCGCAATACCCGGAATGGGGCAGTGCCTCGGTCGTCGCCGGCGCGGTGGCCGCCACAGGGGCGACCGCCGGGGCGCTGCCGCTGGCCGGGGCCTTTGCCGTGGCTGTCGCCATCGGGATCGCGACCGCGTGGATTGGCGGGACGACCATGGTCCGCCATCGGCAGCTCATTGCCCGCTTCGCGCGGCCCCGGCTCGGGCAGCTCGCCGCCGGCAGTCGGAAGACGGTCGTCGGGTTGCAGCTCTTCGGCATGACCCTCGATCTCGTGCGGGCGGCCCTCCTTGGTGCCGTCATGTTCGTCCCCGGACATCTGCTGGCCACGTGGGTCGTCGGCCGCTGGACCGTCCCGGAAGATCTGTCGCGCGCCATCGTGGTCACCTGCGTCGCCGCCGTGGCTGCCGCCTCGGTGTGGAAGGACTTCCACGCCATCAGTGGTACGCGGCGTCTGTTCCTCCTCTCGCTCACCCTGGGCACGGTGCTGGTGGTGCTCGGTGTCTGACCGGTCCCTGCACGATCCCCTCCGTACCGACACGGCCACCATGCCGGCCGTCGGGAGCGTGGCCGCACCTCCCCTGCGGTGGCCGCTGCGTCTGTCCATGCTGGTGCGCTGCCTCGCCATTCAGGGCTCGTGGAACTACGAGATCCTTGTGGGGAACGGCATCGGCTTCTGCGTGGAGCCCGCCCTGCGGCAGCTCCCCGGCGGCGTGGACGGCCCCGCGTACCGCGAGGCGCTCGCCCGGCAGTCGGCCTATTTCAACACGCACCCGTATCTGGCCGGTCTGGCCGTTGGCGCGCTGGCCCGCGCCGAGGTCGAGCACGTTCCGCCGCAGCGCATTGAGCGATTTCGCACAGCGCTGTGTGGTCCGCTGGGCAGCGTCGGGGACCGCCTCGTATGGGCGGCCTGGCTGCCCGCCTGCTCGCTCGTGGCGCTGCTGCTCTTCGGTATCGGCTGGTCGCCGCTCGGCGTGATCGTAGGGTTCCTGTTGCTGTACAACATCGGCCATCTCGGTCTCCGTGATTGGGCCCTCCGGGCCGGCTGGCATCACGGCCTCCGGGTGGCAACCGCACTCGGTCATCCGGTGCTGCAACACGGTCCGCGCTACATTGGTCTGGTATCGGCCGTGTTGGGCGGGCTGGCATTGCCCTTTGCGGTGCATCGTGCCATCGGTGGTCAGCCGCCGCTGACGCCCATCCCCATGGGCGTCGCGGTGGTGACCCCGCTGCTGGCCGTCCTCCTCGTGCGACTGCAGGGCCGCGCCGAGGGGTGGCGTGTGGTGCTCCTGCTACTCGTGGCCTTCGTCTTCTACTCGGTGGTCCGTTAATGGCTGAACGACTGGTCCAAATCGTAAACAAGCATGGACTGCATGCCCGGCCGGCCGCCGAGATGGTCAAGGCGGCGTCCCGCTTCAAGAGCGACATCACCATCTCGCGTGACGACCTCGAGGTGAACGGCAAGAGCATCATGGGGGTCATGATGCTCGCGGCGGAGTTCGGCGCCACCATCACGCTCCGCGCCACGGGGCCCGACGCCGACGACGCGCTCGACGCGCTGTCGGCACTCGTCGCCGCGCGCTTCGGGGAGAGCTGATGCCGTCGGTGCTCCGCGGCATTCCGGCGTCGCCGGGTATCGTCGTGGGACCCGTGCATCTTCTCCGATGGGAAGTGCCCGAGGTCAAGCACCGACTCATTCAGGACGACGCGGTCGATGCGGAAATCGCCCGGCTGCATCAGGGGCTCGAACGCGCGCGGGAACGCCTCCGGCACGTCCGCGCGCGCACGGAAGCGCAGGTCGGTCCCGAGGAGGCCGCCATCTTCGATGTGCAGCTCTCCATCCTCGACGACCGCGAACTTGCGCGCAGCACCGAAGCGCTGATCCGGCAGAATCTCGGCGCCGAGAAAGCATTTGACTTGGTGCTGCTCGAATGGCGGCAGCATTTCGCGCGCCACACGTCGCCCATGCTGCGCGAAAAGGTCAGCGATCTCATGGACGTGCACATCCGGGTGCTC
The DNA here is from genome assembly GCA_031127095.1 of Gemmatimonadota bacterium. Lineage (GTDB taxonomy): Bacteria > Gemmatimonadota > Gemmatimonadetes > Gemmatimonadales > Gemmatimonadaceae > Gemmatimonas. The sequence continues at coordinate 35,334 of JARIEX010000005.1, forward strand.
TCCATTTTGCTCGAGCTCCCCGATCACGATCCAGTCGATGTGCCGCGCGGCGCGAACGCGATTCTTGTCACGCACGATCTGACGCCGTCGCTCACCATGCAGCTCGATCGCGAGTGCATCGCCGCCATCGCCACCGAAGCCGGCACGGCCACCGCCCACGTCGCGATTCTGGCGCGCTCGCTCGGCCTGCCGGCGGTGGTGGGGCTGCGCAATGCCATGTCGTTCCTGGCCCCCGGGCAGATGGCCATCCTCGATGGCGCCGACGGCACGCTCCTGATGGCCCCGTCCGAACACGAAATCGCCGATGCCCGGCAGCGTGTCGAGATCGAAGCCGGCCGGATGGGGGAGATGCGGGAACTCGCGCACAGCGAGCCCGTCACCCGCGACGGTGTGCGGTTGGTGATCCGTGCCAACGTCGACATCCCCGACGAAGCCGATGCCGGCGCCACCAGTGGCGCCGACGGCGTGGGGCTGATGCGCACCGAGTTCCTCGTGGTCGGCCGCGCGACGATGCCCGATGAAGAAGAGCAGTACAAGGCCTACAAGCGCGTGATCCAGGCGTTCGGCGCGCGCCCCGTGGTGATCCGCACCTTCGACGTGGGGGGCGACAAGCTCCCCGTGGGCGGCTTTCCCGCCGAGGCCAACCCGTTCCTTGGTTGGCGCGCGATCCGCATGTGCCTCGACGAAAGTGAACTGTTCAAGGTGCAGTTGCGCGCGCTCCTGCGGGCCGGTGTGCACGGTGATCTGCGGATCATGCTGCCGCTGATCGTCACCGTCGATGAAGTGCGCGAAACGCGGAAGCTCATCGGCGAAGCCGTCTCCGAGCTGGCCGAGCGGCGTGTGCCCTTCCGCGCCGACGTGCCGCTGGGGGTCATGATCGAAACGCCCGCCGCCGCGGTGGCCTGCGATACCCTCGTCCGTGACGTCGATTTCTTCAGCATCGGGTCCAACGATCTGGTGCAATACATGCTGGCCGTGGACCGTGGCAACGCCAACCTGGCGCCGCGCTTCACCCCCTTTCACCCGGCCGTCCTGCGTCTCATCGCGCAGGTGCAGGCCACCGGTGCGTCACACGGCATCGACGTGTGCGTGTGCGGAGAGATGGCCTCGCAGCCTCTGGCCGTCTTCGCGTTGATGGGGCTGGGCATCCGCCAGCTCAGTGTGGCGCCGCGCGCGGTCGGTGACGTGAAGCGCATCATTCGTGGGGTCCGCATGTCTGCCGCCACCGACGCGGCGCACGCGGCGATTGCGGCCAGCACCGCCCGCGAAGCCGAGACGCTGCTGCGGCGGCGGCTGCGCGCCGAACTCGATGCCGCCGACGCGACAGCAGGGATGACGGCGTAGGCCGTGGCCGGGTTGCCCGGCCTTTCGTCGCGGGCTAGTCTACGCCGGTCCTCCCGGCACGAACCTTTTACTCCAGAGCGCTGCGTGGCTGATCGCCATCTCTTCACGTCAGAGTCCGTTACCGAAGGGCATCCCGACAAGATCGCCGACCAGATCTCGGATGCCGTACTCGACGCCATCCTCGCCAAGGATCCCGCGGCGCGTGTGGCCTGCGAGACGCTCGTCACCACGGGCCTCGTCGTGATTGCCGGCGAGATCACCACCACGGCCTACGTGCCGCTCCCGGACATCGTCCGCAAGACGATTGAAGGCATCGGCTACACCGACGCCAACTTCGGCTTCGACAACAAGACGTGTGCGGTCATGAGCACCATCGACGCGCAGTCGCCCGACATCTCGCAGGGCGTCGATACCGGCGGGGCCGGCGATCAGGGGATGATGTTCGGCTTCGCGACCGATGAAACGCCGGAACTGATGCCGCTGCCCATTCAGCTTGCCCATGCCCTTACGCACCGCCTCTCGGCGCTGCGCAAGGATGGCACGCTGCCGTGGCTGCGCCCGGACGGCAAGGCGCAGGTGTCGGTGATCTACGAAGGAGACCGGCCCATTGCCGTCGACACCGTCGTGGTGTCTACGCAGCACGACGAAAAGGTGTCGAACACGAAGCTGCGCCGGGCGATCCTCGACGACGTCATCATGGCGACGATCCCCGACGAGTATCTGCCCAAGCGCCTCAAGACGCACATCAATCCCACCGGCCGGTTCGTGATCGGCGGCCCGCAGGGCGACGCCGGACTCACCGGCCGCAAGATCATTGTCGATACGTACGGCGGCATGGGGCGGCACGGCGGCGGCGCGTTCAGCGGCAAGGACCCGTCCAAGGTGGACCGCTCGGCCTGCTATGCGGCCCGTTGGGTAGCCAAGAATATCGTGGCGGCCAAGCTCGCCACGCGCTGCGAAGTGCAGGTGGCCTACGCCATCGGCGTGGTGCAGCCGGTCTCGGTGTACGTACAGACCTTCGGCACGGGGGTGGTCTCCGACCGCGCCATCGAAGCGGCTGTGAACGACGTGTTCGACCTCACCCCTCGCGGCATCTCGCGCGACCTCGACCTGCGGAAGCCGATCTATCAGGCCACGGCCGCGTACGGACACTTCGGTCGCCGGCCCGAGACCATCGGCCGAGGCCGCTCGGCCCGCACCACGTTTACGTGGGAACGCACCGACCGCGTGGCCGCCCTCAAGCGCGCGATCCGATAAGCAGCGCCGACACCCCGGTGTGCGACTCGGTGTGCACCTCGCGGGCGCATCGGGGTATACGGCGGCTGGAGCGCGCTTCTCACAGCCGCCGGCACGCGGAGTTGCGATGATGATCGAAGTCACGGTGGCCCGCCTCGGGCTCGACAGTGCGACGAACTCGTTCGTCGTCATTCTGCGCGAACGCGCCGGGCGCCGGGTGCTGCCCATCTGGATCGGCCAGCCGGAAGCGGAGTCCATCGTGATGCAGATGAATCAGGTCAAACGCGAGCGGCCGCTCACGCACGACCTGTGCAAGGCCATCATCGTCGGGATGGGCGGCACCCTGCGCCGCGTCTCGATCACGCGGGTGCAAAAGAGCACGTACTACGCGGAGCTGCAGCTCGATGGCCCCAACGGTCCGGTGGCCGTCGACGCGCGTCCGTCCGACAGCATTGCCATTGCCCTGCGTCTCGACGCCCCCATCTTTGCACCGGAATCGCTGCTCCACGCGGTCGACGACGAGGACGAGGTGTCGATCGAGGATCGCCTATCCGGTGGGACCGACGCCCACGAGTTGACGGCCGAGCAACTCAAGGCGTATCTCGAACAGCTGCGTCCTGAGGATTTCGGCAAGTTCTCGCCCTGATCTCTCCCGACTTCCCCCCGATCGTCCCCCGCGTGCCCCGACTTCCGTCGTTTCTCCCCATTCTCGCGTCGCTGCTCGTCGGCGCGTCCGCGCTCCACGCGCAGGCCGGTTCCCACACCGTGGAGGGGCGCGTCCGGCGTCCCGCCGGCGCGCAGGGTGATTCCACCGGCATGGGACCGCTCTCCAGCGCGTGGGTCACACTGCACCGCGTCGGCAAGGACACGGCGGGGCCCATCGACTCCATGCGCACCGATGCGCAGGGGCGCTACCGGTTCCGCTGGATGCCATCGGGGGCGAGCGATGCCGTGTACTTCGCCTCCACCACGTGGGGCGGCATCGCGTACTTCACGCCGCCGCTGCGCAAGGCGGATACCCGGGCCGACGACGCCGAACTGACGGTCTTCGACACCACGTCGGTCCGTTTCCTGATGTCGGTGAAGGGGCGCCACCTGATCGTGGGGAAGAGCGACACCACCGAGTTCCGCACCGTCATCGAAGTCTTCGAGCTGTCCAACGACAGTCTGCGTACGCTGGTGGCCACCGACACCGTGTCGCCGTCGCCCACGTGGAGCGTCTCCGTGCCGGCATCGGCGCGGGATGTGCGCGCCAATGAGGGGGAGATCTCCCCCGATGCGTTCGTGGCCAACCCGGGACGCGTGTCGGTGTACGCGCCGATCCCGCCCGGCGTCAAGCAGGTGGCCTTCTCGTACAAGGTGCCCAACAGCAGCTTCCCGCTCGCCATGCGCGCCGAGTACGGTGCCGTGGTGTTCGAAGTGCTGCTCGAGGAGCCGCAGGGCTTTGTCACCGGCACCGGGTTTGCCAACGTCGATCCGGTCACGCTCGAAGGACGCCAGTTCCGGCGCTTTCTTGCGCAGGACGTGAAGCCCAACGCCGACATCGTCATCGAGTTGCCGTCCAGCGGCACGCCGGCGCGCAGTTTGTACATCGCTGGCCTGTTGCTGGCCATCGGACTGCTCATGATGGTGGTGCTCATGCGCTCGGTGCAGCGGCGCGCCGCGCGGCGTGTGCCGGTGGAGCCCACGCTGCGTCCGCGCGAGTCCGATGCGCCGATGCACGAGCGCCTCGCGCAGGAAATCGCGGCGCTCGATGCGTCGTACGCCAGCATCACCACGCCGTCGGACATCGTGCAAAAAGCGTACGACACCCGGCGCAGCGAGCTCAAGGCCGCGCTCGGCGCCGCGCTTGCGGAGCAGGGCGGGCGGCGGTAGCTTCCCCTCGTTACGCATTCGGCGTGATGACAACTGATTTTGAGAGCGCGGGACACGGAAACCGGTGCAATGCCGGTGCGGCCCCGCCACTGTAACGGGATCTGCGGCGCTTTTTGCGCGGCAGCACCATCACTCCATCGCCACTGACCGTCAGGTCGGGAAGGCGGGTGATGCGTCCCGGAGCCAGGAGACGACCCGCGCTCATTCTCGGACGAAGACCCTCGAGGGGGGGCTCGCGCCACGTGTCGTCGTGCATCCTGGTGCGGCGCGCACGCGTGCTCGGGCGTCTTCTCGTGGGAGAGGACGCCTGTGTTGTTTCCTCACCCACGATCGGTGCGCCGCCTTCGGGCGGTGCTGGTGCCGTGTCTCGTCGCGGTTGCGGTCGCGTGCGCCCGCACGGAGTCCGCGTCATCCGACACCGCCTCGTCCGGGTCTGTGTCATCCGCCCCGACGCGTGCGCCTGCCGCGCCCGCCGACACCGACGACTTCGGCGCCCCGCTCCCCACCGACGCGCGCTTCGCTGCCCGCGTGGTGTCGCTCAATCCGGCGGCTACCGAAGCGATCTTTACCATCGGGGCCCAAGCGCAGTTGGTGGGCCGGTCGCGCTGGGATGAACAGCCCGCCGCTGCGAAAGCGGTGCCTGCGCTCGGCGACGGCATCCGACCCAACATCGAAACCGTCCTCGCGGCGCGTCCCACACTGGTGGTGCTCTATGCCACCGCGGAGAATCGCGCCGCCGCCGCCGCTCTCGAGCGTGCCGGCGTGCGCACCATCGCGCTGCGCGTCGATCACATCGCGCAGTTCTACAATCTGTTGCACGTGCTCGGACGCGCCCTCGGCGCGGAGGCCACCGCTGCCGTCGTGAGTGATTCCGTGCGGGCCACGCTCGAGCGCGTGCGCACGCTCACCGCGTCGCAGCCGCGCCCGCGCGTGGTCTGGCCGGTGTGGGAATCGCCGGTGCTCGTCATCGGTGCCGGCAGCTACCTCGACGAACTGCTCACGATTGCCGGGGCCGACAATGCGTTTCACGACCTCGCCGCGCCGTCGCCGGGCGTGTCCATCGAGGAGATCGCGTCGCGCGATCCCGATCTCGTTGCCGTCTCCGCCTCCCGCGCCACGGCCATGGCCGCGATGCCCACGTGGCGGGCCGTGCGCGCCGTGCGCGAGCGGCACTTCCTCGTGCACGATCCCGCGCTCACCGGCCGCCCGTCCGTCGTGCTCGGTATGGCCGCCACACAACTCGCGCGCGCGTTGCACCCCGCCTTGCGCGACTCTCTCAAGTGACGGACACGCGCACCACGCTGCCGCGTCGCCTCGCGCTGTCACCCACCCTCACGCGGGCGTGGGTGGCCGGTGTGCTGTTGCTGCTCGTGATGCTCGTGCTCGGGCTGTCCATCGGCGCGGTCTCCATCAACGTGCACGACGTCGTGCAGGCGCTGCGCGGACTCGGCGATGCGACCGTGGTCAGCATCGTACGCGATCTGCGCGCGCCGCGGGTGGTGCTGGCGGCGCTCGTCGGGGCCGGACTCGCAGCCAGCGGTGGCGCGCTGCAGGGCACGCTGCGCAATCCGCTGGCCGAGCCGTATCTGCTGGGGGTGTCCGGTGGTGCCGCCGTGGGGGCCGTGCTCGCCATGGCGTTCGGCGTCGTGCAGCCCACGCTGGTCACCGCGAGTGCGTTTGCCGGTGCGGCCATCGCCACGCTGGTGGTCACCGCGATCGCGCGCGTGGTGGGCGGGAGTACCGATACGCGGTTGCTGCTCATGGCCGGCGTCGTGGTGGGCGCGTTCGCGAACGCGGCCATTCTGGTGGCGCTCGCCGATGCGCCCCCCGAGCGTCTGCGCGGTGCGCTCTTCTGGATGATGGGATCAGCGGCCGATGCCACGTGGGCCGCGGTCGCCCGCTGCGCGGTCGCGCTGCTGGTGTTGGGCGGTGTCCTCGTGTGGCGCGCCCGTGATCTCGATGTGCTCGCGCTGGGCGATGAGCCGGCCGCCGCGCTCGGCGTCGATGTCGATCGCGCCTCGCGACAGCTCTTTCTCGTGGCCTCGTGGCTCGCCGCCGCCACCGTGGCCGCGGCGGGATTGATCGGCTTTGTGGGACTCGTGGTCCCCAATCTCGCGCGCGCCCTCGGGGCACGTCAGCATCGCGCCATGCTGTTGCTGTCGGCGCTGTATGGCGCCGTGCTGCTGGTGGCGGCCGATCTGCTCGCCCGCACCGTGCGTGCGCCGGCCGATCTGCCGCTCGGCGCCGTCACCGCGCTCGTGGGGGTCCCCTTCTTTCTCGCGCGTCTACGGCGGTTGGCGCAATGAGCGCGGTGCCGGCTGTGGCTCCGGGCGTCGCGCTGCACTTCGAGCGCGTGAGTGTGCGCTATGCCGGGCACGCGCAGCGCGCGCTCAACGACGTGTCGGTGCGCGCGCTGTCGGGACGTGTGACGGCGGTGGTCGGACCGAACGGCAGTGGCAAGAGTACACTCGTGCGTACGCTGCTCCGGCGCGCGCCGATGGAGCAGGGGCAGATTCGCGTGGGCGACGCGCCGCTGGCCAGCTTCGATGCGCGTGCGCTGGCCCGCCGCATTGCCATCGTGCCGCAGCGCGAGGAGCCTGTGCTGCCGCTGCGCGTCGAGGAGTTCGTGGCGCTGGGTCGCCACGCGCACCGCAGTGCCTTCGGCGGCATGGGGCGCGATGATCGTGACGCGGTGCAGTACGCTCTCGAGCGCGCTGGCATCACCGACGCCATGCACCGGCGCACCGACACGCTCTCCGGCGGCGAGTGGCAGCGGGTGCGCATCGCGCGCGCGCTGGCGCAGGCCGCGCCCGTGCTCGTGCTCGATGAACCCACCACGTTCCTCGACATCGCGCACGAAATGGCCGTCTTCGAACTGCTCGACGCGCTCGCGCAGCAGGGACAGACGGTGCTGCTCGTGAGCCATCAGCTCAACCTCGTGGCGCGCTTCGCGGCGCACATCGTGCTGTTGCACCGCGGTACCGTGGCCGCGGCCGGTGATGCCGATGCTGTCATGCGCGGCGAGATTCTCGAGCGCGTGTACGACTGGCCGTTGGTGGTCACGCGCGATCCCGCCGTCGGCGCGCCGGCGCTGCTCCCGTTGCGCGGGCGGGCGCGACGTACGCCGTGACGGGCCTCGCGCTGCTCCTCGTCGGGTCACTCGCGGCATCGCTCTCGGCGTCGCTCTCATCGGCACAGCCGCCCGTGGGTCGCGCCGCTCCTGCGTCGCTCGACACCACACGCGTGAAGGCTGCGCGCGCCGCCGACAGCGTGGCCGGTGCGGGACGCACCACCGTCACGCTGTCCACGCGTGATGCCAGACTGGCCGGCGCGTCGTCGGTCAACGCACTGCTCGCGCTGCTGCCCTACGCCACGCTGCGCTCGGCCCGCGGGGAAACCGGGCTCTCGCTGCGTGGGGCGCGTCGCGAGCAGGTCGCGATCACGCTCGACGGCATGCCGCTCAACGATCCGGCCACCGGCATCGCTGATGTCTCCGACCTGCCGCTGGCGGGCGTGCAGTCGGCCACCGTCGCCCTCGGCGCCGATCCGGTGGGCACCGGCAGCGGTGCCACCGGCGGCGTGCTGGCACTCACCACCTCCGCGCAGCGCGTGCTGTCGGTGCGTGCGGCGGCCTTCGGGCAGCAGCAGCTGGAAGGGGCGTGGTACGTGGCCACCGGCGGAGCCGTGTGGCACGCCAGTGCGTCGGTGCGGCGCGCCGCCAACGATTTCGCCTTTGTGAACACCGCCGGCGAGTCGGCGGTGCGTGAAGTGCGCGTGAACAACGACGAGCAGCGCGCCGCGCTGTCGCTGGGCGTGATCGGCCAGCGCGCGCAGCTCGCGGTGCTCGCCTCGAGCGGCGAGCGCGGCATGGTGGGCGCCGCCAACGTGCGCACCTACGACGCCGATCGCGCCCGCACCGACCGCCTGTTGATTCGCGGGCAGTGGCAGGTGCGCGGCACCACGGTCATCGGCGGGACGCGGCGGTTGCAGCTGCAATACCGCGATCCCACGCGCCCCGCGCTCGACACACGCGCCACGGCATGGGCCAGCGACGCCGAGTGGCGCGGCGTGGCACACGGTGCGGCACGCGGCGTGGCATGGCGGCTCGGGGGCGGCGTCGATCAGCTCGTGGCCGCCGGTGGCATCCTGCAGCGCCGCCGTCGCGCCTTCGGCACCGTGGCGCGCAGCTGGCGGCCGGCCGCGGCATCCGCCTCCACATCCGCCTCCACAGCAGCATCGCCATCACTCGACACCGACGCGCCGTGGTGGATCGACCTCGGGGCCCGGGTCGATCTTATCGAAAGCAGCGGCGCGCTCCCCACGGCATCGCTCGGCGCTGAACGCCGACTCGCGCGCGTGGGGGATCGCACCGCCGTCACCCTCGTCGCGCGCGTCGCGAATGCGGTGCGCGTCCCCACACTGTACGACCTCTACTTCTCGTCACCGCAGCGGCTGTTCGTGCGCGCGCTCGCCCCCGAACGCGTCGGCGTCGACGCCGCAACGGGCCTGCGCCTCACGACGCGCGTCGGTGGTATCGCGGCCCAGGTCGAGGGGGCGCTGGTCGCGCGCGACACACGCGATGCGATCGTGTGGTTCCCCGGCAACTTCGGCTGGAGCCCCGCCAACGTGGGCATCGAACGGCTGCGCGGCGTCGAATCGCGCGCCACGCTCGTGGGCCGTGTGGCCACGGCCAGCGGCTGGCTCACCACCTACCACGCGCAGCTGCACACCGGCGGGCTGCACATCCCCACGCCGTACGTCCCACGGCAGTCGGGTGGCGTGCAGCTGCAGCTGCATCCGCTCGCCCAAGCGTGGGTCCCGCAGGTCGCGCTCGTGTGGCGCGCGATGGGCGCGCGTCCGTACACCGCCGGCCCGCGTTCGCCCGACTTCGAACTCCCCGCCGTCTCGCTCATCGATCTCACCCTTGCGCAGCGACTCCGGTCGGTGCCGCACTGGCCGTGGCCGCAGGCCGACGCGCTGCTCGCGCTCTCCATGGAGAACGCGACCAACGTGGCCTGGCAGTCGGTTCGCGGTTTTCCCTCGCCCGGGCGTTCCTGGGCGGTGGCGCTCACCCTGCAACACTCCCCCTGATGACCCCGCAGTCCCGCACCCGTTCGCGCACCGACTCCCTCCGTTCCTTCGCCCTCGCCGCCGTTGCCGTGGCCGCCCTCGCGGCGTGCGGCGACGACAGCGTCGTGAACAGCACACCGCAGCCGCCGCGCGGCATCATCGTCCTCGACGGCTACATTCAGCCCGGCCTCACCTTCCTCGGCGACACCGGCAGCGCCAGCACCAAGCTGCCGCTCGCCCCGGCCACCGAATTCGACGCCGGGGGCTTCTCGCTCCTCCGCGACACGGTGCTCACCGTCTCGAGCCGCGCCGCCGGCGATCTGCTCTACGTCACCGATGTGCGCACCTCCACCACCCGGAAGATTCAGCTCCCCGCGCGCAGCAATCCGTCGCGCGCGCGGCTGCTGGTCGGGAGCGGCGGCCAAACACTGATCGGCGCGGCGCTGCGCGATTCGGGCAGCATCGCACTGGTCAGCGTCAGCGGCGCCGGTACGGCGACCAGCACCCGTATTACGAACGCCGGCACGTGCCCCACCGATCTGTTCCAGTTCGACAACGCCACGTGGATCGTGGACGCCAACGCCAACTGCCGCGTGAACTACGCCGTGCAGGGGGATGTTCGCCTCATCCGCGTGCCCACCACGGGCACGACGCGCGATACGATCGTCCTCACCGGACTGCGCGGCTCCGGCGCGACGGCCATCGTGGACGGCGACGTCGCCTACATCAGCGCCGGTGGCGACGCGAACTTCGCGTCCTTCCCCTACGCGCTTATCGCGAGCGGGCGGCTGGCCAAGGTCGATCTGCGTGGTAAGCGCGTGCTGCTCACCAAGGCCATGCCGGCCAACAGCTACGGCGCTGGCGCCAAGCTGGGCCTCGATGGCTTTTTGTACGTGTCGCTCTATCAGGATCTGGCCACCTTTACGAACCGGATCGTCAAGGTGCGCCCCGGCGACCTAAGTTTCGTCTCCTCGGCCACCGCCGACTGGATCACGCTCACCGGCGCCACCGGCGCCCCGGTCACCTGCGGCAGCGCGCAGGCCGACGCCCTCGGCCGGGTGCACTGCATCCAGAACGGCACGGGCTCGGTGACCTCGCTGCTGGTGTTCAGTCCGTCCGGTACCGAAGTGCGGCGCGTGGCCGCCAATCAGGGCGGCGTCGATCTGGCCATCCGCCCCTAGCCGCCGCGCGGTCGCTATGCTCCAGTCATGCCCCGGCGCGCATGTCCCTGATCGTCACTGACGCGATCGTCCTCCACGCCGTGCCGTACCTCGAGTCCTCGCGGATCGTCCGCCTGGCCACGCGGGAGGCCGGCGTGCTGTCGGTCGTGGCGCGCGGGGCCCGCTCCTCCAAGAAACGGTTTGGCAGCGGGCTGGACCTGTTCGCCGAGGGGCAGGCGCAGATCCAGCTCAAGGCCGGTCGCGATCTGCACACGCTCGCCGGCTTCGACGTCACGCGCTCCCGCCCGGGGCTGGCCGCCGATCTGGGCCGGTTCACGGCCGCTAGCGCCCTGGTGGAGTGCGTCATGCGCGTGGTCCACGACGAGGCCGCCCCCAAGGTCTACGACGGGATCGCCGCCGGATTGGATGCCATCGCCACCGCGTCGGGGGCGGACACGGTGCCCCTTACCCTGGGCGTCTTCTGGCGGCTGGTGGGCGACGTGGGGTTCATGCCCGGTATCGAGGCGTGCGTGGAGTGCCATGCGGCGATCGATCCCGGCGAGGACACGCGGTTCAGTCACGCCGCCGGCGGGGTGCTCTGCGCGGGCTGTGCCAGACGGTTTCCCGGCGGGCGCCGCTTACCGGCCGACGCCCGACGGGTCATTGCCGACTGGATGGACGGCGGGTCGCCGGTCCTCGAGGCCGTCGTGGCCCGGGCCCACCAGCGGCTGCTGCGCGAGTTCATCGCCCAGCACCTCCCGGACAACCGGGAGTTGCGCGCTTATCTGGTTTGGGAGCAGGGCCACTGGTAGCGGACTCGGCTGCCAGTGTGGCCGCCCCACAGGCGCCCAGGCCGCGGGAATGTTGCTTGACGGCCTCCGCCGCGCGTCCTAGCTTCAGAGGAGCCTGATCCGCAGGCTGCCAATCACCCTTCTACCTGGAGACTTCGACTCACAACCCTGATTCGTCAGTCGGAGAAGCAACATGAAACGTGTGTGGGGAGCACTGGGTCTTGTGCTCGCTCTCAGCGCATTCATGCCACGAGTCGCGGCGGCGCAGGATACCAAAGCCCGCCGCAACGGTGCGACGCTCGGACAGAATTATCCGAATCCGTTCAATCCAGAGACTCGCATCCCGTTCAGTGTGGGTGATGCACCCAACTGTACCGAACCCGGTCGGCAGTACCGCGTCAGCCTGAAGATCTACAACATGATCATGCAGGTGGTTGGGACGCCGGTGTTGCAGGGCGGAACCGGAGGGGTGGCCGGAGGTCAACCGCTGGAAAAACTATCCGTTCCGTGTGGTGAATTCGTCGCCTATTGGGACGGCAAGGTCCAAGCAACCGGGCGGGAGGCCGCTTCAGGCGTGTATCTGTATCGCCTCGAAGTGGATGGCGTGCCGCTGGTGAAAAAGATGATCGTGGTGAAGTAAGCTGGGAGTAGACGAGCACCACGAGACCCAACAGTAGAAAACTCACGATGGCGCACCGGGTGGACGGACCCGGTGCGCCATTTTGTATCCACGACCTGCTGTGGTGGCGGAGATCACACCCCGTCGGGCTTTCCCCGCTCGAAACCTGACGCCGGTCACTGCAGTATTGGCAGCAGAAGTCCGGCACCGTGATTGCCCTTACTGAAGGCCATGATCAATCCTGACCGTCTGACCGTGAAGAGCGCTGAGGCGCTCAACGAAGCCGTCGCGCTGGCGCGCAAGGCCGGCAATCCGCTTGTCTACGATCTGCATCTCCTGCTGGCGTTGCTGGCCCAGGACGATGGCATCGTCGTCCCGGTGCTGCAGCGGGTCGGTGCCAACGTCGCCAGCGTCCGCGCCGCCGCCGAGCAGGAGGCCGCGCGCTACGCCAAGCAGAGCGACGCCCAGCCCACCTTCAGCCGTGAACTCACGCAGGTCGTCGATGCGGCGGAGAAGGACGCCAAGGCCCTCGGCGACGAATACGTCTCCACCGAGCACCTGCTGCTCGCGCTCTCCGACGCCAAAGGCACCGACAGCAGCCGCATCCTCGCCACGGTCGGCGCGCACAAGCAGGCGCTGCTCGATGCGCTCAAGCTCGTCCGTGGCGCGCACACCGTTACCGACCAGTCCCCTGAGGGGCAGTATCAGGCGCTCCAGAAGTTCACGCGCGACCTCACCGACGCGGCCCGCAAGGGCAAGCTCGATCCCGTGATCGGGCGCGACGAGGAGATCCGTCGTGTGATTCAGGTGCTCTCGCGCCGCACCAAGAACAACCCGGTCCTCATCGGTGAGCCCGGCGTTGGCAAGACCGCCATCGCCGAAGGGCTCGCGCAGCGCATCGTCAGCGGCGACGTGCCCGAAGGGCTGCGCAACAAGCGGCTCGTCTCGCTCGACCTCGGCGCCCTCATCGCCGGCGCGAAGTTCCGCGGCGAATTCGAGGAGCGCCTCAAGGCCGTGCTCAAGGAGATCACCAGCGCCGACGGCCTGTATGTCATGTTCATCGACGAGCTGCATACGCTCGTCGGGGCCGGCAAGGCCGAAGGGAGCATGGACGCCGGCAACATGCTCAAGCCCATGCTGGCGCGCGGCGAACTGCGCGTGGTCGGCGCCACCACGCTCGACGAATATCGGAAGCACGTCGAGAAAGATGCCGCCCTCGAGCGGCGCTTTCAGCCCGTGTTCGTGGGCGAGCCTAGCGTGGAAAGCACCATCGCCATCCTGCGTGGCCTCAAGGAGCGCTACGAAGCCCACCACGGCGTGCGTATCACCGATGGTGCCGTGGTCGCGGCTGCCACCCTGTCCAACCGCTACATCGGCGATCGCTTCCTCCCCGACAAGGCCATCGATCTCATCGACGAAGCCTCGTCGCGGCTGCGTATCGAAATCGATTCCGTACCGCAGGAGATCGACGAGGTCGAGCGCCGCATCGTGCAGCTCGAAATCGAAAAGCAGGCGCTGCGCAAGGAAACGGATCCCGCCTCGGTGGAACGGCGCGGCAATCTCGAAGGCGAGCTCGCCGATCTCAAGGAGCGCGCCACCGGCATGCGTGCGCAGTGGCAGCAGGAGAAGGACACCCTCGGCGCCGTGGGGCGCATCAAGCAGGACATCGAAACGGCCCGCTTCCAGGCCGAGCAGGCCACCCGCACCGGTGATCTGGCGCAGGCGGCCGAAATCACCTACGGGCGCATTCCACAGCTCGAGCGCGACATGAAGGTGGCCGAGGGAAAGCTGGGCAGCCAGAACGGACGACCGCAGTTCCTGAAGGAGGAAGTGGGGGCTGACGACGTCGCCGATGTCGTGGCGCGCTGGACGGGAATCCCCGTGTCCCGCATGCTCGAGAGTGAGCGGGAGCGCCTCACGAAGCTCGAGGACGTCCTCGCCACGCGGGTGATCGGGCAGCGCGAGGCAGTGCGGGCGGTGGCCAACGCGGTGCGTCGGTCGCGCGCCGGGCTGCAGGATCCCAATCGTCCGATCGGGTCGTTCATCTTCCTCGGGCCCACGGGCGTGGGCAAGACGGAGACGGCCAAGGCACTCGCCGAGTTCCTCTTCGACGACGAACACGCGATGGTCCGCATCGACATGTCGGAGTACATGGAGAAGCACGCCGTGGCGCGCCTGATCGGTGCGCCCCCGGGGTACGTGGGCTACGAAGAAGGCGGGCAACTCACCGAAGCCGTGCGGCGCCGTCCGTACTCGGTCATCCTGTTCGACGAAATCGAGAAGGCGCATCCCGATGTGTTCAACATCCTGCTGCAACTGCTCGACGACGGACGGCTCACCGACGCCCAGGGGCGGACGGTGGACTTCCGGAACGCCGTGGTCATCATGACGTCCAACGTGGGCAGTCAGATGATTCTCGAGCGCGGGCAGAGCGCGGACACCGGCTGGGCCACGGTCGAGCAGGAGGTGCTGATGGCGCTGCGCGGCGTCTTCAAGCCGGAGTTCCTCAACCGTATCGACGACATCGTGGTGTTTCATCCGCTCGGCCGCGGGGAAATCGACCGCATCGTCGACCTGCAGCTCGGGCACCTGCGCACGCTGCTTGCCGATCGCAAACTCACCATCCGGCTCACCGACACGGCGCGGGCACGCCTGGCCGATGAAGGGTACGATCCGGTGTTCGGGGCGCGCCCGCTCAAGCGCGCGGTGCAGCGCATGCTCCAGAATCCGCTCGCGATGGCCGTGCTCGAAGGCACGTTCAAAGAGGGCGACACCATCGTGGCCGACCTCGAGGAGGGCACGGGCACGTTGGTGTTCCGGCACGGCGACGCCACTGATGCGGCGGCGCAGGCCGCGTTCGATGGTGCTCTCGCGGGCATGGCCGGTTGAGCCGCGCGCCGTCGTCTGGTGCCGGCTCCGCGTCCCCGCCGGCCCCCGGCGTGGCAGACGCGATGCGTGCCGCCCTCGAGGAGGCGCGTGAGGCGGCGCTGGCTGGGGAGGTGCCGGTCGGTGCGGTGGTTCTGCGCGGCACCACCATTGTGGCCCGGGCCCAGAACCGCATGGTGCGCGATCACGACGGCACGTCACACGCCGAGTTGCTCGCGCTGCGCGCCGCCGCGGCGCTCCTCGGTGAAGCGCGGCTCTCCGATTGTACGCTCGTGGTTACCCTCGAGCCGTGCGCCATGTGCGCCGGCGCGATCGTGCTCGCGCGCGTGGGGAGCCTCGTATTCGGCGCGTGGGACGACAAGGCGGGGATGTGCGGCTCGGTGGGGGATCTCGTGCGCCACGCGCGCCTCAATCACCGCCCCGAGGTGCGCGGCGGCCTGCTGGCGGACGACAGCGCGCAGCTGCTGCGGACCTTCTTCGCGGACCGCCGCGACGCCTCGGCGGCTCCAGTCCTGAATGTCGGTGAGATGCCGACTGACAGTCGCGTGCACGGCCGGTAGGTCGTCGAACGCGGGCTTCTGCTGCGGGTGCTTCACCAAGATGCGCGCGTAAGCGTCGCCGCGTGCTGGAGGTGTCGGTGTCCGGGTCCTCCTCGTATCGTTGGCGACCGGAGCCACACCTCGCCGCGCCGGCCAGGGGCGCGTGTGCGACAGGGCGCCAGGATCAGGTAGGCCGTTGGCACGAAGCCTCGAACCCGGTTCGAACGCTTCGACGAGGACCTGGCGCCCCCACGCCGCCGCCGGTGCACATCGCTCGGCGGTCATCGCGAGGACGCCGCTCGACCACTATCTTTCCCGACGACCGCCAAGGCGCTTCCTCAACGGGATCCCCCACATGCGTACGCACCACCTTCGTATCGCCATTGCGCTCTGCGCACTACCGATGGCCTCTGCGTTCGGTCAGGGGACCCTCGCCGATTACCGGCGCGCCGATTCCATCGCCACGCGTCTGAATGCGCGCTTTGTCGGCATGCCCACGGCCCCCGAGTGGATCGGCCGCACCACGCGCTTCTGGTATCGCACCACGGTGACCGGGGGCAGTCAGTTCACGCACGTGGACGCGGCCACGGCAGTGAAGTCGCCGTTGTTCGATCACGCGCGGCTGGCCGCTGCGCTGTCGACCATCCTTGGGACGACGGTCACCGCGCTCACGCTGCCGTTCACGACGCCCGCGACGATGTTCACGGTCGCGACCGATGTCGGGTCGATCACGTTCAACCGCGATTCGAGCGCCTATCGCTGCGATCTCGTGGCGTACACGTGCGCGCGCACCGGCGTCGCGACCACGGCGAACGTTGCGCGCGCCGGCGGGGACGGTGCACGAAATGGCAACGCCACAGCACCCGTTCGCTCCCCGGATGGCACGCAGGACGCGTTCATCGTCAACCACAATCTTGTCGTGCGGGCGGTCGGCTCCACCGAGCCGGTGATCCTGAGTTACGACGGGATCGAAGGCGATGCATATACGCTCAGTTCGATCCGTTGGTCGCCAGATTCCCGAAAGATCGCCGCCTTCCGCGTGCGCCCTGGCTATCGTCGCATGATTCCGTATATCGAATCATCGCCCACCGATCAGGTGCAACCGAAGCTCACGACGCGTTTGTACGAGAAGCCCGGAGATCCCCGCGACCGACAGGTGCCCTCAATCTTCACGGTCGCGGGCAGAACGCAGTTCCGCCTCGACCCCGCGCTGATCCCCCAGGCGTACGACCTGCGTCGACCGCAGTGGCGCGCCGACAGCCGCGCGTTCACGTTCGAGTACAATGAACGTGGCCATCAGCGGTATCAGCTGCTGGAGATGCACGTGACCACGGGAGTGGCGCGCATCGTGATCGACGAGCGTGAAGCCACGTTCGTGAGCAACTACTCCACGGTGTGGCGGCAGGATATCAATGATGGCGCCGAGATCCTGTGGATGTCCGAACGCGACGGATGGAAACACCTCTGGCTGTATGATGGCACGTCGGGACGCGTCAAGAATCAGGTCACCACAGGCGAGTGGGTGGTGCGTGGTGTGGACACGGTGGACGTGGCCAAACGGCAGATCTATTTCCGTGCGAGCGGGATGTATCGAGGCAAAGACCCGTACCTCGTGCACGCCTATCGGATCAATTTCGACGGCACTGGATTGGTCGCCCTGACGCAGGGGGATGGCACGCACACCGTCAGTTGGTCGCCGGATCGCGAGTACTACGTCGACACGTGGTCGCGCGTGGATATGCCGCCCGTCATGGAGCTGCATCGGGCGAGTGATCGCTCGATCATCGCGGAACTGGAACGCACCGATGTCACCGTCGCTGAGCAGTCGGGGTGGCGCCGTCCGGAGGTCTTCTCGGCGAAAGGACGGGACGGTGTCACCGACATCTGGGGCATCATTATCCGTCCTTCCCGCTTCGATCCCCGCCGTGCCTATCCGGTCATCGAGAACATCTACGCCGGCCCGCACGATCACTTCGTGCCCAAGGCGTTCAGTGCGCAGGGTGGTATGCAGGCGTTGGCCGAACTGGGCTTTATCGTGGTGCAGATCGATGGGATGGGCACGGCGCAGCGCTCGAAAGCCTTTCACGATGTGGCGTGGAAAAACATCGCCGACGCCGGATTCCCCGATCGTATCCTGTGGCATCGGGCCGTGGCGGCCAAGTACGCGTCGTACGACACCACGCGCGTCGGCATCTACGGCACGTCGGCGGGCGGACAGAACTCCACCGGTGCGCTGCTGTTTCATCCGGAGTTCTACAAAGTCGCCGTGTCCGCCGTGGGCTGTCACGACAATCGCATGGACAAGATTTCGTGGAACGAGCAGTGGATGGGCTACCCGGTGGGTCCCGAGTATGCCGCCTCGTCCAATGTCGAGCACGCGGGAAAGCTGCAGGGGCGGCTGTTGCTCGTCGTCGGTGAGTTGGACACCAACGTCGATCCGCAAAGCACCATGCAGGTGATCAATGCGCTGGTGAAGGCGGACAAGCAGTACGATTTTCTGTTCCTGCCGGGGGCCGGCCACGGCAGCGGCGGCGCGTACGGCAGTCGGGTGCGCAACGACTACTTCGTGCGCCATCTCCTGGGCGTTGCGCCGCCCGACTGGAACGCAATCACGACATCGGGGGCATTGGGACCGGGTGCAGTTCCCGGCTCCGATCTGAACGACGCCAACTGGGTGCAGGTCCCGTCGGCCGAGGGACCGGTTCGCGCCGAGGAGATCTGGCGGTAGCCGCACGGCTGAGCGGACGTCGGCGC